>NZ_JZIM01000012.1:0-93305 GCF_000963215.1 Xanthomonas sp. MUS 060
TGAACTCGGCACTGAACTTCCTACGCTTTGACATGAACACTCCTCATGGCCTGGATCGGCCTTCTTGTAAGTGTCCGTGAAAACGGGGGTGAACCCACATGCCCACCGAGTTGATCTGCACGGCGTTGCAAATCGCCATCGCCCTGCGCCAGCCCAAGCCCGGGCTGATCGTGCATACCGATCGCGGTAGCCAGTACGCCAGCCAGGCCCACCGCGATCTGCTGGCCAAGCACAAGCTCGTGGCCAGCATGAGCCGCAAGGGCAACTGCTGGGACAACGCGGTGATGGAGCGGTTCTTCCTGAACCTGAAAATGGAACACGTCTGGCAGCGCCTCTACGCCAACCCCAACGAAGCCATCGCCGACATCACCCACGACATCGTCGGCTTCTACAACACCCACCGGCTGCACTCGACCCTCGGCTACCGATCACCGGCCGACTACGAGAAAGCCACTACCTGAAATTACCTATCGCGGTGTCCGCCCACCGAGTTGATCTGCACGGCGTTGCAAATCGCCATCGCCCTGCGCCAGCCCAAGCCCGGGCTGATCGTGCATACCGATCGCGGTAGCCAGTACGCCAGCCAGGCCCACCGCGATCTGCTGGCCAAGCACAAGCTCGTGGCCAGCATGAGCCGCAAGGGCAACTGCTGGGACAACGCGGTGATGGAGCGGTTCTTCCTGAACCTGAAAATGGAACACGTCTGGCAGCGCCTCTACGCCAACCCCAACGAAGCCATCGCCGACATCACCCACGACATCGTCGGCTTCTACAACACCCACCGGCTGCACTCGACCCTCGGCTACCGATCACCGGCCGACTACGAGAAAGCCACTACCTGAAATTACCTATCGCGGTGTCCACTAAAACTTGGCCAGCCAGGACACAGTACTTGACACTGATCGAACACAGGCGCGGTTGCCCGGCAGCATTTGTCGGAGAGGCGCAATGATGGCGACAGGAGTCCGAAAACGTACCATCCTAAATGGACGAGAGAGAATATTTTGGTGGAATTCGGCGTCTTTTTACTAACCGTAGTGGCGAATTTCGTGACGCAGCGTCACGGCTCGGCCGAAAACGCCCGAGAATGGTCTGTGGTGACCGTTTTTGGTCGCTTTTCCACGGCTGGAAAACGGCGGAAAAAATACGCGAGGTTGCGTGACAATCGATGATAAAAGTGATTTCATCATATGCAGGATTGAAGCGTGACCCTCATTGAGTAAATCACACAATGCGAAGCGCTTTTTGGTCCTCCATCTCCATATAACCCATGGGTATACATTGAACGATCAGTGCGAGCGTCCTCTCATTCGTCTTGAGTTGGTTTCGAAGGTCTTTCAATCGGAGGAAATCGAAACTCACGCGCTTTCCAGCGTGAATATCGAGATCAAGAAAGGCGAATATGTCTCGATCTCTGGCCCGTCCGGTTGCGGCAAATCGACGCTGCTTTCGATCCTCGGGCTGCTGGATGCACCCTCCTCCGGAACCTATTATTCGCTCAACGGTACGGCCATCCAGAGCCTCAGTGCTGGTCAACGCGCGAAAGTCCGCAATCGCGAGATCGGGTTCATCTTCCAAGCCTTCAATCTCATCGGCGATCTGAGCATCTTCGAGAACGTCGAGTTGCCGCTGGTGTATCTCGAAGGCGAACAGGCCCTGTCACGCAAGCAGCGCAAAGAGCGTGTCCTCGAAGTGCTGGAACAGGTGGGCATCGCCCACCGTGTGAACCACTATCCGGCGCAGCTTTCCGGTGGTCAACAGCAGCGCGTCGCCGTCGCTCGCGCGCTGGTCACCCGGCCTGCCGTTCTGCTTGCCGACGAACCGACCGGCAACCTCGATTCCCACAATGGCGAAGCGGTGATCGCTCTGCTGGATCAGTTGCACCGTTCGGGGTCGACCATCTGTATGGTGACCCATGATCTGAGGCACGCGAAGTTCGCCCAACGCAGCATCTACATGTTCGATGGTCGCGTGGTCGACGAGGAAATGCTCACTAGCCTGCGACGCAAGGAGGAGGATATGATTGACGAGCGCCTGAACCTTGCACGTAGCTCCCGGACATGAGCGTGTCCACCGGTCACGCGTTCCAGACGGCGGCGCGCCGTCTGCTCCAACGGCCAGGGCATTCGCTGCTCGCGGTCGCAGTACTCGGTGTCGGTCTCGGCACCGTGCTGTTCCTGTTCGGTCTCGTCAACGGCCTAGTGCTCAAGCCCATGCCGTTCCCGGACCCGGATCGGCTCGTAGCGATCGGCTACAAGACCGAGAACGACGTCGGTATCGAGGTCATGGGCAATGACGACTACGAGCAGATCCGCAACAGTCTGAAAAGCATCGAAGCCACCGGCATTTATCATGTGCAGGCCGCCGACATCGTCGTGGGCGGTGTCGCCAAACGCTACAACGGCTGTCTGTTGTCTGGACAGATGTTGGCGTTCCTTGGGACCACACCGCTGTCGGGACGTCGCCTTGGCAAAAGCGACGAGCGCCCCGGCGCGCCGCTCGTCGCGTTGATCAGCGAAAGCCTCTGGCGCAATGACTTCGCTGCAGCCAAGGATATCATCGGCAGGAACGTGCAGATCAACGGCGAAGCCGCCACGATCGTTGGCGTCATGCCGAAGGGCTTCGCTTTCCCCGCAATTGCGGATGTATGGCTGCCGACCCGTTTTCCGCCGGGAACTTCCACCGACGTCAACGTAGTGGGCAAGCTCAAGCCCGGCGTCGCACTGGGCCAGGCGCGCGCTGATCTGGAGACAGTCGCCTCCGCCCAAGGCAAGCAACTGCGTGGCCAGCGTGCCGGTCGAAACCTGACGGTCAAGCCACTCGCGCTAAGCTTCATCACCGAGAAGGTCCGTTCGTATGCGTGGCTGATGTTCGCGACTAGCAGTCTCGTGCTGCTACTGGCCTGCGCGAACATCGGGAACCTGCAACTGGTGCAGGCGATGAGCCGGCAGCGCGACCTGGCGATCCGCTGCGCTCTGGGTGCCAGCCGCGGACGCCTGCTCCGCGATCAGCTCATGGAGAGCTTCGTGCTGAGTGTTGCCGCGACTCTCGTCGCACTGCTCATCGCCCAGCTCGGCAACGACTGGATTGCGGGCATCTTCGCGGCAAATGGCAAACCGCCGCCGTATTTCATCCGGTTCGGCATTGATGGGCGGATGCTGGTATTCGCGGCCATCGCCGCGTTGTTCACGACGGCGGTCGCCGGTTTCATCCCTGCCTGGCGCGCGTCCCGCACCGATGTGCAGGAAGTGCTGCGCGAGGGCGGCAAAGGTTCCCATGGTGGCTTCTTTGCTCGCATTTCCAAGGCCCTGGTGGTCTTCGAGATCGCGTTGACGGTGATCCTCCTAGTCGGCGCAGGCACGTTCATCCAGGGCTTGGAGCGTGTGCTGGAGACCAAGTTCGGCAATGCCATCGATCCTGAGCGGATCCTCACGGCGCGAATCGACCTTCGCCAGAACCGCTATCCCGACCAGGCTTCGCGCATTCGCCTCTACGACCAGATCGGCGAGCGGTTGCGCAGCGATCCGGCCATCGTCAACGCGACGCTGGCCAATACGATTCCCGGCGCACTGCTCGGAAGTCACGAATACATTGCCGGTCTGGGCCAGCCACGGCCAGCCGGTGGATATCTTAAGGCGCAGTTGGGCGTGGTGGACAAGCATTTCGCCGAGACCTACCGGTTGAAACTGATTGTGGGTCGCTTCTTCGACGAACGCGATGCCCAGAATCCGGTGGTGGTCATCGACAGCGAGACCGCTGCACTGTTGTGGCCGGGCACAGACGCGATCGGCCAGCGGATCGCGCTGCATCCGGAACAGGAAAACCCGGACATCCTGACCGTGATCGGCGTGGTCTCCGACTTACAGTTGGACGGGGTTTCAGAAGATTCGCTCCCGAGCATCCTGCTGCCGATGCCGCTCAACGGTACGGCCATCCAGAGCCTCAGTGCTGGTCAACGCGCGAAAGTCCGCAATCGCGAGATCGGGTTCATCTTCCAAGCCTTCAATCTCATCGGCGATCTGAGCATCTTCGAGAACGTCGAGTTGCCGCTGGTGTATCTCGAAGGCGAACAGGCCCTGTCACGCAAGCAGCGCAAAGAGCGTGTCCTCGAAGTGCTGGAACAGGTGGGCATCGCCCACCGTGTGAACCACTATCCGGCGCAGCTTTCCGGTGGTCAACAGCAGCGCGTCGCCGTCGCTCGCGCGCTGGTCACCCGGCCTGCCGTTCTGCTTGCCGACGAACCGACCGGCAACCTCGATTCCCACAATGGCGAAGCGGTGATCGCTCTGCTGGATCAGTTGCACCGTTCGGGGTCGACCATCTGTATGGTGACCCATGATCTGAGGCACGCGAAGTTCGCCCAACGCAGCATCTACATGTTCGATGGTCGCGTGGTCGACGAGGAAATGCTCACTAGCCTGCGACGCAAGGAGGAGGATATGATTGACGAGCGCCTGAACCTTGCACGTAGCTCCCGGACATGAGCGTGTCCACCGGTCACGCGTTCCAGACGGCGGCGCGCCGTCTGCTCCAACGGCCAGGGCATTCGCTGCTCGCGGTCGCAGTACTCGGTGTCGGTCTCGGCACCGTGCTGTTCCTGTTCGGTCTCGTCAACGGCCTAGTGCTCAAGCCCATGCCGTTCCCGGACCCGGATCGGCTCGTAGCGATCGGCTACAAGACCGAGAACGACGTCGGTATCGAGGTCATGGGCAATGACGACTACGAGCAGATCCGCAACAGTCTGAAAAGCATCGAAGCCACCGGCATTTATCATGTGCAGGCCGCCGACATCGTCGTGGGCGGTGTCGCCAAACGCTACAACGGCTGTCTGTTGTCTGGACAGATGTTGGCGTTCCTTGGGACCACACCGCTGTCGGGACGTCGCCTTGGCAAAAGCGACGAGCGCCCCGGCGCGCCGCTCGTCGCGTTGATCAGCGAAAGCCTCTGGCGCAATGACTTCGCTGCAGCCAAGGATATCATCGGCAGGAACGTGCAGATCAACGGCGAAGCCGCCACGATCGTTGGCGTCATGCCGAAGGGCTTCGCTTTCCCCGCAATTGCGGATGTATGGCTGCCGACCCGTTTTCCGCCGGGAACTTCCACCGACGTCAACGTAGTGGGCAAGCTCAAGCCCGGCGTCGCACTGGGCCAGGCGCGCGCTGATCTGGAGACAGTCGCCTCCGCCCAAGGCAAGCAACTGCGTGGCCAGCGTGCCGGTCGAAACCTGACGGTCAAGCCACTCGCGCTAAGCTTCATCACCGAGAAGGTCCGTTCGTATGCGTGGCTGATGTTCGCGACTAGCAGTCTCGTGCTGCTACTGGCCTGCGCGAACATCGGGAACCTGCAACTGGTGCAGGCGATGAGCCGGCAGCGCGACCTGGCGATCCGCTGCGCTCTGGGTGCCAGCCGCGGACGCCTGCTCCGCGATCAGCTCATGGAGAGCTTCGTGCTGAGTGTTGCCGCGACTCTCGTCGCACTGCTCATCGCCCAGCTCGGCAACGACTGGATTGCGGGCATCTTCGCGGCAAATGGCAAACCGCCGCCGTATTTCATCCGGTTCGGCATTGATGGGCGGATGCTGGTATTCGCGGCCATCGCCGCGTTGTTCACGACGGCGGTCGCCGGTTTCATCCCTGCCTGGCGCGCGTCCCGCACCGATGTGCAGGAAGTGCTGCGCGAGGGCGGCAAAGGTTCCCATGGTGGCTTCTTTGCTCGCATTTCCAAGGCCCTGGTGGTCTTCGAGATCGCGTTGACGGTGATCCTCCTAGTCGGCGCAGGCACGTTCATCCAGGGCTTGGAGCGTGTGCTGGAGACCAAGTTCGGCAATGCCATCGATCCTGAGCGGATCCTCACGGCGCGAATCGACCTTCGCCAGAACCGCTATCCCGACCAGGCTTCGCGCATTCGCCTCTACGACCAGATCGGCGAGCGGTTGCGCAGCGATCCGGCCATCGTCAACGCGACGCTGGCCAATACGATTCCCGGCGCACTGCTCGGAAGTCACGAATACATTGCCGGTCTGGGCCAGCCACGGCCAGCCGGTGGATATCTTAAGGCGCAGTTGGGCGTGGTGGACAAGCATTTCGCCGAGACCTACCGGTTGAAACTGATTGTGGGTCGCTTCTTCGACGAACGCGATGCCCAGAATCCGGTGGTGGTCATCGACAGCGAGACCGCTGCACTGTTGTGGCCGGGCACAGACGCGATCGGCCAGCGGATCGCGCTGCATCCGGAACAGGAAAACCCGGACATCCTGACCGTGATCGGCGTGGTCTCCGACTTACAGTTGGACGGGGTTTCAGAAGATTCGCTCCCGAGCATCCTGCTGCCGATGCGTCAGTTGCCGCCCTACTCGATGGTCATCGCCGCCGAAATCAAGGGCGGTGATCCGCTCGCCAGTGCGTCCAAGATCACTCAGGCCGTTTCCAGCATCGACCCCGACATTCCTGTCTACGATGTCCGCACCCAGGCCAAGGGCATCGACATGGGACGCACAAGCATCCTCGTGCTCACCCAGGTCTTCACCCTGCTCGGCCTGATCGCGCTGATGCTCGCTGCAGCGGGGCTGTACGGCATCCTGTCGTTCGCGGTCGTGCAGCGGACACGCGAGATTGGCATTCGTCGGGCGCTGGGTGCGGGCTCGAAGACCATCGTTTCGAACATCGGCAGGCAGTTGCTCCTGCAACTGGCGATCGGACTGACGATCGGCATCGGCTTGGCTTTGCCCTGGTCGGCCGCGCTTACCGATCCGAAGTTACAGACCCATGGCGATGAAGGGTCGGTGTTTGCCGTGGTCGTTCTGACGATCGTGGTCGTCGCTGTGGTTGCCTCGCTCGTCCCGATCGCGCGGGCACTGCGGGTGGATCCGATCGTCGCACTGCGCTACGAATGAGCTGTACCAGCGAGGGGCGGCGCCATCGACATGGGCGCCCTTCCCTTCGTTTCCCGGCCTGGCGCGACGGCGTTCAAGACGTTCGCACCAAGTGCGAAGTATGCGTAGGTCGATGTGCGACAGCAGCGACCTACCTCAGTGCCGCATCAAGACCTGACGATGGCTTTGCGGTACAGGCGGCGGACCATGATCCACGCACCAAGAAAGATCAACAGCGCGGGCGACCACTTCGAGAAGATCCGATCGTATTCGATCAGCCAACCGAAATTCTGCATCAACAGGTAAGCTCCGATCATCATCAGCAAGATCGGACCAATGATCGTTCTCTGACGCATTTTAGTAATCCTTTTCGCAAACCAGGGTGGGCGGTGATGTTCCGGATGGTACTGAATTACTTCAGTCGGATCCGGTCGTATTGCAGCCATTGCGTACTGTCGGAGAGGATAACGCGCTCGCCTTCCTTGAGGCCATCGAGGATCTGTACCCGATCAGCCGACATGGCACCCAAACGGACTTGCACGCGACGTGCGCTTCCACCGGAAGGATCGAGGCGGAAAAGCGACATATGGCTACCGATCTTGGCCTGGGCTGGTCTGCCGACCGACAAGGTGGCGACGAGCTTGTCGATATGGACGACGCCCTCGACCGAGAGGTCCGGGCGCGTGCCTAGCGGGAGTTTGCCGGTGAGCGCGATGTCGACACGGACGGTACCGTCGACGACCGCAGGATCCACTCGGGACACGCGACCCACCACGAGGCCGTTGTAGGTGTCGATGTCTGCTGACTTGCCCACCACGACATCCCTGGCCTGCATCTCGGGCACCTTCAGCCGTGCGATCAGGACGTCCTGCTTGGCGACGCGGGCGAGGTTGCTGCCCGGCGAGACCCGTTGGCCTTCCTGCACCGCCACTTCCTGCAGCACGCCGTCGATGCCGGCGCGTACCTGAAGCGCATCGTGTTGCCGGCGTTGCAGCAACAGGTTGCTCTGCTTCTGTTGTAGCTCGGCCTGCACCGATGCCATCTGGGAGGTCATGGCCGCCTGCATCGCGTCCAGGCGCTTGTGTTCGGCATCCACGCGATAGGCGAGCTGCTTGAGTGCGATCTGGCCCTGTTCGAACTGGACTCTGGGAATGAGCTGCTGGGCGGCGGCCTTCGCATCGACATCGAACTTGACCTTCGCCGACGCGTAGTCGGACTGGGCCTGCGCCAGCTGCGATCGCTGGCCGAGGAGTTCCAGTTGTAACTCGGAACGTCGGACCTGCACCCGTGCGGTCGCAGCCGCTACCTCGGATTCCGCGTTCCTGAGTGCATCCTCCACATCCGGATTGCTGAGCGTGAGCAGTACCATGTCCGCCTTGACCGGATTGCCCGGCAGCACTTCGATCTTCACCACCACCGCCTGAGTCGACGCGGACACCCAGCGGATGTCGAGCGGCACCAGCGTGCCTTGCGCGCGCACATCGCGCAGCATGTCGCCGCGTTTGACGGTGTCGATCCACACACTGGAGGTATCGATCGATGGCATCGCTGAGGAGAAGCGATAGAGGATGACCGCGATGAGCACGACAACGATCACCACGATGCCGATGATGATCTGCTGCCTGCGCTTTTTCTTGATCTTGAAATTGGGGTTTACGATGTCCATGAACGCAATGGCAGCAAACAGCGTGCCAGCGTTTGATTATCGTGCAAAATATTGATTTGAAATATTTTTTGCGCCACCCACTTCTGCTCGAAGTATCCGATTTCGATACGCCTGCTTCGAAATCGGACGTTTCGACCGGATCGTTCGATCCATCGCACCGATGCCTCCTCCTATATCATGCCGTCCGAACACAGTCGTCCGCGAGCGCATTGTCCGATGCCGTATCGATGCGCGTGTCGATGCCGGTAATTGCGATGCGCCCGAAAAGCGCTCACGAGACCAGCAACGATGGATGCGAAGCTGGACCGTTTCGGAGATCGAAAGCCATCATGAGCCTTGCACCTTGAGAAACGTTCTCGCAGTCGATGATCAGAAAAGTATCCTGGATGCGCTGCGGTTGCTGCTGAAGTCCGAAGGCATCGCCTGCACCTCTGTCACCAGTCCGGCGGCTGCGCTGGAGGCACTCAATGATGGGCAGTTCGACGCCGCCCTGGTGGATCTCAACTTCTCCCGGGACACGACCTCTGGCGAGGAGGGCCTGGATCTGCTCAGGCAGCTGCGGCAGCGGCGGCCGGACCTGCCAGTGGTCGTGATGACCGCCTGGGGCAATGTCCAGCTGGCAGTGAGAGCGATCCAGCTCGGCTGCATCGACTTCATCGAAAAGCCGTGGGAGAACGCCCGGCTCCTGGATGTGCTGCGCGGCCTCCCCGGCCTCAGCGAAAGCCGCCGACACCCGGAAGATGCTGCGAGCGATGGCAGGGCCGCGAACGTGCCGGGAGAGTTGATTGCCCGATCCCCCGCGATGAAGCAGGTGATGTCGGTGGTCGCGCGGGTCGCCCCCAGTGATGCGAACGTCCTGCTCCTCGGCGAGAACGGTACCGGCAAAGGCGTCATTGCCCGCCATCTCCACAACCTGTCGCCGCGGGCTGGAAAGCCCTTCGTCAAGATCAACATGGGTGGGATTTCCGAGAGCCTCTTTGAATCGGAAATGTTCGGCCACGTCCGTGGCGCGTTTACCGATGCCCGTGGCGATCGCGTCGGCCGTTTCGAGCTAGCCAACGGCGGCACCCTGCTCCTCGACGAAGTCGGCAACATGCCGATCTCGCAGCAGCCCAAGCTGCTGCGTGTGCTGGAGGATGGCGGCGAATTCGAGCGGATGGGGTCCTCGCACACGCAGCGAACCGACGTCCGCCTGATCGCGGCGACCAATGCGGACCTTGAGAAGGAAGTGGCGAGCGGATCGTTCCGGCGCGACCTGCTCTATCGTCTGAACACCATCGAGATCACTCTGCCGCCGCTGCGCAACCGCAGCGAAGACATCCTGCCGCTCGCCCAGCACTTCCTATCCCAGTCGGCGAAGTGCTACGGCCGCCCCAAGATGCGGATGAGCGCGGCGGCGCAACGGGTGTTGCTCGAATCTCCTTGGCCCGGGAACGTGCGCCAGCTTCAGCACGTGATCGAACGTGCCGTACTGCTGAGCGACGGTGACGAGATCCGGCCCGAGGCGCTATCGATCGGCAAACCCGCTGCGCTTGCCGACGATCTCGAACGGATGACCCTTGACGATGCCGAGAAGTGGCTGATCCGACGCTGCCTGGACCGCTACGACGGTAACCTCCAACGCTGCGCCGACGCGCTCGGCATCACCCGCCAAGCGCTGTATCGGCGCCTCGAAAAGTACAGCCTGCGCGCGACAGGCGGCGATGGCTGAATCGGGTTCCAGAGCCCCTGGCACGTGGATGCCCTTCGTCCGCCTGCTGGCCTCGGGCGTGGCCCTGTCACTGGTGCCGTCGGCCTTGATGCTGGTGGCGCTTGTCGTGTTCGACTGGCCTGCGCATGCCGCCCGTGGCTGGATGCTGGGGGGCGTGGTGGTGGCGACCGCAGCCATCGTGTACTGGCGCTTCCAGCGGATGCACTACCTGCTGCAGACCCTGTCCGGTCTGCTTGAGGCGCTGCGCGAAGGCGACTACACGCTACGCGGCAGATTGGGAAACCCGCTAGGCAAGGTGATCTACGATGTCAACGCCTTGGCAGTCCAGTTGCAGAAACAGCGGATCCACTTCGAGGAAAGCTTGCGTCTGCTGAACAAGACCCTTGACGCACTGGACAGCGCGGTGCTGGTCTTTGACGATAAGCGCAAGCTGCGCTTCCTCAATCCAGCAGCCGCGAGCCTGCTCGATGCCGGTGCGCAGATCGCCCTCGAACGCAGCGCCACCGAGCTTGGCCTGGACGCCTACCTTGACGAGAACGGCGCGCGCGCGTGGAGCTGCACATTTCCCGGACGCACCAGTCGCTTCTTCATCCGTACTGCGGCGTTGGTCCACGAAGGGCGCAAAGGTTGCCTACTGGTCATCAGCGACATCGGCCGCGCGTTGCGCGAGGAAGAACGGGATGCTTGGCAGCGGTTGCAGCGGGTGCTGAGCCACGAAGTCAAGAACTCGCTGGCCCCCATCTCCTCGATCGCCGATACCCTCGCCACCCTCGCCACCCGGCAGCCTCTGCCGGAGGACCTACAGGAGGATCTGGTGGCCGGGCTGCGGGTGATCGGCGACCGGGCGGAATCCCTGGACCGCTTCCTGGCAGGATACGGCCGGCTGACCCATCTACCAACGCCCGAACGTCGCGACATCGATCTGGGCGAAGTGGTCCGTAAAGTCGTGCGTCTGGAACCCTCACGCGCGCAAGTGCACGAAGGCGAACCACTGCAGGTGCAGGCCGACCCCGACCAGATCGAGCAGGCGCTGATCAATTTGTTGAAGAACGCACTCGAAGCGATGAGTGGCGCCGACGGAAAGGTCCAGGTCCGCTGGTGGCGGGAGAACGACTTCGCCGTGATCGAATTAGTCGACGACGGCGTCGGTCCACCGCGAAGCGAGAATCTGTTCGTTCCATTTTTCACGACCAAGCCCGGCGGATCCGGCATCGGCCTGATGCTCGCCCGTGCGATCGCCGAGGCGCACGACGGCAACGTGTTGTTGGAAGCCAGGACGGATGGTCCGGGCGCGATCGCACGGTTCTGGCTGCCCTTGGTCGCCGATGGCGCTGCGTCGGCCTGATCGATGCTGCGGTTGCGGTGTCAGCATCACTGCGCGGGTCGCCCACGTTTTCGTGGATCATGCGCGATGCGCGGAAATTCGCCTGCATACGATCGATGCGGAGCGGCGCTTCACTTGTGTTTCGCCCGGCAGAATGCCGTCTGCGTTTGACAGGCCGCGCGAAAATTTACAGACTCTGGTTACTGCTGGTTCGAGGCGCCTTTCTTGATCGCCACTGCGTGGCGTAGGCGTATCCAACGAACTGATCGCCCTCCAGCGCCGCAAGCCAAGGCTGGCCAATGTTCTGGACGTCTGCAATACGTTTGGCCATATCGATTGATGTCACCGGTTCCATCTCAAAGGTGATGCAGTTGCTGTGAGCCAGTTCTCCTTGAGCAGTAAGCCAGTCTGCCTCGTGCGCAATTCCGCCCTGCACTTCAAACTGGCCCCGGCACTTCTGACGCATGGCCGGCTAAAGCGTCTACGCCGGGGTACGCCCCTGCCCCCATTCCAGTGAGGATATTTCGTCGCGAATCTTGGCAACATTTGGCATCGACTTCACATGCCAACGAATCATGTGCAGTCCAGCGTCCGCAATCGCTTTCGTTTTATCGGCATCCGCCTGATGACGCCCCGGACGATCATGGCTTGCGTCGTCAAGCTCAATAACAGTTAGTACAGAAAAATCTTTGTTGCACACAATAAAATCCGCGCTCTTTTGATTGACCTTATTAAGCCATTGAATTCGTCCACTTCCTTTGCGAATACCTAGAAATCTTGATAGCTGGACCTGAGCTAGGACAATATTTTCAGGGAGCGCCTCAATCAATCGCCAATAAAGAATCTGTTCCGAATTTGTCAAAACCCGCATGCCGTAAAAAGGCCACTGTAACTGTGCATTTTGCTTCAACTTATTTTTTTGACCCGCGAGAGCGGAAATAAGTGCCATCAACAAAAAAAGAGCAAAAAGGCACAGTAGCAATATCATGCTCATCTCCAGCCTAAGATATGGTCGCAAATGATGATACCCCGGCAGTTCACCTGATAGGTCTACGCAGGAAGATTCCTCCCCCAACTCTCTTACATGGCTAACGTTGTAGCCGGCGTCACATCTCACTTTTGTATGCCTTGTTTCCCGGGACCGATCCCAGCGCGCTAGATTGGCGCGGAATTGATGCGCCAAGAAGGAGCTGCCGTCGGTCCCGTCTGTGTTTCGCTGGCGCTCGTCGCACACGGGCCGGCACGGGGGTGAACCCGTTGCACCGTCAGGCAGCGGTCGGCGATGGTCGATAGGCCAATCCGGTGCGAGACGACCACCAGTGCGGTATGCGGCAGACGCCGCCGCATCATGCGCAATACGTGCTGTTCGGAGATGGCGTCGAGTGCGCTGGTGGCTTCGTCGAGCAAGGCGATGCGAGGTTGCCGCAGGAGCACCTGGGCCAGCAACAGGCGCTGCAATTCGCCACCAGAAAGTCTGGCGGCGGCACCATGCACGGCGGTGTCCAGACCCTGCCAAGCAGCATGCAGGCGCGTGGTCAGGCCAACATCGCCTAGTGCTTGCCACATCGCTGCCTCGCTGGCCGTCGGCGCGGCCCAGGCCAGACAATCACGCACCGTGTGTTGCCACGGGCGCACACTCTGCGCAACGTAGGCGGTCGAGTGCAAGCGCGCGCGATAGCCGGAAAAATCCAGCACATCGCCGTCGCACTGTGCGCTGAAGACCTGCGGTGCGACCATCCCCGCCAGCACGTCCATCAGGCTGCTTTTGCCGACACCCGATGGGCCGCTAATCAGGGTCAGGGTACCGGGTGCCAGGATCAAATCACACACACTCAGTGCCTCCAATGGAGGTGCCAGGCTGAGTCGCTGGATATGAATCGGCATCTGCACTGGCGCCGCGCTCATGCTCGCCGTCTGCGTTGGCACCACCGCGCCCAGGGCGACGTAGCGCTGCCACAAGGCCAACGCCGGTGCGGCCGAACGCAGTTGTTGCACGCTCTGTCGGGTCGCGACGAGATAAGGCAGCAGCCGTCCCAGCAGCAGGCCAACGGTCATGAGCGCGCCGCGGTCGAGCCCATGCCACAGCCCGGCCAGCAGCATGAGCGTCGCGATGGCGGCGACTGCGACCAATTCCAACACCAGGCGTCCGGAAGCGACCAGCGCCTGCTGGCGCCAATAGCCGTGCGCAAGGCGTGCGGAGATGAGGTCGTAGGCGGCCTGCTCATGCTCCTGGCGGGCGAACGAGCGGACGTGGCGTAGGCGACGCGGGAAGTCCTCGCTGAGCCAGAACAGCTTGGTCATATCGGCAACGTACTGACGACTGACACGCGCTTGTTCGTGACCGGCGATGCGAAAGGCGAGCATGGCCAGCGCCAGTAGCGGTGGCAACGCCAGCACCAGGATCGGCGAGACCAGGAACGCGATGGCAAAGCTCACCACTGCGGTGATGGCGGCTACCAGCAACTGCAGCAAGGCGCTGAAGCCCTGCACGACGATCTCCACGTTATAGGTCAGCAGATTGGCGATTTCTGCCGAACTGGCGTCTGCCAACGCATGCAGCGGTGCCTGCAACAAGCGCGCATGCACCCGGCGGCGCAACTCCAGTGCATGCTGGCTGGCCAGGTGCGCGGCCATACGTGTGCATTGCCACCGCAACAGGGCAAAGCTCACGCTGGCAATGACGAACAGCATGGCCTGAGCGAACAAGCCATCGGATAAGAGCAGCGTCTGCCCGCCAAGGATCAAGGCATGTCCGGGCTGCACCAGCGGCACTAACGCGACGGTGGCGATAGCGCCGGCCAGCGCCGTGCCCAGCGATACCAGCACGTACCAGGCGATGCGCCGGCGTTCGTCGCGCTGGAGCGTGGACAGAAAGATACCCAGCAAGCGGGACAGCGGTTGCGGCGTGGTGGCATCCGCGGACGCGATCACTGGCCATCTCCAATGACGCTGCACTGCGGCCATATATCGGCGTCATCGCCCCCCCTCTGGCGATACGCGTTGCCTCCACGGTAGTGCATCACCGGCGCGTGCCTGCTCATGCCAGCAGTGCCTGCAAGGCATCCACCGACGTATCCGGATGGGGGCCGCGCTGCAATTCGTACATGCCCAGGCATTGCAACTGGTGGGCGAACAGTGACCAGTGTGGTTGGCCTGCGGCATAAGGTTGATCCGCCGTCAGGCGCTCGAACGCCGTGTCCTCGGCGATCGGCTGTAACAGCCGGTGTGGATCGGCGGCAAGCGTAGCGGAAACAAAGACCGCCCCGACCAGACGTAACGGAGCCGGTGCGAGTCGCGCGACCCCCCTGCGGATGTCCACTTCGTGCTTGAGCACGCCACTACGGCGGCGAATGACCGGCGCGGCGGCAATCCACGCTCGGGTCGGCGGTTCCAGCAGAGGAAACAGGTCTGTGCGCAGATGCAGAAAGTTGCCGATGCCAGTGGCGAGCATGCTCGTCGGCGCGACGAAGAGTGCATCCTCGGCGATGAAGTCCAGGCCGCGCAGCAGACTGTGCAAGGCCAATGTGGATTTGCCGCTGCCGCTGCCGCCGAGCAGTAGCACGCCGCGCCCGTCGCGACCAACGCAGGCACCGTGCAGCGGCACCAGGCCCATGCGCCGTGCCGCCAGCACGAACACCGCGAACTCGATCAGTTCGTAGCGCACGTGATAGGGATGGTCGAGCATGTCCTCGGACACCATCACCATGGCCCGACCCTGCTCCGGAGCCATCACCACATAGTTGTGCGCATCAACGACGCCGCACAGCACGCCGGCACCGCAATGCGTCTGCACAGGTGGCGGCTCCATCGCCAGCACATAAGGCGCATCGGCGCGCGTGAGCAGGGTGAGTTCGATACGGAACTCGGCGCTCTGCGCTAAACGATGCGGCGGGACTTCGCCAAATGCCGCCTCCACCAAGGCCAACAGCGCGTTGCTGTTGCTCTGGAAATGAAAACGGCCCCCAAGCAATTGCTTGTCGAGCGTATGCGTGCGGCGTAATTGCGCACCAAACGGATCGCTGGCGAAGCATGCGACTGAAGAGGGCATCGCCTCGGTGCCGTCAACGCACTGACTGCGCGCGATGGATCGCTGCATTGGAGAACTTTGTTTTGGCTGAATGTTGCGTTGGTGCATGCGCCGCGCACAAAGGTTGCATACAGCGCCGCGGAGACATCAGACGACAAGGTCGCCGCAAACGGCGCACAACCAAACCCCGCATGGGTGGCACTTACCGCCACAACCACCTTTGCGCAGCCATTGCTGCATGCGCCGCTTGCACGCTGGCGCCGAACGAGACCTTTCACCGATGCTCAAAATCCAGGTCAGTCATTCGTATTTTTTGCGTTACGACCCCAAGCAATGGGAGCGTGGCAAACCGTATCCGCCACTGGCCACGTTGCAGGTGGCGTCGCTGCTGCGCCAGCATGGGCATCAGGTGACGCTGTTCGACGCGATGCTGGCCGAGGGTGTGGAGGACTATGCGGACGCGGTGCGCGGACAACAGCCGGACCTGGTGGTGTTCTATGAAGATAACTTCAATTTCCTCACCAAAATGTGTCTGAGCAGGATGCGTGAAGCCGCCTGTCAGATGATTGCGCAGGCACGCGCCAATGGCAGCCGCGTGATCGTCGCCGGATCCGATGCGTCCGATCATCCAGAGGCGTTCCTCGCCGCCGGTGCGGATGCCGTGCTGATCGGCGAAGGCATCGCCGCGTTACTGGATCTTGTCGCGCGATTGCAACAGACCCCGCACATCGCCCCCACCGACTGGGTGGCGGACGTGGCCGATGTCGCCAGCGCGGCATCGCCGCAACTGCGACGCGCGCAGATCGGTACACGGCCGCCAGACCCGCGCCTGTCCACCATGGCCGCGTGGGACTTGGTAGACATCGAACGCTACCGACGCCTGTGGCAAGAACGGCACGGTTATTTCAGTTTGAACATGGCCGCCTCGCGCGGTTGCCCGTTCCATTGCAACTGGTGCGCCAAGCCGATCTGGGGGAACCACTACGCGTTACGACCCCAAGCAATGGGAGCGTGGCAAACCGTATCCGCCACTGGCCACGTTGCAGGTGGCGTCGCTGCTGCGCCAGCATGGGCATCAGGTGACGCTGTTCGACGCGATGCTGGCCGAGGGTGTGGAGGACTATGCGGACGCGGTGCGCGGACAACAGCCGGACCTGGTGGTGTTCTATGAAGATAACTTCAATTTCCTCACCAAAATGTGTCTGAGCAGGATGCGTGAAGCCGCCTGTCAGATGATTGCGCAGGCACGCGCCAATGGCAGCCGCGTGATCGTCGCCGGATCCGATGCGTCCGATCATCCAGAGGCGTTCCTCGCCGCCGGTGCGGATGCCGTGCTGATCGGCGAAGGCATCGCCGCGTTACTGGATCTTGTCGCGCGATTGCAACAGACCCCGCACATCGCCCCCACCGACTGGGTGGCGGACGTGGCCGATGTCGCCAGCGCGGCATCGCCGCAACTGCGACGCGCGCAGATCGGTACACGGCCGCCAGACCCGCGCCTGTCCACCATGGCCGCGTGGGACTTGGTAGACATCGAACGCTACCGACGCCTGTGGCAAGAACGGCACGGTTATTTCAGTTTGAACATGGCCGCCTCGCGCGGTTGCCCGTTCCATTGCAACTGGTGCGCCAAGCCGATCTGGGGGAACCACTACAAAGCGCCGCGATGCGCAAGATGTCGCAGCGGAAATGATCCATCTCAAGCGCAACTTCGCACCGGACCACATCTGGATGGCCGACGACATCTTCGGCTTCCACGTCGACTGGGTGGAAGCCTTTGCCGAAGCATTGGCCGCCGCCGAAGGCTCGATCCCCTTCACCATCCAGACCCGCGCCGACCTGGGGAGCGAGCGCATGGCCGCAGCACTGGCTCGCGCCGGCTGCGTGGAAGCCTGGATCGGTGCGGAAAGCGGCAGTCAGCGCATCCTGGACAAGATGACCAAAGGAACGCACGTATCCGGGGTGATCGCCGCGCGCCAGCGCCTGGGCGCGCAGGGCATTCGCGTTGGTTTCTTCTTGCAACTGGGCTATCTGGACGAACAATTGGAAGACATCCTCGCCACACGCCAACTGCTGGCGCAGGCGCGCCCGGATGACATCGGCGTCAGCGTGTCCTATCCCCTGCCCGGCACCGTGTTCTACCAGCAGGTGAAAAACCAACTCGGACGCAAGACACATTGGCAAGACAGCGACGACCTGGCGATGATGTTCCATGGCGCTTACGACTCGGACTTCTACCGTCGAGTACGCGATCTACTGCACAGGCAAGTGGATCTACAACGCGACACAGCCGATGGCTCCAAGCAGGCGCAGGACGTTGCGTTATTGGATACCGACTGGGACAAACTGATCGCCAGCGAGATTCTGCACCGCACCGACGCCGTATCGCCGGCATCGGTACTCTCCGGTACTGGCAGTTCCGCACGGCGCATTGCGCTGGTGCAACGTTCATGACGCCACAGCCTCCCTCGCCGGTCGCGACCGCCACGGCCACGCCGCCCCCCTCGCCGCTCGAAGCCACGTTGCCTGGACTCAAACGGATCGGTCGCGGCCTGCGCCTGAGCACCGAAACGCTGGCGCGCGAACTGGCGCAGCCGGGGACTGCGTCGCCAACATGGGACCCATTGCAGTGGCAACTGGCGGCGGCGGCGGCGGTCGCGCATGGCGTGGCACCGTTGCTCAGCCAGCGCTCGCAATGGCCGCGGCGCGACTGGCAGGAGTTCCTGACCGCACAGCGCGACCACGTCGCCGCGCGCTATCAGCGCATCGCCGCATTGCTCGAACGCATCGATGCGCTGGCGCAGACGGCGGGTATCGTTATCGTGCCGCTGAAGGGTGCGGCATTGCATGCACAAGGTCTATATCGGCCCGGCGACCGCCCCATGGCCGACATCGACCTGCTGGTCCGCGAGCAAGATGCGCAGCGGACCGCCACGCTATTGGGCGCATTGGGCTACGTCGCAGAATGCGCTCTATGGAAACACCAGACCTTCCGTCCCGCGCAGGCACAGGTGCCGCACGGGCTGGGCGAGCATCGCGATACCCCCATCAACATCGAACTGCACGTACGCATCCAGGAGCGCCTGCCGCTGGACACGGTGGAGATCAGCAGCCGGATCTTCCCCCGCAACGACGCTCCGGGACTACACCCCTACCCCAGCAACGGCGCGTTGATGAGCCACCTGCTGCTGCATGCGGCCGGCGGACTATGCAGCCGCAGCCTGCGGCTGATGCACCTGCACGACATCGCCTTGCTCGCGCCGCGCATGCGCGCCAGCGACTGGCAGATGCTGTGTAACCCGCACGATGGCACCGGCGCCTGGTGGGCATGGCCGCCACTGCGGCTGATGCTGCGGTATTACCGTGCCACCATCCCCGCAACGGTGCTCGCGCAATTGCGTGCGCAGTGCCCTCCACTGCTACGCCTGCAGACAGCTTGGCTGGACCTGACGGCGGCATCGTGTTCGCACTTGTGGCTGCCGACGTTGCCGGGAATCCCATGGTCGCGTTCGTGCGGTGCGGCGCTACGCTATCTGCGTCAGCGACTGCAACCATCGTTGGAAAGCCAGCAGGAGCGTGCCGAGATGATCCGCACCCAACTCTGGCTGCAGGGCCAGGCATGGGTGCGTTTGCCGCACGTGCACCGGGTGTTGCAGCGGCTGCTGCGCCCGGTGCCGCGCATGGATACCCTGTACGTGGTACGCAGCGCACTGCAAGGATATGCGCCGAACGCATCATGAAACGCCTCATGAGTCGTGGCTGCCGATGCGGCTGCTGCGATGCTTCGTCGATCGCCGCGCAGCATCGTCGGAACTCGGTGCCACGATCACCCACGCCGGATCGTGACGCAGCTTAGAGTGGCGAAAAAAAACCTCGCGATTCGCTATCGGATCGGCGCGGAGAGCACGCAGGAGTCGCCATGGTTGTGTTGGCGACTCTTCGCCATCACTGCGCGTCGGCAAGGACCGATGCGACACATCTTGTGGCCTGCTGTCGCCACAGTACGTCGGGAGCAGGCGCCACCCTGCACACCAGCATCATCACGTCGAGGCCGAAGCGGCGAGCAATTGTGCTAATCGCGCAAGTCCCAACTCCAACTCCTGCATCGACACACCGCCGGCACCCAGACGCAGATGCTGGGGACACGCATAGGCATCGCCGGACATCACGAAGGTGTTGTATGGCGGCGCCAGCAATCTTCGGCAAAACTCTTCCGCACCGAGTGGGAGATGCAACCGGGCCAGCCCGAGCAATCCCGCCTGTGGCGGCGTCCAGCTCAGCGCCGGTTGCGTGGCGACGAAACGATCCAGCAAATCGATACGTTTGCGTCCGACCGAACGGGCATGTGCGACCGCATCCGCAAAGTGTTCCGGGCGCAACGCGATCTCGGCGAGCCGTTCGCCGAGGACGTTCATGATCTCGCTGGTGTTCTCGCGCAGGACCATGGCCGCCTGCAACACAGCGCGATCACGGGTCACCATCCAGCCGGTGCGCAAGCCCTGCAAGCCGAGCAGTTTGGAGACGCTGCCGGTACTGATACCGCGCTCGTATAGGGTGGCGATGCGCGGCGTCTGCTGCGCATCCCACTCCAGGCCACGGTAGACCTCATCGGAGAGAATATAGGCACCGACACGATCGGCGGCGGCGATGATGCGCGAAAGCGTCGCGGCATCCTCCACCCGACCGGTGGGATTATTCGGATTGCACAGGAAGATAAGTTTGGTCCTCGGCGTGACCAGCGCTTCGAGCTGGGCGATGTCCAGCGCCCAACCATTGGATTCGAAGCGTTGCACGGGCTTGGCGACCGCGCCGATTTGCTCGGCCAGCACCAGCGGCTGCTGCCAACCCGGCGCATCGATGACGAACTCGTCGCCGCGCTGT
The DNA here is from genome assembly GCF_000963215.1 of Xanthomonas sp. MUS 060. Taxonomy (NCBI): domain Bacteria; kingdom Pseudomonadati; phylum Pseudomonadota; class Gammaproteobacteria; order Lysobacterales; family Lysobacteraceae; genus Xanthomonas; species Xanthomonas sp. MUS 060. The sequence goes on from NZ_JZIM01000012.1 coordinate 20,481, forward strand.
AGCAACTGTGTCAGCGCTAGATAATTGGCCTCCTGCGCACCAGCGGTGATCAGCACATCCTCCACGCCACAGGCCGGACCATAGCCGTACTGTTCGAGCACGCGCTCGCGCAGGTTCGGCAGGCCCTGGTAATCCTCGGCGGACCAGTCCAGCGACTGCGCCGTGTCCAGTTCGGCGAGAAACCGTTGCAACGGTGGCGATGGCGACAACGAATAGGTCACGCAGGCATCGGGCTTGGCGCGATGTGCGGTGAGCCATTGTTCCCAGAAGCGGTTCGAGGGGACGGGCATAGCTGGCTCCTTAGTCCATGATGCCTGGGCACACGCCCAGGCCAAGCGATGCGTCGATGACGGCCCCGCGCAGGATGCGGGCTTCGTCGCGGCACAGATACAGGCACAGATCGGCGATTTCGCGCGGATGAATCAGGCGCCCGCCCGGCAACGAGGCTTCCAGTGTCTGGCGTTGTACGGCCGAAAGCGCATTCAAGGTGCTGGCCTGGAACATCGGCGTATCGGTCGCGCCGGGACACACGGTGAAGACATCGATTCCGGTGCAGGCACAGGCGGCGGCGAGCTGCCGGCCCAGGAACGCCACGGCCGCCTTGCTCATGCCATCGGCGGCGCGGAAACGTGGGAAATGGGTAATCCCACCATCCACCGAACTCATGAACAGCACTTTGCCATGCCCTCTGTTCTGCATTCCCGGTAGCAGATCTTCGGTCAGCCACAGCGGCCCCAGGGTATTGACTCGGAAAAACGCTTCGTCCTGTTCCTTGTGGGTGGCCGCCGCACGCTCGACGGTCTTGGTGCCAAGCCCGGCATTGTGGATGACGATATCCACCGGATCGTGCAAGGTCTGCATGAAACGGGCGTGGCTATCGCGATCACCGACATCGAGTACGTGCGCGGCCACGGCGGCCGGACCGACGCTCTCGAGCAGGGCCTGCGCCCGACGCTGACTGTCTTCTCCCGGGCGATACGTGAACGTCACCTTGTGCGCGACCTGCGCGAACGCGTGAATCAACTCGATGCCGATGCCGCCGGCTCCGCCGGTAATCAAGACATGCTTGTCCTGCAATGCCAAGCTCATGACGCGACGCCTTCTATAGCGTATGCAGGGCGCTGGCCTGTCCGCATCGCCGGTGTCGGCAACATGCTGGATGCCAAGGCATCGGCAAGCGACGCATAATCCTCGAACGTGTTGTAGATGTGCGCGGATATCCGCACGACGCGGCTTGCCGGAACCGGCCATGCGCAGATCGCCACATCGATGGCATGAGTGGTGTACAGATGCTCCTGCAATGCGCTTGCACTCAGCGCGCACGTCGCGGCATCAGCGTCGTGCAAGTCGAACGCGACCATGCTGCCGACCATCGTATCGGCTGCCAGGCGTGTCAACGGCAATCCTGCGGCAACACGCGCCGCCGCCGCGATTGCCAAGGCGCGGTTACGCGCGTACAGCGCCGCCAGGCCGCCAGGCAGTAATCCGGCGAGAAACTGCACGGCCGTCGGCAGGCACAGTAATGCGGTCGGATCGGCGGTGCCCAGCCAATCGAATTCCAGGTGCAGACGCGGACGCGTCGTCGTCGTGTCGCCGTAGCCGCGACTGATCACCGGAGGATGCAGACCGCGTTGGCGATCAGCTCGGATATGCAGGAAACCAGCGCCACGCGGGCTGCACAACCACTTGTGGCAATCGCCTGCGTAATACGCCGCGCCGATCGCGTGCATATCGATGGGCAGCATGCCCGGAGCGTGGGCGCCATCCACCAACGTCTCCACGCCGAGCGCGGCGAGCCGTTGCACCAGCGCGGCAATGGGAAACACGATGGCCGTCGGGCTGGTGACATGGTCGAGCACGGCCAGCCGTGTCCGCGCAGTGACGCGCTCCAGCACGGCGTCGATCACCTGCTCTGGTCCATCCACCGGTGTCCGCACCGTCGCCACGACGATCACCGCACCGCTGCGTTTGGCGATGTAGTCGAGCAGATTCAAGCAGGACAGATAGGCATGGTTGGTGGTCAGGATTTCATCGCCCGGCGCGAAGTCCAGCGAGCGCAGCACCGCGTTCAATGCCGTCGTGACGTTCGGCAACAGGACCACGTCCTCGGCGTTGGCACCGATCAAGTCGCACAAGGTATGCCGGGCGTCGTCGAGCAGCGCGGGCAGCTCGCGCAACACGAAGGCGGCGGGTTGACGCTCGATGCGCGCGCGCAACGCGTCCTGCCGCTGGAGAACCGGGAACGGGCACGCTCCGAGCATGCCGTGGTTGAGACAACGGACATCGGAATCCAGTGCGAAGTAATCACGGAAATGGGGCGGATCGGTGTCCGTATTCCGGATGGGATACTGCATGCAACGCTCCAGAGAAGAGAAAATCAGGCAGGTGGATGGACGCAGTCGGCCATTCGGTTGTCGGCGATCAGCCGCATCAGCGCCGCTCGACTCGGTTGCGGTGGTGACGGCATGTCCTGCGCGCGATGCGTGTGGACGCGGACCAAGACGTCCTCGCGGGCGAAGATCGCCTCGGGTGCATCGAGCATGCCGGTGCGGCGCGCCAGCGCGTGCCAGACCAGGGGGTCATGGCGGGCGGTCGCGGCGATGTCCTGCAACGTGATGTCAGTCGACCGGGGCGACGGCGGCATCCCGGCCCAGCACGCGGTGCGCACGCGGTCCTGTTCGACGCTGTCCTGGTACCAAGGTCTGACCCAGCGTCCCGCGAGTCGGTCCGCTTGCAGCGCGAAACTTACGGGATCGTGCCCCCCCTCGCAGGCGGCAAGATCGGCGAGCGCAAACGCATAGCGCATGGCCAGCGACATCCCACGGGTATAGGTCGGATTGGTGACGCATAGCGAATCGCCAACCGCAACCGCGCCCAACAGCACCGGGCGCCCGTCCACCACGAAGCGATGCAGGCGATTCTCGCAGACCGGCCAACGCAGCACGTCGGATAACGGCGCGCAGACTGTCGGTTGCAGCCAGTCGGCCACACCGGGATGCGCCCGCGCCACGGCAGTGAACAACAGAGGATCGTCGAAGACGTGCAAACGCTTGTCGGTTTGCGGCACCATCAGCGTCACCGAGGCGTAACCGTTGTCGGCAGGACACACCACACACCCGCTCGCTGCGGCATATCCGCCTGCGGACAATCCCGCCTGCAACCGCACCGAAGGCGGCTGACGCACACGATACCAACGCGTGTAGTACGCAAGTCCGCATGGCTCGACGCTCTCCGACGGCTCTGGCATTCCGGCCGCATGCAGCCACTTGGCCAGCGGCGAGCTGCGTCCCAATGCGTCGATTGTCAGGTCGCCGAGTACATCGCCAGCGGTGGTGCTTACACCCTGCACCGTCGGCATCGTGGCCCTGTCCAGGATCAGGCCCATGACCGCTGTCTGCGAGCGCAGTTGCACGTTCGGTTCCGCGCAGACAATGGGCCGCAACACCGCCTCGACGAGGGAGCGACGCACGGACAGGCCGAACAGATCGGGATCCTCGCAACGCGGGATGCGTCCCCGCCCGTCCAAAGTTGCGCCGAACGGCATCTCAAGAGCACCGGCCGCGAGCAAGGCATGCCAGACGTCTGCCGCACGCTCCCGCAGCACCTGGCGACCGAGGGCTGCCAGGGCATGCGTATGCCGTGCATGCGCCACGCCCTTACGCCACCAGGCCTTGACCGACGCATCCTGCCGCAGATCCGAAACGTTCGGATGGTCAATCGCATCGCGCTCAATCAACGTGACCCGAGCGCCCTGTCGGGCGAAGGCCAGCGCGCTCGTCAGTCCGGCGACACTGCCACCGAGCACGACGACATGCGGCACCGTCATCGCCCCCGCTCCAGCACACCCTCATCGCACAGACCATGACGCAGTGGCGGCAAACTCGCCGTGGGCAGCAGCAAGGAACGCACCGTCCATAGATCGGAAAATATCCGATATTGCAAGGCCGTTTGATCCAGATACGCGACCCCGGGCGATCCACCGGTGCCAACGCGATGGCCGATGAAACGCTCGACCATCCGTGCATGGCGCTGACGCCAGATGAGCATCGACTGCTCCAGTGCGACGATCTCTTCGAGCAACTCCCATGGCCAGGTCAGCATAGGCAGATCACGGTGACTCTCGATGAAAATCAGCGCCGTGCGCACCGCGCGGCGCTGCGCACGTTGCTCTGCGTTTGCCTGCGGATCGTCTTCGCCAAGCAGAAAAGAGGCGGCATTGGTGCTCTCGATCGCCAAACGCGCATGCTGTTGCGCCACAGCTTCCGCACTTGCTCCGCTCGTGCAGGCAGCCCTGAACCGACGTTCGCTTTCGGCATCCAACGCGGCGATGTAGTCATGCACGAATCGGGTGGCGACCGCTGGATCGTGCGAGCCATTGATTGGCATGCGCGCAAGCCAAGCATCAAGACTCTGTTTCAAGCTCGGACCGGAGCAGATCCGTGCTTGTAGCCGCTGTGCGGAACTGGATGACGCTCCATTGGGAAGCTTGAGTGCATCCTTGAAGGAGCCGACTTGCCCCATCGCGATACGCTGGCCCTCCTCCAGCCCAAGCAAGACCTCGATCTCGCGCAACTGAGCGGATTGAAAGCCGCTGGCCGGCGCCAAACGCGCGCGAAACTCCAGGAAATCGCGCGCCGTCATCGTCTCCATCAATTTGAAGTGCGAATTGGCCTGTTCGAACACCGAAGTCGCCCGTCGCAGCGAGCGCACAGCCAACGTCATGCGCGGGTCCTCCGGTTGCAGCACCTGGAGTAGATCGCGCGTGCTGGTGAGTTCGCGCAGGATGAGTTTGAACCAGAGCTCGTAGATCTGGTGAACCGCGATGAATAAGGCTTCGTCGTTGCCGACAGAAGCCTCGTCATCGTTCAACCCACCCTGCAAGGCAAGCAACTGCTCGACCTTGATGTAGTCCCAGTAATTCATGGCCTTCGCCGTCTTGCTGCGCTCGCCTGGCCTACTGGAACAGGTACGTGCGTTCAGTACGGGGGCAATCGTGCTCATGTGGTAGCGGCCTGCTTCAATGCCACCCACCGGGCCAACTCGGCGTGGGCATTCTTCGCCAGATCGTCCCAGATCGCAGTCTGCGCGATTACAGGTTTGACCAGCAATTCCAGCCGATGCCCATTAGGGTCGCGGAAGTACCAAGAGCGGGCCAGTTCACCGCAGATTTGATCGCCTGCCACTTCGTGGATCACTGGTCCCTCCACCGCAGTGCCGTGCGCGTGCAGACGAGCGGCGATCTGCTCGGCACGTTCCACATCATGGACTTCCAGTGCCAAGTGCTGCGCCCAAGTATCGCTCAAGGGCGCCGAGGGACCATTATCGTCGATAATGTCGAAGAAACATAGATAGCTGCCATCTTCCATCTCGAAAAAGACATTATTATTGGACGGCCGTACTGCTTCCGATGGCGCATGATCGATCAATGCCGCAGCGAATTTCAGCCCAATCACGCGCTCATAAAAATCGACTGTTTCAGCAGCATCCCTGCAACGGTATCCGACATGATGCAACTTCTTCAGCATGGAATTTTCACCTGCGACAAAAGTGACGGGGGAGCCGCAATTACGCCGTATCATGCTGGCGCAACGATTCAATCAGCGGCGATGAGGCTGCGTGCCGGAACACGTACAATGTGTTTCTCGCGCCTAATTAATCTGCGAGCGAAACAAAGCAATGGCAGTAGCGTCCTGCTTGTTAGAGATAAATTCCAGATGTTTTTCTTGATCGTTAATTGCAATGCAGAAAAAAATTCAATCAAATCAATGCAACCATTTTTTCGATAAAAAACACGTATTGGCGTGTCGCACATTCACTGAGTGACACCCATCTAAAATATCGACGCTACTGTTTGAAAATAAAAATTTTTTGCAGCCACGACATCAGTCAATGAAAAATCACGAAGAGCTGACATCGCAGCACATCGACGCTAGCGGTAGCGATCAGCTCGCTGCCCCGCACAAGCGCTCATACAGAGCGCTGAAGCAGCGCACGCTGTGATCGATATCCTCGCGCACCGCGCGACACTGCGCCGACCAGGCCAGACGCAGGCGCAAATCGTCGTCACTGAGGACCTGCCGTAATGCGTCGGCCAGGCCGGCCCAGTCGCCGACGGGTACGGCCAAGGCCGCCGACGGTGCCCATTCGAGTAAATGCCCAACCGCCGTGCCGACCGTTGGCACGCCGGCGACTGCGGCTTCCAGCAACACCAACGGCCCAGCCTCGTGCAACGAGGACATGACCAGTAGATCCGCCGCCTGCACCAGTGGACGCAATTCGCGCTGGGTCTTGAAGCCGAGCAAGCGCACACGCTCGGCCAGGCCAAGTTGCACACTCAATGCCTGCATCGCACCGTCGAGCGTATCCACGCCAACCAGATCGATACGAAAATCCACCCCGGTACGAGCCAATGCGGCCAACGCACGCAGCAGCGTCGGCTGATCCTTGACCCGGTTGAGGCTGGCAACGTGCAACAAGCGGGCGGGTCCATTGCCACGCGCACGCGGCGCAGACGGCGGCCATGCACGCAGGTCCACGCCCAAAGGCACACGCTCGGCGTCGATTCCCAGCGCCTTCAGGCTATCGATGATGGGGGCGCTGGCGGCAGTCACCACGCTGGCTAATCGCAACACCACAGCCTCGCGTAGCCGTCCCTGCCATTTGCGTCGCCCGCCGTAGCCGATCGCGTGCAATGCGACGAGCTCGCCACCGGCGATGTGGACCAGGCTGGGACGCCGTAGCCAGCGCGCCGCAGCGACCGCGATCAGGCCGCAGTGCCCGGAGAAGATCGATTGCAGCAGATCGAACGGCGCACGGCGATGCTCGGCGCAGATCGCGGCGATTGCGCGCCAGCGGGTACGGCCTTGGCCGATGTTGTGGATCTGCGCACCGAGCAGATGCCACTGCGCCGGCTGTGGCTCCTGATGCAGGACGAAGACGTGCAATTCATGTTCGCGCGCCAAGCGCTCGATCAAGCTCAGCAACACCGGAATCACCCGGTATTCGCCGCTGCGATCCACTCCGCCGGGAACGACCAGTGCCAGTTTCATGGCTCACCTCGCGGCGACTGTTCGCGCAATTGCGCGTAGGCCTGCGCCCAGCGCCGGCCAACCGCCGCGAACGACAAGTGTGCATCGAAATGCGCGCGCACCAATGCGCGTGATGGCCCTTGCTCGACGACGTGTACCAGCGCCTCGGCGAGGCAGGTGGCGTCGCCGCATGGCCACAGTGCGCCGATCCGGCCGTGATCGCTGAGCACGCGGAAGGCGGGAATATCGGTCAACACCGGCACGGTGCCGCAGGCGAACGCCTCCAGCGCCGCGTAGCCGCAGCTCTCGCCGTGGCTGCCGGCGACGAAGACATCCGCCGCGCGCATCAGCGTTTGCACCTGCGCATGCGGCACCCTGCCGAGCAGATGCACGCGACCACGCAAACGCGCATCCTCGGCGATGCGCTGCTGTACCGCAGGCAGCAGCGGCGCATCACCGAACACGCAGAACAATTGCAATCCAGGCAGACGACCAACCGCACGCGCCACACCGTCGAGGACACTCAACGGATCCTTGCCCGCGCTCAGATGCCCGACCCACAGCACGCAGGGGGCACCGCTCAATCCGCTCTCGCCTCGTGCCTGGCTGCGATCACCGGGAGTGAAGCGACAACTGGATTCGGGGATCGCGAACAGGCGTGTGGATGGAGCAAACAACGCGTGCTGGACGAAGCCGCGCGCCAGTTCCAGCGAAGTGAACGCGATGCCGGAGGCCGCCGCGTACAACCGCCGCCAGCGCGTGCGTTGCCACCAGCATGGCGGGCGGTTGGCGTGGTCCTGCAGCAAGATGGGCAGCGTTGGCCATTGCCGTCGCAGCGTCCATGCCTGGCGCGCGAATTCCAGGCCATGGATGTGCACCACGTCGGCGCCCAGCGTGTCCAGCCGCGCGATGGCGCGGTGTGCATGGCGACCACGGCGACCGCTGCCAAGATCGATGAAATGGTAATCGACCCCGTTGCGCTGCAGCCGCGTGTCACTGGCGGCGGCCTGGATCACCGAGACGCGGGTGCCGCCACTGGCAGCGGTTTCGGCGATGTCGGCCAGCGACGGCCAGTGCGCGAAAACCCGCGTTGGCGCTATGTTCGCCGGCACCGGAACAAAATTGATCTGCACCGCATGCAGTGGCCTGAGCACGCACGGCGGCATGGCGGACGCGCCCAGCACCTGGTTCACGACAAACGCCGCAGGCGCACGACCAACGCCACCGGCACCTGCAACGCGACAGGATCGAAATGGGCGCCGGCCGGAATATCGGCCGGGTCGAGCATGGGTTCGCACACCGCTTCGATGGCCAACCCGAGCGCGGCACAGGCCGCGTGCCAGTGGCTATACAGATGTTGGGTGTGGCGCACCGCATAGTGCTTGCCTGCGGATTTGAAATCGCGACGCCAACCCAGCGCTGGCCCAATCGGATGCACATCACTGCACAGCACCCAACCGCCGGGCCGGGTGACACGGCGCAATTCCGCCAGTACCGGAGTCAACTGCGGCAGATGTCCGATGGCCAGCGCACACAGACTCAGCTCGACGCTGGCATCGGCCAGCGGAAGCGCCTGCAGACACCCTTCGCGCAAGCTGTAGCGGCTGTCCTGTATATCGGCCAGTTCGCATGCCGCGCGCGCCAGCATATGCGCGGACAGGTCCACACCGGTGACGTGCATCGCGCCGCGCCGCAACGCATGCAGCAGGTAGCGCCCGCTGCCGCAGCCTGCGTCGAGCACGCGCTGGCCTTGCAGCGAGGCCGGCAGTAACCCCAGCATCGCGCGCTGCTCGGCTTGCATCACTGGATTGTGCGCGTGTGCCGGATAATGTTCCGCCCACAGTGCATAGGCGTCGAGCGGATCCAGGGTTGGCATCGCGCTCATGCCAGACAGGCCTTGGACGATGTGATCTCGTGCAGATGCGACGGCGCGCTCAGCAACGCCAACCCCGGCTCCAGTGCGAGCAACGCAGGGTCGGCCAGGTCAGCCGCCAGCAGTTTGGGCACGCCATCCAACGTCACCGGCACCGTCTCCACGCCAGCGGCGGCAAACCAGTCGGCGAAATCCGGATCGGCGATTTGTGGGCGTCCATCGCGCACGACCGCACGCAATGCGCTGCGTGTCAGGCCGACCAGACTCTGCGCCGGTGCGCCACCGCAGTCGGCCACGATCACCAGATCGGCGTGCGCGCCGGGCGTCAGGCAGCCGCGTCCAGGCAGACGCAGAATGTCGGCGGCGGCAACGGTCGCCAAGCCCACGGCCTGCGTCGCATCCAGGCCATGGGTTGCGGCCAAACCCAGGTCGTCGAGTAAATCGCGCCCACCACTCAGACGCGAATCGCTGCCCAATGCCAGACGTCCTGCCGCGCACAGGCGTTGCGGTGTCAGGGTTCGACCGAGCAGTGTCAGGTTGCTCGATGGACACCACACCACCGCCGCGCCGCAGGCGATGACGCGCGTAATATCCGCCTCGCTCAGGCCCACGCCATGGATCAGCACGCTGTTGTGCGCCAGGCAACCGCGTCGCTCCAACTCGGCCAGTTCGCTGGCGGCCACCGCATCGGTGCCTTCGGCCAGGTGGATCATCCAGGGCCAGCCTGCGGCAGCCGCGGCGGCGAAACTCGGCAGCAGTGGTGGACCGTAGGCAGGTCCGTGCAAGGTGTAGGCCCAGCCGAAATCGCGCAGCAGCGCGACCGGAAAATCGGCGGTCTCCAGTTCGGCATGCCAGGGATCGTGGTGGGCGACGCAGGTGACTCCCGCCAGCAGGTTCTTCAGTCCGCCGTGGCGCAGACGCAGCGCCTTGGGTCGTTGCAAGGCGGCGACCACGGCGGGCTCCTTGAAATGCGCGGCGAAGGCCGCGATCCAGGCATAGCTGTTGGCGAATGGCGTGCGTTGCGGCAAGGGCGGCACCGCATTGACGTGCAGATGGTCGTGGGCGTTGATCAGCCCCGGAAAAATCGTGTGCCCATGCAGCGCAATACGACACGCGCGCGCACCGACGCGCTCCACGAGACGGCCCGCGCGCAGAGCCAGCGGTGCACGCTCGGCGCCCATCGGATGGGCCAGGCGGGCACCGTACAGGTACGCTTCGGCGGCGGCGGAAGGCGCACGCATGGTTTAGCGTTTGCGCATCACGATCAGGAAGTGATCACCCATGTCGCGCAGCAACGGCCAGCCGCCGATGCGGTCGTCCAGGCGGCCAAGCCACTGGCCCACACGCGGATGGCGACGGTAGTGTTCGACCAGATAAGGCGGCGGCAGGCACAGGCTGAGTGCGCGGTAGGACTCCAGCGCGAAGTGCGGGGCGAAGGCGCGGTAGAACTCGCGCGGCAGGTAGTACCAGGTCCAGATCGTATGCCCGTTCATGCCGACCGCGGTAGCGCCGCGCGCCGCGCGCACCGTGGCACGACGCAGGCGTCCGCGCAGCAGGTAATGGCCCAGTTCCCACGGACACAAACGACCGATCACCGAAAACACCAGGCGTCCATCGCCACGCAGCAGACGCGCGCACTGCGCTGCCACCTGCGGCAAATCCGGCGCGCAATTCAGCGGGCCGAAGTTGGAATACATGCCATCGAACTCGCCCTGCACCTGCTCCAACTGCTGGATGCCGACATGCGTGGCGCTGAGGCGGCCATGCAGCGTCGGATCTTCGGCGCGGGCCTGGGTACGCGCCACCATTTGCGGCGACCAGTCGGTGGCCAGCACGCGATAGCCGAGCTGGGCGAAGGCGTAAGCATCCAAGCCGGTACCGCAACCCAGATCGATCAATCGCGAGCCGACGGGAAGCTGCGCTCTCACCGTATCCCAAAGCGTGGAACGCATTCGCTGGATCAGTGCGTTATTACCGCGTGGACCGTCGTAATCGGCAGCCACGCTGTCGAAGGCGCGCTGCGTCTCCAATAGCTGCGACGGGTCGATCGTCATCGCGCGGGCGGCCGCGCCAAGCTTGTCGTTTGCCATCACCTGCCTCTCTCCACTGCCCTAGCGACATCGTTGGGGGAAGCCGCGCAGGGCCAAACGCGCGGTCACTGAGGTAAGTGCGGGGGCGAGGCGATTTGGTTGAATTCTTCTTCGCCAGTGGCTCTATAGCGCTTGCGAGGTGGCAATGGTGTGGGAAGCGGCACATGCCTGACGCCGACGCAGCGCGTTCCTGATCACCGCAGCCAGTACACCAGTACCGCCACCCAACAGCAGTGCCAACCCCAGCACCAGCACCGGATTGGGGAATGCCGGCTGTCGCGGCACGTCGGTCGCCCACGGTGCCGAGGTGTCGTAGGTGTAACGTGGGTCGAGTCGGCTGAGTAGATCGTCGCGTTCGGCCTTGAGCGTGCGCAGAGCGGTGGTCTTTTCCGACAGCAGCAGCTGCATCAACAATTGCTGCTCGGCACTGCCCTGGGCCTGGCGTTGTCGTTGCAGCAGACCTTCCCGCTCGGCCTGAATCGCGGCCAGTGTGTCGGTGATGTCGCGCAGGCGGACAGTGCTCTGGCGTAGCGGACCAGCCTGAATGCGCTGGTGCAAGGCACGCAATTGCGCGGTGGTGGCCTCGGCCAGCAGGTGTGCCTGTTGCGGCGCATCGGCGCGCAGGCTGAGCTGGATCAGGTTGGCGTAGGGGTCGGGGTCCAGTTTCAAACTGCGGCGATACAACGCGCCCTGGCGACTCTCCAGCGGCACTCCGACGCTGCGCAGGACCTGGTCCTGGAACGCACGCGTCTTGATCCGGTCGATCACGCGCTGGAATGGTTCCAGCTTGGGATCGTGTCCGGCCGGGGTCGGCCCGAATTCACCGACCTGGATCCAGGTGGTGGCCTGCCACTGACGGGGAGCGGCATACAAAAACCCCAGCGCCACCACCAGCGCGGCGAGCAGCGGCAGCAAGCACCAGCGCCATTCGCGGCGAAGGATGCGCCACAGGTCGATCAGATAAATTTCGTCGTCGTGCATTGTCGTTTGGCTCATGGTGAAGCGGTCCTCGGGGAAGCGGAAAGCGCGACTTGCACCGCATCACCGCCATCGCGGCGGTTCGGTAACAAGGCGCTGCAGACATGCAACAGCAGGCAAAGCGCGATGAAGCCAGCGTTGGTCCAGGTAAAAGCCTGCGGGGCGAACGGCGACATCACGCAGGCATAGGCGATCCGCAGAAACACCAGCAGATTGAACAGCGCCACACCGCGACCGAGCAAACGCACGCTCCACAACAAGGCGACGTACAGCGCCAGCATCGAGGCCACGGCCGCACCGGCCCCGCCAGCCAGCAAAAACGGCAGGAATTCGGTCCCCACGTTGATGTTCGGTGCGTCCAGCGGAATACCGGTGCCGGCAGTGGCGATCGAACCACTCAGCGGCACCAGTTGGTTGACCAGAAAGCTGGCGTTGACATAGTGCTTGGCCAGCAGCGCACCGAAGTTGTATGGGCCGGCGCCGATGTACAGCAACAGCCATTTGATGCCCTGCGGCGCGGCGCGGTACAGATCGCCGAACGGCAGCGCCACCGAATCCAGCGAACCGGAACGCAGCGTGCCCAGCAACGCGAATGCGGCGGTGCCAGCGCACAACAGGGCCAGTACCCGCTTCCATGGTAGCGACCGTGCTGGATCGCGCCGCAACACCAGCAGCAGGCCGACGCTGAACACCGCAGCGAACAAGCGGTTGCGATCAATCACTAGTACCGGGAATACAAAACCACCCAACAACAAGGCCGTGCGCAGACGCCGATCACGCACGCACAGCAGGCCGATGGGCGGCAGAATCCAGCACATGTTGGAGATATGCCGCACCTGCGCACGCAACGGACTCAAGTCCGCATAAGCGGAAGGGTTATGCAACAGGGGAATCGGGAACAGCAGCAGGTCCAGCAGGCAGAACAGCACCACCACGGCCGCCAGCCCGAGCGCGACAACGCCCTCGCGAGTGCCGGCATAACGCCGCGTGCGTAGTGCCGTCATTGGCGGCAGGCGAATGCCGAGCAACGCGTCCAGCAGCAGCGTCGCCAGGGCCACGGCGGCCAATAGCGCGATGCCATCCAGATACCCCGGTGGCAGATGAAAACTGAGCAGGGTCACGCCGCAACTAAATAGCAACGGCACGCCGAAATACAGCGATGGCAGGCGCAATATCCCGCTCATGCGTGTTTTGCCATCGTGCTGGAATCGGCCACATCCCGGCGTAAGCACGCCAGCAGCGACAGCCCGGCGTAAGCCAACAGATGTCCGCCCAACGCCAACGGGCGCCATCGCAGGAACGCGAGCTTGGCGGCAATGTGATGCGCCTGCGCCTGCAACAAGGTGCGACTGACCGGGTCGAACAGGCGTGCATGACGCAACGCCACCTGCCGCGATTCGGCAAGATTGGCCAGGCGGCTAGGCAAATGTCGGGTCCGGCTGGTGTTGGTCGCATGGACGCGGTACGCGCACACCGGGACATCGACAAAGCCAAGCGCATCGCGTGCGACCAGACGCAGGAAAAAATCCCAGTCCTCGATCCGCAAATCCTCGTCCCAGCCCACTGCCCCCTGCATCGCGCTGCGGCGGATCAAGACAACCGCCCCACTCACTGCCCACTGCTGGATGACCGCACGGCGAATGCCGGCTTCGCTGCGATACAAACGTTTGTCCACGCCGTGCAGGTCGCGCATGCTGCTTTGGTGCAAGGTCTGACCATGCGCATCGACCACGATGGCATCGCCAATCACCGCGGCCTTATGCGGCTGCGCGCGCAGATAGGCCACCTGCGCGCCCAATCCACCCGGCAGCAGATAATCGTCGCTGGCACCCAAGCGCAGGAACTCGCCGCTGGACATTGCCACCAGGTGATTCAGCGTCGCGGCAGTTCCCAGGTTCTCGCGCTGCCAGAAGCGCACGTGCAGGCGCTCGCCATGTTGGGCGATCCAATCGGCAATGCGTGCAGCGGTGGCATCGCTGGAGCCGTCGTCGACGATCACCAGCTCCTTGTTCGGATAGGGATCCTCCAGCACGCTGTCCAGGCATCGCTGGACAAAGCGTTCGTGGTTGAACGCTGGGATCAGCACCGAGACCAGCGGCGCGGCAGGCTGCTGCGCGTGTTTGTCCATCAGCCTAATCCTCGTAGATAACGGCGCGCCACCACCACGTTGAACAGCAGGTACACGGCATAGTTGCAGGCGAAGGCATAGGTCGCGCCGATCAAGCCCATGCGCGCGGTGAACAGATACACCAGCCCCAGGTAGCTGATCGCGAACACGCATTCGGAGATGACGAACAGGCGCGTCATCGCCTTCGCCAGCATCAGATACGACAGCACGAACGAAGCAATCTTGAGTACATCGCCAATGAGTTGCGGCGCATACAGTGACGCGGCCGCCGCAAAATCGCGGGCGAACAACACACGCGTGACCCCGTCGCGGCACAGGTAGAGCGCAATGGCCGCCGTGCTCACAGCCGGCAACACGTAGCGATAGGCACCGCGCAGTTCGCGCAGCAGATCGGTACGGGTCTGCAATGCCGCCAGTTTGGGCAGGTAATAGACGTTGATCGCCGTGGTGAAGAACAGCAGATAGGCGTCGGAGACACGACCGACCGCCTGCCAGTAACCGACCTGTTGCCAACCGAAGCGGCCGGCCAGGTGGTCGCGCACGCCGATGTTGACCAGCAACGGCAGCAACGCCGAAGCCAAGGTCATCGCCGAAAACGCCGCCAGCCGGCGGACCATCGGCGCATCGAAACGGATGCGGAACATCTCCCGACGAAAATACGGGCTGCGCCGCAGCGCTGGCAGGCCGACGCACAACCACGCCAGTTGTCCCAGCACCAACCCCAGCAACACGCCATACAGCTGCAACCAGCCTGCCAGACACGCCACCACCAGCACGCTCAGGCCCGCACCGACGACTTGGATGAAAGCCAGCCGCCGCACATCCATGAAGCCGTTGACCACGGCCAGAATGTAGTTGAGCAGCGCGATACCGAGTTGCGCCAGCGCCAACGCACAGATCAACGACTGGTAGTGCGCATCGCCGAGCAGGCGCTGCGCGATCTGGCGGCTGCACAGCAACCCGACGAGCGCCATCGCGCCGGCAGCGCACGCGGCGTAGCCCAGGGCGGTGCCCAGCAAACGCGCCAGCATGCCTGGATCGTCGCGGTACTCGGCGACGTATTTCACTACACCGGCGCCAATTCCACCGCCCGCGAGCACCGCCAGCAGCGACATCAAACTGGTGAACTGGCCGAGCCGGGCCACCCCTGCCGGACCGGCATACACCGCCACCAATTTGAGCACGAGCAAAGCCGACAGCAACTTGGCCAGCGTGGCCATGCCGCTATAGATACCGCTGCGCAGCACGTTCATGCCTGCATGTCCATGAAGGATCGACAGGCATCGATCACCAGCGTCACCGCTGCCGCATCCAGGGTCGGACCGATCGGCAGGCTCAACACCTCGGCATGCAAGCGCTCGCACAGCGGCAGATGCAGCGCATGCATGTCCGCATACGCCAGTTGATGGTGTGGTGGCGTCGGGTAATGCACCAGACATTGCACGCCACGAACCTGTAGATGGCGTTGCAGAGCATCGCGCTGCGCACAGCGCACCACGAACAGATGCCAGGCGTGGGCGGCTTCGTCGGCCACCTGCGGTAAGACGATGCCTGGATGGGCGATTTCAGCGCGATAACGCTGTGCGACCGCACGACGCAGCGCGATCTCCTCGTCCAGATAACGCAGTTTGACCCGCAAGAGCGCCGCCTGCATCTCGTCCAGGCGCGAGTTCACCCCCTGCAACAGATGCCGGTATTTGATGTCCGAGCCGTAGTTGCGCAACACACGGATCTTTGCGGCCAGGGCGTCGTCGTCGGTGACGACCGCACCGCCGTCGCCGAGCGCGCCCAGGTTCTTGCCCGGAAAGAAGCTGAAACCGGCCGCATCGCCGAAACTGCCAGCATGGCGGCCGTGGCACCGTGCGCCGTGCGCTTGCGCCGCGTCCTCGATCAGCAGCAGATCGTGCCGTTGCGCGATGGCCCGCAACGCGGTCATGTCGGCCAACTGTCCATACAGATGCACCGCCATGATCGCCCGTGTCCGCGGCCCGATTGCGCGCTCGACCTGCTCGGGGTCGAGATTGAAACTGGTCGCATCCGGCTCCACCGGCACCGGTCGCAATCGGTTCTCGCTGATCGCCAGAAAACTGGCGATGAAGGTATTGCCGGGCAGCAGCACTTCGTCGCCTTCGCGCAACCGACCCAGCGCGCAATAGCCACGCAGGATCAGGGTCAACGCGTCCATGCCGTTGCCGACACCGATGGCATGGGCATTACCGCAATAGGCGGCGAACTCCTGCTCGAATGCTTCCAGCTCTGCGCCCAATACATACCAGCCCGAATCGATCACCCGTGCCGTTGCCGCCTTCAATTCGTCGGCATAGCGTGCATTGCTGGCGCGCAAGTCCAGGAAGGGCACGATCATGGTAGATCCCACACATAGAAATCGTGGACCACCGCGCGCGCGCCGAAGCGCTCCTTTTGTTCGACCAAACCGGCGTTGAGCTCGCGTCCCTGCTGGTTGGTGGAAATGCCCAGGCTCAAGAAATCGCGCTGCACGTAGACATGTTCGATCAACTCGGCCAGCAGCAGGCTCAGCGCATCGACGCGTTTGCCCTGCTCGGAACAGGCCAGGTATTGGGTATGCACCACATGGCCGAAGTCGTACACCAAGGATGCGGCCAGCAGCGTATCGCCGTCGCGCACTTCATAGGGCACGATCTGCTCGGGGAAACGCGCACATAACAGGCGCAATTCGTCCAAGCGATGCACCGGACGGGTGTCGTGGCGGTGCAGCACCTCGCTCAGCAGCGCGTGCAGCGGCGCCGGATCGACCGTGCGCTGCACCCGTAGGCCGGCTTGGCGTGCCTTGCTGATCGAGCGACGGCGCGCGGAAGTCAAACGCGGCGGTTCGCGCAAGGCAACCGCAGAAGACAGATCGCGGCGATACAGCTGCGCACCGAGCCGGTGCAAGGCATACAAATCCTCCTCGGCCGGACTACGGTGGAACACATGCGGTACCGCCTTGTAGAACAAGCGCTGCACACCCGCGTTGCGGTAATACGCGGCAATGCGTTCGAACGCTTCCAGCGTCGCGACGGCGCGTAACCCATGGGAAGACAGCAATCCGGCATAGCTGAGGCCGGCATGGCTGACGACCTCTGCACCATCGCGATTGGCCGGGAACACCGCCACCGGCATGCCGTCGCGCTCGACCAACAGCGAGGCATCGACGAAACGTTCGGCGTGATAGTCCATGTAGCCACGGCAGTGCAGTAGGTTGCCGTTGCGCGAGGCGGCCACCAGCGCGTCCCAGGCTGGCGCATCGGCCGCGGTATAGGCCCTAACCGAAAGCATCGCTGCCCTCCCCGGCCGGCAGCGTCGCCTCGGCCACGCCGAATCCCTCGCGCCCCATGTCGTTGCCGTTATAGAACATCAGCACGCGATCGCCATGGCGGATCAGCGCCGGGTAACACAGCGTGCGCGCATCCCAACCTTCCGATGCCAGACGCAGCCCCAGCTCCTCATCACATCGCTGCCAGTGGCGACCGTCGTCGCTGATCGCCATGCCTGGAAAATAGGCACCATCGACATTGCCACGGGTGAAGTACATCAGATAGCGGCCATCGTGGCGGTAGACCCGCGGGCGGCCGATGCGGTACTCGCTGCCTTGCGGACGCAGACACACCGTGTCCTGGCGTGGAATCGCATGAAGATCATCGGTGTCCACGCAGCGGATGTGGTAGCGCGGGAACGGCGTGCCACCGATCCACTCCCAATCGTCGCCGACCGCGTACCACAGCCGCCAACGGCCATGTTCGTAGCGCGCTGTGTGCACAGCGGCGATGGTGCTGCGACCAGACGCGCGGTCCAGCAATGGCGTGTCCTGACAACGCTGGAACGAAGCGCCACCATCGCCGGACAGCGCCAGCCCGGTGAAGGCCAGGAACTTGGCTTTGGCCACCTGCTGGAACCCGACATAGAACATGTAGAGCCCATCCGGCCCCGGTACCACGTCGCCCAGGATCATGCCGTTGTCGTCGAAGCAACCAGCACGGCCAATCTCCAGTACCGGTTTGGCACTGACACTCAGCACCACGGTCGGATCGTCGGCGCGCACGTCGACGTAACCGATGCGACTGACGCCGTCGGCATCGCGAAAACCGGCATAGACCCGCAGACGTTCGGCATCCAGTCGGTATGGTGTCGGCGTCAAGGCCGCGTACGCCATCCAGCCACCGACGCCATCGCGTGCAGTGGCGAAGACCAGGCCACGTTTGTGCCAGTCGAACAGAGGCATCTCACAGGTCCACATCGAAACTCGACTTGCCGGCCACCGCGCGTGCCGGCGAGCCGACGTAGATTCGCCCTGGCTCGGTATCTCGGGTGATCAAGGCTCCAGCCCCGATCACGTTGTCGGCGGCGACCTTGACCTTGTCGCTGAGGGTGGCGTTGACCCCGACGAAGCTGCTGGTGCCGATTTCGCAATAACCGGAAATCACCGCGTGCGAGGCGATGAAGACATGCTCCTGGATGAGCGTGCGATGGCCAATGTGATTGCCACTCCACAGAATGCAGTTGGCGCATACCCGGGTGAACGGCTGCAGTACATTGCCTTCGAACACGAAACAGTGCTCGCCCATCTCCACGTTATGCCACACGAACGCACGCGAACTGACATAGCTGGCCATGCGATAGCCACGGCGCTTGGCGTCGAGATAAAAGCGTGTGCGCAATCGATTCAGCCCACTGGCGGGAATCGCCACGAAAGCCTCCACCTGCGAGGCAGGATACAGCCGCTCCAACTCCTCGTAGGGCACCACGGGCAGTCCGGCCAGGCTGGAGGCGGTGAGGTAGGCGCGCTCCACACTGAAGCCCACCACCTCGTAATCGCTATCGTGGGTGAAGTACTCGCAGGCGATCTGGGCCAACTCGCCCGCACCGATGATGACCAATGCACGCGCCACGAGCTAGGCCTCCTGCCGGCGCACACCTGCTGCTTCGCGCAGGAATTCATCGTAGTCGAGGATATAGTCGCTTGGGTCGTAGGCTTGGTCGGCCAGCACCATCAGCACACAGTCGTGGCTGAAATCGTACAGATCGCGCCAGACCATGCTGCCGAGCAGCAGGCCCTGACGCGGATCGTCCAGCACGACCTGCACCGGCCCGCTGCCATCGTCGAGCAGAAACGACACCGAGCCGTGCAGGGCCACCGCCAGTTGGTTGAGACGGCGATGCGCATGCTGGCCGCGATGCACACCGTTCCTGGTGGCGAACAGATAGTAGACGCGACGGATATCGAAAGGGACGTCGCGCTGCTGTTCAAGCGCCACGAGCAAGCCGCGCTCATCGCCGTGTGTCCGCAACTGGATGCGTTCGATTGCCATAAGCGTGCCCGGACTCGGACCCCATCACCAAGTATCCCGGTTAAGTGCCGCGGGCCTGCGGAAAGGTTGCCGACAAGGCAATTGCGGCGATGTCGTCGCGACCATGCAACCTTTTTCCGCCTCCCCGGCACCTATGCAGGACAACCGCTGCAGCGGCGCACCGCCCCATGCCACTGCCCCCGATATCGCTTCACCAGGACCAAAGCGACAAGGCCATGACTTCCACCACACAGGCCGATGCAGAAATGACGACGTCGCACGTTCCCATCGGGTCCGTGCCCTCCTCCGCCTTGCCGCGCCCGATGGTATGGCTGCACTGGCTCACCGTGCTGTGCCTGGTGTTGGCGGCCGGCCTGATCCTGCTGCGCGAAGAGCTCGATGGGCGAATGCTGCGCCAATGGCTATTGGAAGGTCATCGCCACTTTGGCCTGTTCGTCCTCGTGCTGTTCTGCGTGCGCGTGGCACTGCGCCTGCGGCTCGGCCGCAGGCATGATCCCGAGGTCGGCTCGGCGCTGATGCGCGCCATGGCGGCACTGACGCATCTCGTCCTGTACGCGCTGTTGCTGACGCTGCCGGTGCTGGGCATTGGTCTGAGTCAGGCGCTGGACAAGCCGGTGCATCTGTTGGGAGCGACGCTGCCGACATTTGTCGCAGCGGACCCTGATTTGGCCGACACCTTGGGCGCATGGCACCTTGATGCTGCCTGGGTGTTGCTCGGTCTGATCGTGCTGCATATCGGCGCAGCGCTGTGGCACCACTTCGTCCGCCGCGACGAGGTACTCAGACGCATGTTGCCGTTCCTGCCTCGCCGTTGAATCCCGTGTTGCGTTCCCCTCCTCCCCACGATCCCGCCCGTCGCCGAACCGACCAGCCCAAGGACCTATCGCATGCCTTACGTCCCGTCCGTCTTTTCCTTCTCCCGTCACGACAGGACACGCGGCGCCGAGCAAATGTTGCTGTGGTCAGCGCTCGGCTCGCTTTTACTGGTGCTTAGCCCACGTGCGGCAGCGGTTCCGGCCTTCGCGCGGCAGACAGGCTCCTCGTGCGCGGACTGCCACATCGGCTCCTATGGTCCGGCACTGACTCCCTACGGCATTCGCTTCAAGATGAGCGGTTTTACCGACAGCGACGGCAAAGGCACCAAGATTCCTGTCTCCGCGGAACTCACCGCGACCCAAAGCGTGCCCAAGCACGGCCCAAGCCCTGCGCGCTTAAGCACAGCCAACCTGTATCTGGCGGGCCGCATCACCGACAACGTCGGTGGCTATATCGAAGTCAGCACCACCAACAACGGCAACAACAAATACACCACCAAGTTGGATAACGTGGATCTGCGCGCCGTCGCCAAGACCTTCCAGGTCGGCGGCAAGGACGCGCTGGTGGGCGTGAGCGTCAACAACAATCCCGGCACCCAGGATCCGATCGGCATGCTGCCCAATGCCTCCGGCCTCGGCCCGGCATCCGCATACCCCAGTTCGACCACCTTGCTCAACCAATCCGCGTTGTCCAACCGGGTGATCGGCGCCACTGTCTACGGTCTCTACGATCGCAATTGGTATGGCGAGGTCGGCACCTACACCGCGCTGCCCGTGTCCACCCAGGACAAACTGGGTTACGACATCGGTGGCGATCCAGGCAAGCTCAGCGATACCGGCTACCTGCGGCTGAGCTACATGAAGGACTTGAAAAAACAGTTCTTCTCCGCCGGCGTGATCGCCCTGACGACCCACCTCCAGTTGCCACGCGACACCGGCCCGCGCGATACCTACACCGACCTGGGCTACGATCTGAACTACCAGTTCCTGGGTACCCGCGAACACGTGCTCAAACTCGGCTATCTCGACATCTACGAGCGCCGCCGCTACGGCAGTACGCTGTTCGACCCGACCACCCCCGGCCTGAGCAGCGCGCGCCGCGCCAGCATCCATGACCAATCGGTCAGCCTCAGTTACGCCTACCAGCAAACCTACGGCGTGCTGCTGGCGCACTTCATCAACACCGGCTCGAACGATCCGTTCCGCTATCGCCCGTATGGCGCCCCGGACACCACAAGCAATCTGGTCGTCGCCTATTGGGCGCCATTCGGTAAGGACGATTCGTTCTCTTCGATCTCCAACCTGCGCCTATCAGCGAGCTGGTTCCGTTTCAGCAAGTTCAACGGCACCACAGGTAATATTTTCGGGGCGCTGCCACCCACCCGCCCGGGTGACCTCAGCCAGTTCGCCTTGTCGCTGAGCCTTGCCTTCTGATCTCCCTCATGCCCAGAACCTCATTCATCATGAAACCGGCCAACACCATCGCGCTGTGGCGCACCCTGATCGTCGCTCTGTTGCCGCTGAGCCTGGCCCTTGTACCCGCCGCACATGCCGGCAGCGGCCCACCTGGCACTGGCGTGTTCGCCAGCGAGTGCGCCGAATGCCACAGCGCCACCGCTGGCAAGAACAAGAAAGGCCCCAGCCTGTTCGGAGTGGCCGGACGTCGTGCCGGCAGCGTGCCGGATTTCAACTATTCCGACGCCATGAAGCAAAGCCAGTGGACCTGGAGCGACGAGAAGCTGCACAGCTACTTGTCACAAACATCGTCCAAGGCACTGCCAGGCACCAAGATGAAGTACGACGGACTCGACGACGAAAAACAATTACAGGAGTTGATCTCTTATCTGCACAGCCTGCATTGAAGTCGCTGCGCGATCAGGTCATATTCGGTGGCCGGCTTGGCCGGCCATCGTGCCGTGCCAAGCTGGAAGCCCTGACCTGCGAGCATCGAGCCCCCCGTGCACTCCAGTCCCGTTTTCGTTAGCGTTTTTACCCACGCCGTTGTCCTTGTCCTAGATTGCCGCAGGCCTGCTCAGGCATGCTGAACAGGTTCTTGCAGGTCGCCACCCCATTCGTGGGACATTGGCCGGCACCGCAGCTTAAGGCCGCCGGACCTCTACTGGCGCTGACCATCGCGACCGCATCGATATCCGACGTGGCCGCTGCGAGCGATTTCGGTGGTGCCGCCGGGCTCAGCTCGCAACTGGTTGATCGCGGCATTGCACTGACCCGCGATACCAGCGTCCTGCAAGGCACGCTGTTCTGGCTGCCCGCTCCGGACTGGTCGGTGAGCGTCTCGGCCAGCTCCGCGTTGAACGCCCCGGGCAAAATCCTGATGGTCAGCGCTGGAGTGTCGCGGAACTGGACCCTGTCCGACAGTTGGCAGATGCAGGTCGAAGTCCTGCGCTACAGCTATCCCACCAATCGCATCAACCGGATGTTCAACCGCAACGAGGCCAGCCTCGGCTGGACCTACCGCGACCGCCTCAGCATTTCCCTGGCTGCGTTCCAGATGCCCGACAACGGCCTGAGGCAGCGCTGGTACGGCGCCGCCGACCTGAGCACACATCAGCCATTGATCGGTGCGCTGTCGTTGTCGGCCGGGATCGGCGTCAGTCAGGCGCCAGCGGCCATTTATGGAATGGAACACACATCGCACTACAACTACGGACACGCCGGGCTGATCTACACCACCGGCCACTGGAACGTGGAACTGAACCGAATATTCAGCAACTCCCATACCGGCTACCCAGACCACGGCCTATGGCCCTGGGTGGCCAGCGTCTCACGCCGTTTCTGATCCCGGTGCAACCTTTCCTTCCCACTTCCACACATACGTGTGTCCGTTGCCAAGTCCTCCCCCATGAACGACAACGATCTACTCGGCGATGCCACCGACCGCATGCTGCTGCAGCGTATGGCGGCCAGCGACCGCGATGCGCTGGCGCGTCTGTATCGCGCCTACCATGGGCGTCTGTGCCGGTTCCTATCGCGGTTGACCCGGCGCCCGGACATCATCGAAGAAGCCATCAACGATTGCTTCTGGATCGTGTGGCAAAAAGCCCGCGATTTTCGCGGCGACTCGCAAGTCTCGACCTGGATCATGGGCATCGCCTACCGCTGCGGACTCAAGGCGATTCGCCACCACTGCGATGACGCCATCGACGACGACGCCAACGCCGAGGACCACGTCAGCGCAGCGGATCCGGACGAAGACCGCGAACTACGCGACTGGCTAGGCAAAGGGTTGGAACGTCTATCGACCGACCAGCGCCTGGTGGTGGAACTGGTGTACGGCCTGGGCCACAAGCTGGAAGAGGTGGCGGCGATCATGCAGTGCCCGGTGGGCACCATCAAGGCTCGCCTTTTCCATGCGCGAGTCAAGCTTCGCAATGTATTGCCGGGATTGGCCGGCGACACGTCAACGCTGAAGGGGAGCGTTTCATGAAAACAGGCTGCAACGAGCCAGGCAACGAATGCACACATGCCTGGGATCTCATGCCGTGGGTGCTGCAAGGCAGCGCCACGGAAGAACAAAACGAATGGTTGGTGGCACACTTGGCCAAGTGCCGCTTCTGTAGCGCCGAGTTCGCGCAGCAGAGCCGCTTGCGTATGGCGATGTCGCTACCCAGCGATGTACCCGTGGACGCCGAAGCCGGCCTGCAACGCCTGCTGCAACAGTTGGATACGCCAGTAACGCAACAGCCAGCGCTGCGTCCGCGCTCCAGTTGGACCACACGGGCACTGGTCGCAGCGGCCCTCTTGCAGGCTGTCGGCCTGGGCGTGCTTGGCGTCAGATTGTCGGCCGATCACGACCGCGGCACCGTCTACCGCACCCTCAGCGATACCGCGCCGCCAGTGGCCACCGGGGCGATCCGGGTGGTGCCGGACGCACGCATGGCCCTGGCCGACTGGGACGCCCTGCTGCACAAGCTACAGTTGCGTGTGATCGACGGCCCCAATGGCGCTGGCGGCTACACAGTGGCACCGGCGCAGGCAAACGCCGCGGCACAGACACAACGTAACCTGCAGCAGTTGCGCGCCAGCACCGGTATCCGTTTAGCGGAGCCGATTTCCGCGCCATGACCATGCGCCTACGTCTCGTCAGCTTGCTCGCGACCTGCCTGATCCTCGCCGCTTGTGCCCACAGCGCACCCGGCGCGCTCACCGGCACGGCCCACGCCAGCAATGCGCCACTGCCGCATCAGGACCCGTCACCGGCATTGGACAGCCAGCGCCAGATCGTCCTTGCCGTCGCCAACCCGATGGCCGCGCCGAGCCGCCATGCCGGCTCGGATCTGCTCGGCTACGCTTCCGCGCGCTACTACGGCGCCGGCACCCAGGCGGTCGCCACGCTGGAGGCGTTGAATCGCCGTTACGGCCTACGTCAGGTCGCCGGTTGGCCGATCAAGGCGTTGGGCCTGTACTGCGTGGTGCTGGAACCTGCACCCGGCAGCGACCGCGAGGCACTGCTCGCACAACTGGCCAAGGACGAGCGCGTCGCGCTATCGCAGCCGCTGCAGGAATTCGGTACCTATGCAGATCCAAGCGCAGCCGCAACTGCGCCTGCGCCGAGGTCCACTTCCTCGCCACAGGCGCTACGCTACAACGATCCCTACGTGGACATGCAACGCGGCTTCGTCGCCACCAACGCCGCCGCCGCGCAGGCGTTGAGCCAGGGCCAGGGCGTTGACGTGGCAATCGTCGACACCGGCGTGGATACCGCCCATCCGGACCTGCACGGACGCTTACGCAACGTGCGCGACCTGGTCGCCGCCGATCCCACCGCGTTCAACCGCGATCACCATGGCACCGAAGTGGCAGGCATCATCGGCGCCGGAAGCAACAACCATCTGGGCATCGTCGGCATGGCCCCCAAGGCGATGCTGGACGTGTACAAAGCCTGCTGGTATCCGCAACAACCCGGCGTTGGTGCTGGCTGCAATTCCTTCACTCTGGCCAAGGCGCTGGCGGCAATCGGCGATACCCCCGCACGCATCGTCAACCTGAGCCTGGGCGGACCCGCCGACCCACTGCTGCGCAAACTGCTGGAACAACTGCTGCGACAGGGCCGCATCGTGGTCGCGGCGATGCCGCCGGACGGGCGTATGAACGGCTTTCCCGACAACACGCCCGGTGTCATCGTGGTCCGTAGCAGTGCGACCACGCCGGCACCACCGGGGGTGCTGAGCGCGCCTGGGCAGGACATCCTCACCACCCAACCCGACGGCGGCTACGACTTCACCTCCGGATCGTCGATGGCCACCGCGCACGTCAGTGGCGTGGTCGCGTTGCTGCTGGCGCTCTCGCCACATCTGGACGCGCGCAGCGTGCATGATTTACTACTGCGTACCAGCCAGCAACGCGATGGCCTGCTGCAAGTGGATGCGTTGGCGGCGGTGCAAGCCCTGCCCGGCATCCGCCGCAGCGTTCAGTGAGTGCTGCGCCATGACCTCGTGGATTCCGGCGTGGTTGCACCGGTTGGCGTCACCGCCGACCTTCTTCCGCGTGGCCGCTCGTGTGCGACCTTGGAGCCTTGGCGCGGCCGTCGTGCTTGGCGCCATCGCCCTCTACGGCGGCCTGGTGTTGGCTCCACCGGACTACCAGCAGCACGACGCCTATCGCATCATCTTCGTACACGTGCCTTGCGCCTGGATGAGCCTGTTCGTCTACGCCGCCATGGGCGTGAGCGGATTCATCGCGCTGGTGTGGCGGATCAAGCTGGCGGAAGTGGCGTGCATGGCCTCGGCGCCGATCGGCGCGGCATTCACCTTCATCACCCTGTGCACCGGCTCACTGTGGGGGAAACCGATGTGGGGCGCGTGGTGGACCTGGGATGCACGGCTGACCTCCGAGTTGGTGCTGCTGTTCCTGTATCTGGGCGTGATCGGCTTGCACCGCGCCATCGACGATCCACGTCAGGGCGCGCGCGCCGCGGCGCTGCTGGCGCTGGTCGGGCTGCTGAATCTGCCGATCGTGCATTTCTCCGTGGTATGGTGGAATACGCTGCACCAAGGCTCTACGGTGCGTGTTCTCGGCCCCTCGACGATGCCCCTATCCATGTTGTGGCCGCTGCTGACTGCGATGCTGGCAAGCAAGTGCTATTACCTGGCGAGCCTACTGGCACGCATGCGCAACGATCTATTGGCGCTGGAGTGCGGCAAAGCCTGGGTGCGCACGATCGCCATGGCCGCACAACCGTCGTCACGGTTGCCGGCCAATGCGCATTCGTCGATGTCGATACCGGAGCATGCGCAATGAACAGCGGCTTCTGGGCCATGGCCGGCTATGCCGTCTACGTGTGGACCGCCTACGCACTGGCACTGCTGGTGCTAGTGATGGACTATGTGCTGCCGCGCGTGCGGCAACGCCGCCTGCTCGCCGCCGCCCGCGCGCATGTCATGCGCGAACACGCCCGCCGCGCACGCGGCGCCTCCGCCGGCACCTGGCAACACGATGAATCCCACCCGTAAACGCCGCTTGCTGCTGGTCCTGTTATTGCTCGGTGCGACGACCCTGGCTAGCGGCCTGTTCGTACTGGCCCTGCAACACAATATCAGCTACCTGTTCACCCCGAGCCAGGTACAGGCGGGTGCGGCGAAAGGCTATCGTGTGTTCCGTCTCGGCGGCATGGTCAAGGCCGGTTCGATCCGACGCAGCACCGATTCCCTGCGCGTGGACTTCACTGTCATCGACAAAGCCGGTGCCACGACCGTGACCTATACCGGCATCCTGCCGGACCTGTTCCGCGATAACCAGGCGGTGATTGCCACCGGTTCGATGCAAGGCGCGGGTTTCGTCGCGACCGAAGTGCTAGCCAAGCACGACGAGACCTACATGCCGCAGGAACTGAAGGACGCCATGGCCCAGGCCCACGCCGCGCACCCGCACAGCGGCACCAGCGTGGTCACGTCGCACCCATGAGCCTGCACATGGCCGCGCACCACGTCATGGTGCCGCGATGAGTGCCGAACTGGGCCAGTGCGCATTGATCCTGGCGTTGCTATTGGCGCTTGTGCAAGGCGTACTGCCGCTGCTCGGCGCCTGGCGCGGCGAGCGCGCCTGGATGGCAGTGGCGCGGCCAGCGGCGTATGCGCAGGCCGGGTTCGCCTGGCTGGCCTTCGCGCTGCTCGCGTATGCGCTATGGCGCCTGGATTTCTCGGTGCGCTACGTGGCCGCCAACGCCAATCTGGCGCAGCCCTGGTACTACCGTCTGGCGGCGGTGTGGGGCGCACACGAAGGCTCACTGTTGCTGTGGATCGCCATCCTCAACCTGTGGACGGTGGCGCTGGCGTGGAGCGGACGACACCTGCCGGAAGCTTTCGCCGCGCGCGTGCTCGCTGTGTTGGGACTGGTCTCCAGTGGTTTTCTGGCCTTCGTCCTGTTCACCTCCAATCCGTTCGCACGACTCTCGCCGATGCCACGCGACGGCAGCGAGCTCAATCCGGTGTTGCAGGACCCCGGCATGGTGTTTCACCCGCCGGTGCTCTACACCGGCTACGTCGGTTTCTCGGTCGCCTTTGCCTTCGCCATCGCCGCGCTACTAGGCGGCGAACAGCAGCAGGCCTGGGTGCGCTGGGCGCGCCCGTGGACCAACGTCGCCTGGGGCTTCCTCACCGCCGGCATCGTCGCCGGCAGTTGGTGGGCCTATGCCGAACTCGGCTGGGGCGGCTGGTGGTTCTGGGACCCGGTGGAGAACGCCAGTTTCATGCCATGGCTGGTCGGCGCTGCGCTGATCCATACCCAGGCGGTGACCGAAAAGCGCGGTGCGCTCGGTGCCTGGACGTTGCTGCTGTCGATCATGGCATTTTCGTTGTCGCTGCTGGGGACCTTTCTGGTCCGCTCCGGCGTGCTGACCTCGGTCCACGCCTTCGCCGCCGATCCGCGTCGCGGCCTGTACATCCTCGGTTTCATGGTACTGGCGGTCGGCGGCTCGCTGCTGCTGTACGCATTACGCGCGCCACGGCTGGCGGCAGGTAAACCGTTTACCGCGCTATCGCGGGAAACCGCGATTCTGGTCGGCAATCTGATGTTGAGCGTGGCCGCGGCGATGGTCTTGCTCGGCACCTTGTTCCCCCTGCTCGGCGAGGTGCTGCGGCTGGGCAAGATCTCGGTGGGACCGCCCTACTTCGGGTTACTGTTCCCGTTGCTGATGCTGCCAGTGGTACTGCTCATGCCACTCGGTCCTTATCTGCGCTGGGGTCGCACCGAACCCGGCGCGCTACGCGCGGTGGCCGCACGCGCCGGCCTGGCCGCACTGGGCTGCGCACTGCTGGCCTGGCTGCTGACGGCCGGCACCCTGCGCGCGGTGCTAGGCGTTGCAGCGGCGGCATGGGTCGGCGTGGGAACCGCCCTGTATGCCTACACGCGCTGGCGCGAGGCACCACGCGGCCGCCGTTTTCCGGCAGAGATGACCGGCATGCTGCTGGCCCATGTCGGCGTGGCGGTATTCGTCGCCGGCGTGTTGCTGTCGGAAAGTCTGTCGGTGGAGCGCGACGTGCGCCTGAATCCAGGACAAAGCACCCGCATCGGTGCCTACGATTTCCGCTTCGATGGCGTGCGCCTGCTCGACGGCCCCAACTGGAAAGCCGAACAAGGCACGCTGACCGTGCTGCGCGATGGCGCCACGGTGGCGGTGTTGCATCCGCAAAAACGCTTGTACAGCAGCGAACGCATCCAAACCGAGGCGGCGATCGACGCCGGCATTGTGCGCGATCTCTATGTCGCCCTGGGCGAGCCGCTGGACGACCAGCACATCGAATACGGCTGGACCGTGCGCCTGTACGACAAACCCTACATCCGCTGGATCTGGGCAGGCGGCCTGCTGATGATGCTCGGCGGCTTCGTCAGCGCTGGCGCGCGCCGGCTGCGTGCACGGCACGATGAAAACACACCAACAGCCGCCCTCGCGAGCAGCACGGCGAAGACGATGGGGGCGACGCCATGAGCCGTGTGCTGCCGCTGCTCGGTTTCCTGCTGTTGGTCATCCTGTTCGGAGTCGGGTTATGGTGGAGCCGCACCCACGATCCACGCGCACTGCCATCGCCGTTGCTCGGCAAGCCGGTGCCCGCATTTTCGCTGCCGCGCCTGGATCGTCCCACTGAAAAAAGTGGCAGCGCCGCGCTACGCGGTCGTCCATATCTGCTCAACGTCTTCGGCAGTTGGTGCATGGCCTGCAGCGAGGAGCATCCGCTGCTGATGGCGCAGGCACCCAAGCTAGGCATGGCCTTGATCGGATACGCCTATAAGGACAATCCGCGCGACACCGCAGCCTGGCTTGCACAACGCGGCAACCCGTATGCGCTGGTGTTGGTCGACGAAGACGGCCAGCAGGCGATCGACCTCGGCGTCTACGGCGCGCCAGAGACCTTTCTGATCGACGCACATGGTGTGGTGCGCTACAAATACGTCGGCGTCCTGACCCAGGCGGTGCTCGCCGAAGAACTCCGCCCAGCCATCGCAGCGCTACTTGCGGAGGAGCGGCGATGAACGCTTTGCGCCTGCGCTGCTGCCTGTTGCTGGCGTTGTTGTGGCTCGCCTGCAGTCTGCCAAGCTTCGCTCAGGCGGTGGATCCCCTGCCATTCAAAGATCACGCGCAGGAGCAACGCTTTCAGCAGTTGACCACGCAACTGCGCTGTCTGGTCTGCCAGAACGAAAACCTGGCCGACTCTGACGCACCCCTGGCGCGCGACCTGCGCCATCAAGTGTTCGCGCAGTTGCAAGCGGGGCGTAGCGATGCGCAGATCAAACAGTACATGGTGGCGCGCTATTCCGACTTCGTGCTGTACGACCCGCCGCTGGCGCCGGCCACCTGGCTGCTGTGGTTCGGGCCGGCCCTGTTGTTGGTCGCAGGCGCTGGCATGGTCGTGGCGACACTGCGACAGCGCCGACATGGGCCCGATGCAGGCGCAGCGCAGCCGGAAGCGGAGGATGGCTGGTGATCGCGATTTTCGTGCTGACGGTCGCCACGATGCTCGGGATTGCCCTGACCGCCGTGTTGCGTCCGTTGTTGGCCCGTGGCGATGGTAGGCGTGCGCACTATGCGAGCGCCGCCGTGCTGACCATCGCCTTGCCCATGCTTGGCGCCAGTGTGTACTGGTCCATCGGCGATCCCGGCGCACTGGCTGGCGTGCCGCTGCAACCGGCAGCGTCCGCCATGCCTTCATCAGGTCTCCAGAAGACGCTCCCCACTCTGCTGCAACAAGGTTGGGACGCACAGCAGGCACAACGCCACGCCGACGCAGAGCAAGCCTATGCGCAGGCGTTGCAACTCGCCCCGGACAATATCGACGCCTTACTCGGCTGGGTCGAAGCGGACATGGCACAACGCCCCGATTTCGCCATCGTCACGATAGCGCGCGACAGACTGGAACGGGTTCTGGCACTGCAACCGGACAACCAGCGTGCATTGTGGATGCTCGGCATCGCCGCATTCCAGCAACAACACTACGCGCAAGCCGCCGCGTACTGGCGCCAGCTACAACGTCTGCTGCCGCAGGCCACGCCACTGCGTGCAGCAGTGGCGCAGAAGATCGCCATTGCACAGAAGCGAGCCGGCACCACAGCACCCGCGCCCCGCTCGCTCAACCCTTGAGCGCCTCAGGCGACTCACGATCGCCCGTGAGTCGGCACTGAGCAATGGCTTGAGCAGATCCCAATCAAGAAACCAAAAGGCGAATGCCCGCACCATCCCGATCAACATGCCGCAGGCGCTGTGCCGTTGCACTGCCACGCTCATTCATCGCATGCGCTCATCGTTGCGATCCTGTGTCTGCGAGGTTGGCGACGTTTGCTGCGACTGTCCAACGCGACGCAGTCGGGAAGCCAGGCCGGCAATCTGAGCAAGCTTCTGCGCACCGCGTCGATATTTACCATGCCCCACGCGCTGG
This sequence comes from Xanthomonas sp. MUS 060, assembly GCF_000963215.1. Lineage (NCBI taxonomy): Bacteria > Pseudomonadati > Pseudomonadota > Gammaproteobacteria > Lysobacterales > Lysobacteraceae > Xanthomonas > Xanthomonas sp. MUS 060. The sequence continues at coordinate 51,609 of NZ_JZIM01000012.1, forward strand.
GAACGGTAGATCCCGCTGTGACCGGAAAACAGATAGGCCGTGACGCAGCCGATGGCCGCCAGTGGAGCGATGTCGGCGCCAAATAACTCCATCGCCATCAACGTGGTGGCGATCGGCGTATTGGCCGCGCCGGAAAAGACCGCAACGAAGCCAATCCCGGCCAACAACGAAAATGGCAGATGCAGCAGCGGCGCCAACGCGTTGCCGAGCGTGGCACCGATATAGAACAACGGCGTGACCTCCCCGCCTTTGAAGCCGCTCCCCAACGAGGTCACGGTAAATCCCAATTTACCGAGGAAATCCAACGGCGGCATCGGTTGCTGAAACGAACGCACGATATCGGGAATGCCCAGGCCGACATAATGGTAGGCGTCGAGTGCCCAGACTGCTGCCGCGATCACGATGCCGCCAATGGCCGGCCGTAAGGGCGGGTAACCGATCGTGCGCTTGACCAAAGCGCCAAGCCAGTGCGTGGTGGTGGCAAACAGCATGCCGACCAGACCGAACACGATTCCCGCGGCGACCACGGCCATGACGCTTCCGGCACCGACCGGAACAAACTGACCTATCGCATACGCTGTGTGATGAATGCCCCAGGCCAAGCAAACTTGGTCGGCGATGATCGCGGCGACGATACATGGGAACAACGCGTCGTAGCGCATGCGTCCAATCGCCAACACTTCCAGGCCGAACACCGCGCCTGCCAACGGTGTCCCGAATACCGACGCGAAACCAGCGCTGATGCCCGCCATCAAGAGGATGCGCCGGTCCTGACGCCGCATGCGCAATACGTGGGTGAGTTGGTCGGCCAAGGCTGCGCCCATCTGCACTGCCGTTCCCTCGCGCCCCACCGAGGCACCGAACAGATGCGAAACCACGGTACCGCCCAGCACCAGCGGTGCCATGCGCAAGGGCACGACCTTCTTCGGGTCATGGATCTCGTCGATGATGAGGTTGTTGCCGCCATCGACCGCCTTGCCCAGCAGGTGATAGACCAAACCGACGCCGAATCCGGCGACAGGCAACAACCAGATCGCCCAATGGTGTGCTTCGCGCCAAGCCGTGGCACGGTCAAGGGACCACAGAAAAAGTGCCGAGGCACTGCCTGCCATCCCTCCCACGACACTGGAAATGAGCAGCCATTTGCCCAGATGAGGCACGACATCGAACTGTTCGGGACGTTGGAATTTAGGCATCGGTGGTATCCGCGCGAATGGATATGGCCGACCGAAGCGAGGGATGTGGACGCATGCGCCTACAGCCCCGACTTGATCGGGCGACTGTAGGCGTCATCAACCATGCGGATCGCACGGTGGTTAAAGGAGGAACGCCATCTCCTGCGACGCAGTATGGAAGATGGCCCGTGACGTGTCCAGCCACGGCAACGCAAGTCGATGCGTCATGCCTACTCACCCGATACGCAGCACAAGCCAGAGCAACGCACGGCCTGGTTCACTGCGTCAACTGCGCGGTGGCTTGGCCTTGTCGGCACGGGCTTGTTCGCGCGCGGCACGCAGCCGGTCGAGCTTGTCCTTGAGCTTGATTTCCAACCCGCGCGGCACTGGCCGGTAGTACACACGCTCGCCCATCGCGTCGGGAAACCCGGTCTGGTCCAGGGCGATACCGCCTTCGGTGTCGTGGTCGTATTGATATTCCGCACCGTAGCCCAACTGCTTCATCAGTTTGGTCGGCGCGTTGCGCAGATGCAGCGGCACTTCCTGGGTTCCACTCTCGCGCACCTCCGCCTTGGCCTGATTGAACGCGGCGTAGCCCGCATTGGATTTTGCGGTACTGGCCAGGTACAGCACCAGTTGCGCGAAGGCCAGTTCGCCTTCCGGGCTGCCCAGCCGCTCGTAGATGTCCCAGGCTTCCAGCGCCATCGACTGCGCGCGCGGATCGGCCAGGCCGATGTCCTCGATCGCCATACGCGTCAGCCGCCGCGCCAGATAGGCCGGATCGCAGCCGCCATCGAGCATGCGCGTCAACCAGTACAACGCCGCATCCGGATTGGAACTACGCACCGATTTATGCAGCGCCGAAATCTGGTCGTAGAACTGTTCGCCGCCCTTGTCGAAGCGGCGGGTACGATCGGCCAACACCTGCTGCAAGGTCTGCGCGGTGATTTCGCCGCCCTCGTCCTGAGCTAACTCTGCGGCGATTTCCAGCAGCGTCAATGCACGCCGCACGTCGCCGTCGGCGGCGCTGGCGATTTCCAACAAGGCCGCATCGGATACCTGGATCGCCTCGGCACCCAAGCCACGTTCGGCATCGTGCAATGCACGCTGCAAGGCCTCGACGATGTCCTGCGGCGATACCGCTTCCAGCACATGCACACGGCAACGCGACAACAACGCCGAATTCAACTCGAACGAGGGATTTTCTGTGGTGGCACCGACAAACAGGATGGTGCCGCGCTCGATATGCGGCAAAAACGCATCCTGCTGCGCCTTGTTGAAACGATGCACCTCATCGACGAACAGCACCGTGCGGCGCCCATCGGCGAAACGCTGCGCGGCTTCGGCCAGCACCAGCCGCACGTCCGGCAAACCGGAGAGCACCGCCGAGATCGCCTTGAACTCGGCCTCGGCATAGTGCGCCAGCAACAAGGCCAACGTGGTCTTGCCGCAACCGGGTGGCCCCCACAGGATCATCGAGTGCACACGCCCGGCGGCAACGGCACGGCGCAGCGCGCTGGATGGCGTCAGCAGACGCTTCTGTCCGACCATCTCCTCGAGCGTCTGCGGGCGCATGCGTTCGGCCAGAGGCCGCAGCGCTTGGCGATCGACGCGCAGCAGATCGGGCATATCGGAGGCGAGACGTCTGCGCTTGGTCACCCGCGCATTCTATCGCCGCAACCGTCGCAGCGTAGCGGCAGCTGCATGCGGCTACAATCGTCTCTCAGTCACACTTGCCTAGCGAATCCCGCCATGAGCCACCACCGCACCCTGGATTCATTCACGCATTCCCACAATTTTCTGGGCGCGCGCCACGAGCGCAATGCGCGCCGCACCTGGGCAGTCGTGGCGCTGACCGCCACGATGATGTGTGTGGAGATCGTCGCCGGCTGGTGGACCGGTTCGATGGCGCTCTTGGCCGATGGTCTGCACATGGCCACCCACGCCGGTGCCCTGTCGCTGGCTGGCTTCGCCTATTGGTTCGCGCTCCGACACCGGAACAATCCGCGCTTTAGCTTCGGCACCGGCAAGGTCGGCGACCTGGCAGGGTTTTCCAGCGCGCTGATCCTGGCATTGATCGCACTCGGCATCGGCGTGGAGTCGGCGCTGCGTCTGGCGCAGCCGGTGCAGATCGCCTACGACGAAGCCCTGTGGATCGCCGCGCTGGGACTGCTGGTGAACCTGCTCAGCGCCTGGATGCTGGGCGCCGATCACCACCACGACCATGCGCATGGCCATCATCACGGCCATCATCATGCTCACCACGATCACCAGCACTCCCACGACGGGCACGATGATCATCACCATCACGACCACGCGCATCACCCTGCAGCGCACGCTGCCGCAGGCCATGACACGCACGCGCATGCCGACCACAATCTGCGCTCGGCCTATGTGCATGTGCTGGCCGATGCACTGACCTCGGTGATGGCGATCATCGCCCTGCTACTGGCCAAATACTTGGGCTGGCAGTGGACGGACGCGCTGATGGGCATTGTCGGCGCCATCGTGATCGCACGCTGGTCGCAGGGACTGCTGCGCGATACCGGTGCCGTGCTGTTGGACGCGTCAGCCCCGCCCGCGCTGCAAGCGCAGATCCACGAACGGCTGGAACAGGACGACGAACGCATCGCCGACCTGCACGTGTGGCGGATCGGCCCTGGGCAACACGCCGCCATCGTGTCGTTGGTGACCCATCGACCACGGCCGGTCGCGTTCTATCACGCACGCTTGCACGATATTGCGACGTTGGGACATGTCAGCATCGAAGTGCAGACCTGTTGCGACTAAGAGTGGCTAACAAACCGTCACCAGTCGCTGCCGGGTAGGCGCGGAGAGCACGCAGGAACCCCAGTGTACGCGCGGCAGACATGAGGATTCCGAGCACTGCCCGCGCCCGTCCGGCGGCAACGCAGTCGTTCTGTTAGCGACTGTGAATACGTGCCGCATGCAAGTCACGGGGCGGGCACGCCTCAGCGGTCGCCGACCACATCCACGTCCTTCTCTGGGACGTAGCGAAACGTACCAGTGGCAAAGCGCGGATTACGCTCCCAGCCAGTGAAGCTGATCTCGGTACGCTGGCCGACCGGGTCGACCACCTCCATCCTGGCGAGACCTTTGCCGTCGAAACCCAGCTTGGCCAGTTGGAAGTTAGCCTCGGTACCGACCTTCGGGGTCATGGTCAACCACTGCAGTCCATCGCGCGCCACCGCCTCCTCGCTGACGTCGTACTGGCGATCGAGCTTGCCCGGGTCGATCAGCGCAGTCAGCGGGCTGTTCTGCTCTTCGGCCCCTTGGGTGCGCACCGTGGCTTGCTTCAGGTCTGGATCGTAGACCCACACCTTGCTGCCATCGGCCACGATCAATTGGCTATACGGCTTGCGGTACTCCCAACGGAACAAGCGCGGTGCCGACAGGGCGACGCGGCCACTGGAACTTTCCTTCAGCGTGCCTTTGCCGTCGTAAACCTTCTGTACGAACTGACCGTCCAGGCCTTTAAGCCCGTGGGTGAAGGTCGTGAGGTCTTCGCGCGCACCGGCATAAGCGGTGCTGACCAACAAGGCGGTGGCGAGGACGGTGTAGCGGAGTGTGGAAAACATACCGATAGATTCCGGACGAAGAATGGGAAGTGTGAGGCGCAGGGGCTGAATCGGCGATCAGACGGTGGCGTGTCGCTCAGGGTGCGGTCTGCATCCGGCGCAGGTCGCCGTAGAGGATCTGCCCGCGGAAACCACGCCGAACCTGCTGGTACAACTCGCGAAAAGCCACGTAATCCTGCGGCTGGCACAGCGCGGCCGGACCATGGATCGCGCGTCGGTGCAGCGTCTGCGTGGCGATCACAGTCTGCCCCTCGCGAACCCAGTTCGCGGTGTATTCACCGGCAGCGTTACGGAAACGCATGTCATTCGGAATCGCAATGATCGGCACGCTATCCGGGAAAGTCAGCCGATAGGTCTCGCTATGCGCGTTATCGTTGCAATAGAACGGGGTCAGGTTGTACTCCGCCGAGGTAGTGGTGTAAACGGCGCGTATCGAATCGGCGCCAGGGATCAGCGGCAACGTCATGCCGCCGACCACACTGAAGTCAAAGGCGTCGTCGGCACGAAAACGGTAGGCATAACCGAATGGCCGACTCGTATCCTGTGGTGTGCCCTGCAATTGCAGTTCGCCGCTGCCATCGAAACCGGAAGCTGCAAGGATCGACTCCTCGATGCGGGTACGGTTTTGTGCGTTGAGCTGCACAAACATTGTGCGCAGGCCGATCTCGCCGATCTCGCCACTGTCCAGATGGGTGGTTCCGCTGACGCTGCCATCGGCGGCGAAGCGATATTCGACCTCGACACGGTATCGATTGACCTTGGCATCGTTGGGCGGGGTCCGCGCGAGGGTGCCGTCGGCGGTGTGCAGGACCGGAACCCCCAAATCGCTGGCAGGCAACTGGCCGAAGCGTGCATACGGATTGGTCGAGTCCAGGTAAAGCTTGAATTCGGGCAGATAGGTGATGGCATGGTTGAAACGTCCAAGCACTGGCACGTCCGGCAGGGTCGGCCCGCCCTCGGCACCGATCAGCACCGGCGTACTGGCAATTCCCTTGGCCGCCAGCAGCGCCTCCAGCACCACGGTGTGGTCCTTGCAGTCGCCATAGTGATTGTCGAGGATGCTATCGGCACTGTTCGGCTGCAGACCACCGTTGCCCAGATACACCGCCACATAGCGGATATTGCGCGCCACCCATTCGTACAGCGCGGCGGCCTGCGCGCGGCGGTCGTGGAGGCCGGCGGTAATCTGCTCAGCGCGCGCGCGGACCTTCGGTGTCACCTGCGCGGCCACGGCACTGCGGCGCTGATAGGCTTGTGCCATCTGTGCCCAGCGACGGAAGCTGCTGGCCATGATGGTCGGGCTGAACTCCCAGGTCTCCGCCGCCCAGTTCTGGCTCTTCATCGGCTCACGGCGGCTGTAATGCCATTCCCAGCGCGCATGCTCGCCGTCGATCTTCGGCGTGTTGCTGCCCTGTATGCCGCGCGTGTACACCTGCATCGGCATGCGGCGCGGTGCCACCAGTGTCACCGTGGCGTCGTCGTACTGGGAGAACACGCTGAAGGTCTCCCATAGGCTGAAGTAACCAGGGAAGTACGGCATGTGCCGGGTGCGACGGATCTGGTACACCAGCCGCGTACCGGGCATCAGGTTCGGGAAGACCACGGCCTTCACCTTGCGATCGGCGTACATCGCCGCCGAGGCGCTGGAATAGCTTTCCTGAGTGTAGATCTTGTCAGCCGGCACGTCGTGACGGATGCCGTCGGGGGTGATGGTATAGGCCGTCAGCACCTCCAGCGTCTCCAGCTTTTCGCTATAGCTCAAACGCACCTGGCTGAACTGGTCGACACCCGCCTTGGTTTTGAGCAACAACTCGTACTCGTCGGTTTCCACGCTCGTGGCGTCCTCACCCACGACGTAGTCGGCGCGATAACGCACGTAACTGTAGTTGTTGGCAACTTCCGGCGTGGTACTGACGGTCCTGGTCACGGGCGCTTTCGGCGCGGGCTGCACCGTAGCGGCACCGGCGGCACCGGCGGCACCGGCGGCACCGGCGGCAAGCAGCCATGCTGCGCACGACAACAGGGCCACCAAGGGGCTGCCAGGCTCCCTCATGGCGCGAAACGACCTAGCGAACAACGCCGCGCGGTTCACTTCGGCGGCGGCGGCGCCAGCACACTGCGGTCGCCGTTATGTTCGGGTGGGCTGACCACGCCGGCCGCCTCCATCGCCTCGATCAGCCGCGCAGCACGGTTGTAGCCGATCTTCAACCGCCGCTGCACGCCGGAAATCGAGGCGCGCCGGGTCTCGGTGACGATGCGCAACGCTTCGTCGTACAGCGGATCGGATTCGTCGCCACCGCTTGCGCTGCTTTCGGGCAAGCCCGTCGCGCCGACCACGGTGCCGTCGCCCATGATCTGGACTTCGTCGAGCACGCCTTCGATATAGTCGACCGGGCCACTGGCCTTGAGATGCTCGACCACCCGATGCACCTCTTCGTCACTGACGAAGGCGCCATGCACGCGGTCCGGCATCGCCGTGCCAGGCGGCAGGTACAACATGTCGCCATGGCCGAGCAGAGTTTCGGCGCCGGACTGGTCGAGGATGGTGCGCGAATCGATCTTGGAACTGACCTGGAAGGCAATCCGGGTCGGGATATTGGCCTTGATCAGGCCGGTAATCACATCCACCGATGGTCGCTGGGTCGCCAGGATCAGATGGATGCCAGCGGCACGCGCCTTCTGCGCCAGACGCGCGATCAACTCCTCGACCTTCTTGCCGACGATCATCATCATGTCGGCGAATTCGTCGATGAAAATGACGATGAACGGCAACGTGTCCAGCGGCCGCGGTGCCTCTGCAAGATCCGGATTGGGCTTGAACAGCGGATCCATCAACGGTTGCCCAGCCTCCTCGGCATCCTTGACCTTCTTGTTGAAGCCAGCCAGGTTGCGTACCCCGACCGCGCTCATCAGTTTGTAGCGGCGCTCCATCTCCGCCACGCACCAGCGCAGGCCGTTGGCGGCCTCCTTCATATCGGTGACCACCGGTGCCAGCAAGTGCGGGATGCCCTGGTAGACGCTCAGTTCGAGCATCTTCGGGTCGATCATCAGCATCCGCAGTTCCTTGGCCGAGGCCTTGTACAGCAGGCTCAGCACCATCGCATTCACCGCCACCGACTTGCCCGAGCCGGTGGTGCCTGCGACCAGCAGATGCGGCATGCGCGCCAAATCCGCCACGGTCGGGCGCCCGGCGATGTCCTTGCCCAGCGCCAAAGTCAACGGACTGGTCGATTTGTCGTATTCCTTGGAACGCAACAGCTCGCTGAGGTAAATCATCTCGCGGCTGACGTTGGGAATTTCCAGGCCGATCACCGACTTGCCCGGAATCACGTCGACCACGCGGACCGACTTCACCGACAGGCCGCGGGCGATGTCTTTATCCAGGGAACTGATCTGGCTGACCTTGATCCCTGCCGCCGGTTCGATCTCGAAGCGGGTGATCACCGGCCCCGGATAGGCGCCGACCACCTGTGCGTCGATACGGAAGTCCTTGAGCTTGAACTCGATCTGCCGCGACAGGGTTTCCAGAGTCTCCTCGGAATAGCCCTTGGCCTGGGGTTTGGGATCGTCCAGCAAGGCCAGCGGCGGCAGGCCCGACGCATCGCCACCGGTGCCATGGAACAGGGGAATCTGCTGCTCGCGCTTGGCACGGTCGCTCTTCTCCACCACTGGCGTTGGTGGCGGCTCGATCTTGACCGGCTCGCGCTTGGCACGCTGCACCGCATCGACCTTGCGGACTTCCTCGCGTTCCTCGCGCATGGCGCGGGTCTGCTGCCATTCGTTGGCCTGCTGAGTACCACGCCGAGCCAGCGCCGGTAGCGTCATCACCGCTTTGCCGATGCGATCCATCAGGGCGAACCAGGACAGGCCGGTGGCCAAGGTGATCGAGACCAGCAGCAGAACCAGCACGAACAGGTTGGCGCCGAGCGCGCCGAAACCCGCCGCCAGCGAATTGCCCACCAACTTGCCAAGGATGCCGCCAGCCACGCCGACATCGCCGGCGAATAAGCGCAGGTGTAGCAATCCGGTCGCGGCGATCATCAAACCGACGATGCCGACCAAGCGTAACGCGGGGCCCAGGTCGGCCTCATCATCGCCATCGCGGTCCATGCCAAACAGCGCGATCCAGGAAATCGCACCGATCACCACTGGCAGCAGGAACGCCACATAGCCGAACAGTTGCAACAGCATGTCGGCGATCCAGGCACCGAACCTACCGCCCATGTTATGGACCGGCGCGACCACGCTGCCAGTATGCGACCACCCTGGATCGGCTACCGAATATGTCGCCAAGCTGGCTAGCAGATACAGCAACAATGGCGCAATGGCGATCAGTGCCAGATCGCGCCATAGCTTTTGCCGACGCGGGTTGGGAGCAGCGGCCTGCTTGCGTGCTGGCGCATTGCCGCCCTGGGATTTACCGCGTTCCGGAACCTGCTTCGCCACGCTATAACCAGACCTTAGAAATATACCGTTAGTGTTTGATAGTAAACGACTCTACTCAGAATTTCAGCAGCAGCCCTCTGAGTCACGCTCCCCTACCAAGAGCAATGTGCCCGCCATGGAGCGGCGAACATGCACGCGAACGCAAGCGCTGGCGTCATGGCACTGCATGCCGCAGCGTTTCCACAGCACAGCTTGATTCGTCCCAGACCGGCCGCCACTCTATGGACCATCGCCGGAGTTGGCGCAATGCCACGATTCCGCCACCACTTCACCCTGTTCGCGAGTATACATGAGCACCTCTGCCCCCCATTCTGCCAAGCATTCACGCCTCCTGATCCTGGGTTCCGGCCCTGCCGGCTGGACCGCCGCGGTCTACGCCGCACGCGCCAACCTCAAGCCGGTGGTCATCACCGGCCTGCAGCAGGGTGGCCAGTTGATGACCACGACCGAAGTGGACAACTGGCCGGGCGACGCCCATGGCCTGATGGGACCCGACCTGATGGCGCGGATGCAGGCGCATGCCGAACGCTTCGAGACCGAAGTGATCTTCGACCACATCCACACGGCCGACTTGTCGCAGCGTCCGTTCAAGCTCAGCGGCGATAGCGGCGATTACACGTGCGACGCGCTGATCATCGCCACCGGCGCCACCGCCAAGTACCTGGGGATTCCCTCGGAAGAAGCGTTCAAGGGCCGTGGCGTATCCGCCTGCGCCACCTGCGATGGGTTCTTCTACAAGGATCAGGATGTGGTCGTGGTCGGCGGCGGCAACACGGCCGTGGAAGAGGCGCTGTACTTGTCCAACATCGCCCGCAAAGTCTATCTGGTGCATCGCCGCGACACCCTGCGCGCGGAAAAGATCATGCAGGACAAGCTGTTCGCCAAGGTCGCCGCGGGCAAGATCGAGACCATCTGGCACCATGCGGTAGAGGAGGTGCTCGGTAACGACGCCGGGGTGAGCGGAGTGCGAGTGAAATCCGTCCTCGACGGCGGCATGCGCGAACTGCAGGCCCAGGGCTTCTTCGTCGCCATCGGCCATCATCCGAACACCCAGCTGTTCGATGGCCAACTGACCATGCACAATGGCTACCTGGAAATTCGCTCCGGCCTGGCCGGCGGCGCCACCGAAACCTCGGTGCCAGGCGTCTTCGCCGCAGGCGACGTCGCCGACCAGCACTATCGCCAGGCGATCACCTCCGCCGGCTTCGGCTGCATGGCCGCGCTGGACGCCGAGCGCTATCTGGACAAGAGTGCCTGAGTTGGCCCCACGCGCTAGCCGAGTGCGGCGGACTCCTGCCGCACTGCTGCGCACCCGCATCTGCCTGCCCTTGCGGCGGGCAGAGCCGCCGCACAGGCCATCGCCATGAGCCGGGTGCGCTGGTTACGCCAGCTCGACGCGGTGCCTGCGGCCGCTTGGGACGCACTGCACGACGGTCGCAACCCCTTCGTCACGCATGCATTCCTTGAAGGGCTGGAACGGCACGGCTGCCTGCGCCCGGACTGGGGCTGGAGTCCGCTGCATCTCACCCTCTGGGACGGCGACACCTTGGTCGCCGCGGCGCCGGGTTATCTGAAGAGCAACTCGCACGGCGAATTCGTGTTCGACCATGCCTGGGCACACGCCTACGCGCGCTATGGCCAGAACTATTTTCCCAAATGGCTGTGCGCCGTGCCTTACTCGCCAGTCACCGGGCCACGACTGTTGGCGAACGACCCACTAACGCGGCAGGAACTGCTGGAGACGATACAGGCACTGACCGAAAGCAGCGGCCTGTCCTCGGCGCACGTGAATTTTCATTGCACCGAGGAAGACGCTGCGTTCGGCGAGGACTGGCTGGCACGTCACGACGTGCAATATAAATGGCATAACGACGCCGGCTGGACTGAATTCGACGATTACCTGGGCGCGATGGATCACAAACACCGCAAGAATATCCGCCAGGAGCGGGCCAAGGTGCAGCGCGCCGGGATCGCATTCCGCGTCGTGCATGGCGACGAGGCCACGGCCGCCGATCTGCAGGCCATGCATGGGTTCTATCTGCGTACCTTCGAGGACTATGGCAATTCGCCAGCGCTGACACTCGATTTTTTCTCGCATCTTGCACGAGAAATTCCTCGTAAATTTTTGATATTTTTAGCAATTTATGAAGGAGCCCCAGTGGCCGGAGCCATCTGCCTGCGCGGTGGCGATACCTTGTACGGTCGCTATTGGGGCGGCGCGCCCCTGCCAGGCCTGCACTTCGAAACCTGCTACTACCAGGGCATCGACTACTGCTTGCGCGAGGGATTGACCCGCTTCGAGCCCGGCGCACAGGGGCAGCACAAGATCGCCCGTGGCTTTCTGCCGCGCCTGGTTCGCAGCCGCCACTGGATCGCCGATCCGGGATTCCGCGCGCCCTTGGCGGACTGGTGTGCACAGGAACGCACGGCGGTACACGAACAGGCACAGGCGCTGCAGCGCTCCTCGCCATTTCGCCACGACCGCTGAGCCGGTCATCCAGGTTACTCACAGTGCCCCGTCTTCCCGTCCTACTGGAAGCAGACCCCACCGCTCCGTTCCCGCCGCCTGAACGGGCCTTGCGCGATCCGGACGGATTGCTCGCCCTCGGTGGCGACCTGACCCCCACACGCCTGCTCGCCGCTTATGCGCACGGCATCTTCCCCTGGTACTCCGACGGCCAACCTATCCTGTGGTGGAGCCCGGATCCACGCACAGTGTTCCGCAGCGACGGGGTGCGGCTGTCCTCGCGCTTGCGTCGCTGGCTACGGCATTCGCCCTGGGTTGTCCGTGCCGACACCGCCTTTGCGCAGGTGATCGACGCCTGCGCGCAGACGCCCCGGCCCGGCCAGGATGGCACCTGGATCACCACGCAAATGCGCGACGCTTACGTGACCCTGCACCGTGGCGGACATGCCCATTCGGTGGAAGTCTTCGATGGCACGACACTGGTCGGTGGCCTCTATGGGGTGGCGCGCGGGCGCATGTTCTTCGGCGAGAGCATGTTCAGTGCGCATAGCGGTGGCTCCAAGGTGGCCCTGGCGGCACTGGCGATGCGTCTGCACGAATGGGGCTGGCCGCTGATCGATGCGCAAGTGGAAAATCCGCACCTAATCAGCCTGGGTGCCGAGTGCTGGCCGCGTGCGCGATTTCTCGCCGAGATCGCGCCGCTCGTCGCGGCATCCACCGAAACTGCATCGTGGACCCAGCGGTTCGGGGATCTGGCAGTGATGGACATTGCCCACGCCTGAGCAGGATTAACACAAACTTTGCATGACCCGAGCAGGGCGAGTAGAATTCCCGCTCTTAAGGCCATTGGCCGCACACGAATCGCACAGGATTACATGTCGAAAGACGACTCCATCGAATTCGAAGGCACCGTCAGCGAGACGCTGCCCAACACCACCTTCCGGGTCAAGCTGGAAAACGGGCACGAGATCATCGCCCACATCTCCGGACGCATGCGCAAGAATTACATCCGCATCCTCACCGGCGACCGGGTCAAGGTCGAGATGACGCCTTACGACCTGACCAAGGGTCGGATCACCTACCGCATGAAGTAATCCTGCGGCGCGGATAGCGAAAAGGCGGCCTGCGGCCGCCTTTTGACGTCTGCGAGATCAAATCAACCGGGAAGACAGCGCAGCGACAACGGGTTTCCTGTCGTCGCTGGCGCACCTTCGACCTCAGTCCACCGTCGCCGGCAGCAGGCGCTCCGGCTCGGCCTGTGTGTCCACCACCAGCTCGCCATCGCGAACGTCGATGGTCACGCGACCGCCATTGACCAACTTGCCGAACAGCAACTCGTCGGCCAATGGACGCTTGATCTTGTCCTGTATCAAGCGTGACATCGGGCGTGCACCCATCAATGGGTCGAAGCCGTGCTGGGCCAGCCAGTCGCGCGCGGTTGGCGTGGCCGACAAGGAGACATGCTTTTCCTGCAACAGCATCTCTAGTTCGATCACAAACTTATCGACGACGCGCAGGATGTGGTTGAAGGCCAGCGCTTCGAACTGCACAACAGCGTCCAGACGATTGCGGAATTCCGGCGTGAAGCTGCGGCGGATGATCTCCATCGCGTCGGTGGAGTGATCCTGCTGAGTGAAACCGATCGAGCGCCGCGAGGCCTGGGTCGCACCGGCATTGGTGGTCATCACCAGGATCACGTTCTTGAAGTTGGCCTCGCGTCCGTTGGTATCGGTCAACATGCCGCGGTCCATGACCTGCAACAGGATGTTGAAGATGTCCGGATGGGCCTTCTCCACCTCGTCCAGCAACAGCACGCAGTGCGGTGTCTTGACGATTTTCTCGGTCAGCAGGCCCCCTTGGTCGAAACCGACATAGCCTGGAGGCGCGCCGATCAGCCGGCTGATCGAATGCGGCTCCATGTACTCGGACATGTCGAAGCGCACCAGTTCGATCCCCAACTGCAGCGCCAGTTGCTTGGTCACCTCGGTCTTGCCGACGCCAGTGGGACCGGCAAACAGGAAATTGCCGATCGGCTTCTCCGGATTGCTCAGGCCCGAACGCGCCAACTTGATCGACGACGCCAGGGTCTCGATGGCCGGGTCCTGACCGAAGATCACCATCTTGAGGTTGCGCTCCAGGTGCTGCAGCACATCCTTGTCGGTGGCGCTGACCTGCTTGGCCGGGATCCGCGCCATCTTGGCGACGATGGTTTCGATCTCCTCGATGTCGATCAATTCCTTGCGCTCACCTTCCGGCAGCAGCCGCTGTCGCGCGCCAGCCTCATCGATCACGTCGATCGCCTTGTCCGGTAGCAAACGGTCGCCGATGTGCTTGACCGATAGGTCAACGGCTGCCTGCAGCGCTTCATCGGCGTAGGTCACGCCATGATGCGCCTCGTACTTGGGCTTGAGGCCTTGCAGAATTTCAAAGGTTTCGCCCACCGTCGGCTCGACGATGTCGATCTTTTGGAAGCGTCGAGCCAGCGCGCGGTCCTTCTCGAAGATGCCGCGATACTCCTGAAAGGTGGTCGAGCCAATGCAACGCAATTCGGCCGAGGATAGCGCTGGCTTGATCAGGTTGGAGGCATCCATGGTGCCGCCGGATGCCGAGCCAGCACCGATGATGGTGTGGATCTCGTCGATGAACAGCACCGCATTGGGCACCTTCTTCAACGCACTCAACACTCCCTTGAGGCGTTTTTCGAAATCGCCACGGTACTTGGTACCGGCGACCAGTGCGCCCAGGTCCAGAGAAAAGATCACCGCATCGGCCAGCACCTCGGGCACGCTGCCTTCGACGATGCGCTTGGCCAAGCCTTCCGCGATCGCGGTCTTACCGACACCCGCCTCGCCCACGTAGAGCGGGTTGTTCTTGCGGCGGCGGCATAGCACCTGGATGGTGCGCTCGATCTCGTCGGCGCGGCCGACCAGAGGATCGATCCGACCATTGCGCGCCTGTTCGTTCAGATTCGTGGCGAACTCGGCCAGCGCATCGCCTTTAGGCTCGCCCTCGCCCACCTCGCTTCTGGCTTCTCCATCGACGGATGGCGCCGCATGTTCGCCCTCTTCGCCCATTTTGGCGATGCCGTGGGAAAGGTAATTGACGATATCCAGCCGGGTGATGTCCTGCTGGTTCAGGAAATACACCGCATGCGAGTCCTTCTCGCCGAAGATCGCCACCAGCACATTGGCGCCAGTGACTTCTTTCTTGCCGGAGGACTGCACGTGGTAGACGGCACGCTGCAGAACCCGCTGGAATCCCAGCGTCGGCTGGGTATCGCGACCGTCATCTTCGGCAAGCCGCGCCACCGAGGCGTCGATGGCTTGTTCCAGATCGTTGCGCAGGCGATCAACGTCCGCTCCACATGCCTTGAGCACAGCTTGCGCAGACGGATTATCGAGCAAAGCCAGTAGCAGGTGTTCGACCGTCATGAATTCGTGACGGGCTTCCCTGGCGCGCTTGTAGCACTGGCCGATGGTCTGCTCTAGATCTTTGCTGAACATGATTCACTCCGACGTCTATTGCCGACAATATTTGGCTTGAGTTGCGAATTACCACAACCGTATCGGATCAGTGTGTTCAGACAGCGTTAGTAAGTCCTGGCAGGCCGATCACATACGCCTAGCACTATCAGGTTTTTTCCATCGTACACAACAGCGGGTGCTGGTTCATCCGCGAGAACTCGTTCACCTGAGCCACCTTGGATTCAGCCACCTCACGGGTGTACAAACCGCACACCCCGCGACCGCGCGTATGCACATGTAGCATCACCTGGGTGGCACGCTCAAGATCCAAGGCAAAAAACTGCTGTAACACGGTCACCACGAACTCCATCGGGGTGTAATCGTCGTTCAGCAAAAGCACCTGGTACATCGGCGGGCGGGCAGTCTCCGGCTTACCGGTCTCTACCATGACGCCATGGTCGTGCTCAGGGGAATTCTTACGGGACATCGCGCAATTATATACGCCCGCTGTCCGGCCGGATTGGACGATCGCCATCACTGCCCGCACAATTCTCTCCTCTCCGATGGCGCTTCGCATGCATCCGACGATTGCGATGGATACCGAACTCAACGACCGCAAGGATGCGTTGTGACGACACTGGCAGCGTCCCACTGGCAGCCCGATGTGACCGTGGCGACCATCGTGGCGCACGATGGCCGCCTGCTGCAGGTGGAAGAAGCCATTGGCGGCGCGTTGGTACTGAACCAACCTGCGGGTCATCTGGAGCCAGACGAGAGCCTGGTGGAGGCCGCTGTGCGCGAGACGCTGGAAGAAACCGGCTGGCAGGTACGTCCCACCGCATTTATCGGTGCCTACCAATGGAAGGCTGATAACGGCCGCCATTACCTGCGCTTCGCGTTTGCTGCCGATCCGCTGGAACACCACCCGCAAAGGCCGCTGGATACCGGTATCGTGCGTGCGCTTTGGATGACTCCAACCGAGTTGCAGAGCGCCCAACCGCGTTGGCGCAGTCCGTTGGTGTGGCGGACCGTGGCCGATTTCCTTGCAGGGCAACGCTACCCGCTAGACCTGTTGCGACAGTTGGCATGAGCGCAACACACATCATGGTCGGCGTCTCAGGAGGGGTGGATTCGTCGGTCGCGGCTTGGCAACTGGTGCAACAGGGGCACGCGGTGTCCGGACTGTTCATGCAGAACTGGGCCGACGACGGCAGCGCCGATGCGCACGAAGGCGCGAGCGACGCCGAAAGCGGGAAATCGAAAGCGAGCGCATGCCGCGCCGAGGCCGACCGACGCGATGCGGTGGCGGTCTGCGGCATGCTCGGCATTCCATTCCATTTTCGCGACTTCTCAAAGGAGTACTGGCAAGGCGTATTCGCGCACTTCCTGGCCGAATACGCTGCCGGGCGCACTCCCAATCCGGACGTGCTGTGCAATCGCGAGGTCAAGTTCAAGCATTTCCTGGACGCGGCACGCGACCTTGGCGCCGAGCGCATCGCGACAGGCCACTATGCGCGGGTGACGTTTACTGATCGTCGTTGGCGGCTGCTGCGCGGGCTGGATCGCAACAAGGACCAAAGCTATTTCCTGCACCAGCTGGGCCAGGCGCAACTCGCTGCGACCCTCTTCCCTGTGGGCGAGCTGCCCAAGGAGCAGGTGCGACGCATCGCCCGCCAAGCGGGTTTGCCGACCCACGCCAAGAAGGACTCCACTGGCATCTGTTTCATCGGCGAACGCGACTTCCGCGCATTCCTGAGCCGCTACCTGCCGGCCCGGCGCGGAGAGATCCGCGACCCGCACGAGCACATCGTGGCCGAGCACCCCGGCGTGTTCTATTTCACCCTGGGCCAGCGCGAAGGCCTGAACATCGGCGGTGTGCGCGGCCGGGCCGCAGCGCCGTGGTACGTGATCGGCAAAGATGTGGCGCGCAATGTGCTGTATGTCGACCAGGACCGCGACAGCCCCCATCTGATGGCCACGCAACTGCGCTCGGAAAACGCGCATTGGATTGCCGGCGCGCCACCAGCGCGGCATTTCGCATGTCGTGCGCAAACCCGCTACCGGCAGGCCGACGAACCGTGCATGGTCGAAGTCAGCGACGATGGCACCCTGACGGTACAGTTCGAGCGTGCGCAACGGGCCGTGACGCCGGGACAATCCCTGGTGCTGTACCAGGGCGAGGAGTGCCTGGGCGGGGCCGTGATCGCCACCACCGATGCCCCGCTGGAGCGCCGTCTGGCGCAGCGGGCGACTGCAACACACGAGGACACCAACCGATGATCGACACCATGGATACGCGCATGCTGGCGCTGGCAGGCATGGCCCAGGCCCTGCAGCAGGTACGCCGTATCGCCGAAACCGGCCACTCGGAGGCATCATTGGTCCGCACTCTGCTCGACAGCGTGTTCCGGATCGATGCACCGAGCGCAGAGGCGGTTTACGGCCACCGCAGCGACTTGGTGCCTGGCATGCGCCTATTGCACCAGTACTTTCGCAATCAAGGTCAGGACGAGGTGTTACCACGCCTGGCGCTGGCGGTCATCCAACTGGAGCGTCGTCTCGTCAGCGACACCGAAACCGATGGCAAAATCAGCCTCGGCATCGCTGGGGCCGCTTTACTGCTGGAAAGGCGTGGCGACAGTACGCATCCTGAGGTAATCGAAGCACTGGGCCAGCTCTATGCTCAGACTATCAGCCACTTACGTCCTCGGGTGATGGTGCAGGGTAATCCACATTATCTCGGTCAGGCCGGGGTGGTCGCGGAGATCCGTGCTCTGCTGTTGGCCGCAGTGCGCTCTGCGGTCCTGTGGCGGCAGTTGGGCGGCAGTTTGTGGGATTTCCTCCTGGCCAAGCGGCGCATGCGTGAAGCCGTAGACCGGGCATTGCGCTGAACCTCAACGCTTCTGCCATCCGATACTCGCCGGATACGTTAATGGATCCGATAGCCTTAAGACGATTAACGCCAGTCCGCACCTAAAGAGCAGGAGGGGGCGGCCGATACAGCAATCGTGACTTTGCCGAGAACGTCCATGTATTCACGCCTCCTGATCCGTCTGGCCGCTCCGCTTGCCCTGACGTTGCTGTTCCCCATCGCTGCCGGCTTCGATTGGCCAGCCCCGGTCCGTTGGGCCATTCTCTCCACGATGACGTTGAGCTGGTTGGGCTTCGCCGCCTGGACCGTCTACAGCCAAGGCCGGCGCTCGCCGGAACAGGCCAAAATCATGCGTGAACAGGATCAATTGCTGAACGAGCTGCGCAGCTTCGTGGGCAATGAGATCGATGGATCGCGCGGGGATATCGAACGTGCCCGCGAACTGATCCGCCAGGCGGTCAGCGGCTTGGGCAACAGCTTCGAGGCAATGAATCGTAAATCGCGTCAGCAGAGCGTGGCGTTGGCACGGATCGTGGATCGTGCTGGCGAAGAAGGCGGCGCCGGGGTGGACGTGGCCCGGTTCGCCCAACATGCCAGCCAGCGTATGGAACAGTTGGTCGAAGCACTGGAACAAGTCAGCGGCCAGAGCAGCACCACGGTGCACTACATCGACGACATGTCGCAGCACCTGGACGGCATCTTCGCCCTACTGGAGGATGTCAAGTCGATCGCCGACCAGACCAACCTGCTGGCGTTGAATGCGGCCATCGAAGCGGCGCGCGCTGGCGAAGCGGGCCGCGGCTTCGCGGTGGTGGCCGACGAGGTACGCAATCTGTCCGAGCGTTCCACCACCTTCAACGAACAGATCCGCAAGCTGGCGCATAGTTCCAAGGACGCCATCGCCAAGGTGCGTGAGACGGTCTCGCACATGGCCTCGCGCGACATGGACCGCTCCCGCGAGGCACGTGCCGAGGCTGCGGCGATGCTGGATAACGTGGCGGCGATCAATCACTCCCTGGGCGACAGCATGCGCGAGATTTCCGAATGCGGCCGCTCCATCGACAGCAGTGTCGCCGAAGCAGTGCGCGCCCTGCAGTTCGAGGACATCGCAACCCAGGCGCTGGGGGGCGTGCATACCCACATGGACCGTCTGGCCGCGATCAACCGCGAAGCGGTGGCCCTGCAGGAACTGTTGCACCGCAATGGCGGAGTATTCGACAGCGAACTGATCGATGCGCTGCAGCGGGTCGGCAAGCGTCTGCGCGATATGCGCACGGAATGGGAGCGCCCGCCGCACAAGCCGGTGGCGCAGCAGAGCATGGGCGCAGGCACGGTGGAATTGTTCTGAGTCTGGCTTGACCGCTTCCGCACTATGAACCGACACGTCCCCGGCCCTACCGGGGCGTGTCGTCTATGCCCTACTCGCTTGGCCTAGCCGATGCATTTCCAGTCCCTTCCCAGAGGTGCGGTCATGTCCTGCGATGCGCGCAGCGATACGAGCGACACGGCACCGAGCGATACATGCGCACCGGCAGCGGACGCAGTTGCTCCAGCAGTGCCGCTGCGTCAGCACACGGGCAGCGTCCTGCGCCGACTGGAAACACTGGCCCAGGCCGAGCTGCACAAGATGCAGATTGCCCGTCCCTCCACGCCGCAGAACGCCTGCATTGACGACAGCGTCTGGGCCAGTCTGGCCTGGGACATGGGATTGAACGGAACCGCCATCGACGCTGCCGGCACGCCGGAACCGATCATCGATTTTGTCTTGCACGACATCGACTGAGCGATCCTCGCCGACGTCACTTTGAGGTCGCTGCTTCGCGCGCCCTTCAGCTGGGGTTTTCCAACGAGAACAGGTCGGCCTGCTTGTCGTAGGCGAAATACTCGGCGTAACGCGCCCAACTGGTCACCGCCTGCACGGTTTCCGTCGCATAGTCCTCCGACATGTGATCCTCCAGCTCGTCGCGGAAACGTCGCGCCGGTGCATGGTGCGCCGGACGCTCGTCGAGCACGCGCCGGATGTGCGCGGCCAGTGGCACATAGGTGGCCAGATGCTGGGCGAACAGTTGCTTGCGCGCATCGGTGCCGAGTTCGGCGAAACGCTGCCCTGCTGGGGTCAACTGCAGATCGCCCTTTTCGAAGACGGCAAAGCGCAACAATTGCAGGGTCTCGGCAATCGGGAAAAGTTCGTCGACTTCCAATTGCAAACCGGCCGCCAGAGGCGGCAGGTCGGCGCGGCCATGGTAGGGCTCGGCAGCGACCGCCTCGATCAAGCCAGCCAGCAGATTGCTCGACACTCGCGGCAGCACCATGGCAATGCCGCTGCCAGGAAAGACGCCCTCGCGTGCCTGTGGACGCTGCGGACTGGAGGTCATGCGCGCATAGATGTCGTCGACCAGCGCGCGAAACGCTGGCGCAAGTCGATTGCGCGGTTGCGGCAGAGTGACTTGAATCTCGCCGATCACCCGGCCCGGATTGGCGCCGAAGATCACGATCCGGTCGCACATCAACACCGCTTCCTCGATGTTGTGGGTCACCATCAGGATCGATTCGATCGGCATACGTCCTTCCGACCACAGATCCAGCAGGTCGGTGCGCAAGGTTTCGGCGGTCAGCACGTCCAGCGCAGAGAAGGGCTCGTCCATCAGCAGCAGCTTTGGTCGCACCACCAGCGCCCGCGCCAGACCCACGCGCTGGCGCATGCCTCCGGACAACTCCTTCGGATAGGCTCCCTCGTAGCCATCCAGGCCAATCAGGTCGATCGCCGCCAGCGAGCGGCGGCGCCGTTCGTCGACCTCCACCCCACGCGCCTCCAGCCCGACTTCCACGTTCTGCAGTACGGTCAACCATGGGAACAGCGCGAAGCTTTGAAACACCATCGCAATGTCGTCGGGTGCTTGATTCGGCGCAGCGTCGCGGAAGGCAATGCTGCCGGCGCTGGGCTGCAGCAAGCCGGCGATGGCGCGCAGCAAGGTCGACTTGCCCGAACCGGAACGGCCGAGTAGACCGACGATCTGCCCGGAGTTCAGGGTCAGGTCGACGTCCTCCAGCACCACCAACGGTGTCGCCCCACCCTTGTCGTAGCTCTTGCGCACACCCTGTACGCGGACCAGCGGCGCGCGCTCGGGAGCGCTTGCGGAAAAGCTCATGATCGGTCTCCTTGGATCAGTCGAAACGCAGCCGGCGTTCGGCAAAGACATATAGCCGCCGCCACACCGCACGGTTGAAGATGCTCACGAACAGCGACATCACCGCCACACCGAGCAGAACCCGTGCGCCATCGCCAGCAGCGGTGGCACGCGCGATATAGGAACCCAGGCCGTAGGCCTGCACATGGCGATCGCCCCAACTGGCCAGCTCGGCCACGATGCTGGCATTCCAGGAGCCACCGGAAGCGGTCAGCGCGCCGGTCACGTAATACGGGAAAATGCCCGGCAGAATCACTCGCCGCCACCACGTCCACGAGCGCAGGCGGTAGATGCTGGCGGCTTCGCGCAGGTCGGTGGGAAAAGCACTGGCGCCAGCAATCACATTGAACAGGATGTACCACTGCGTGCCCAATATCATCAGTGGCGACAGCCAGATGTTCGGATTGGCGCCAGTGGCGATGATTGCCAAGACCGCAAACGGGAATAGAACGTTGGCGGGGAACGCAGCCAGGAACTGCGCCAACGGCTGCACCCGTTGCGCCACCTTCGGGCGTAGACCGATCCAGACCCCGATCGGCACCCAGACCAGACTGGCAAGCGCAATCAGCACCACCACCCGTAGCAAGGTGGCCAGGCCACCGCAGAACGCATCGCCCAGATCGTGCAGACTCAGATGGCGGCGGCCGTAGTCGAAGGCAAACCAGGCCGCCGTCAAGCCCGCGGCAGCCAGCGACGCACCCCATACGCGATCCCCCCAGACCGCGCTGCGCCCCCGCGACGCCTGCGCCGTGTTCACAGACGCTCGTCGCGGCGTCCATCGCAGCAGCAAAGTGCGCTGCCAGGCCCACGCCAAGGGCGCGGCCAGGCGCTTGATCAGACGGGTACGGCGCAATAAGTCGTACAACCACGACTGCGGCTTGTCCTGCGAGGCGGTCAACTCGACGCGGAATTTGTCCGACCAGGCAACGATGGGACGGAACAACAATTGGTCGTACAAGGCGATCAGCACCGCCATCGCCAGCACCGCCCAGGCGACCGCGCCGAAGTTACGCTGGCCGATCGCCAGTGCCAGGTAGGCGCCGATGCCTGGTAGCTGCAAGGTGTGATCGCCAACGGTAATGGCCTCGGAGGCAACAACGAAGAACCAACCGCCGGACATCGACATCATCATGTTCCAGATCAGCGATGGGGTGGCATAGGGCGCTTCCAGCCGCCAGAACCGCTGCCAGGCGCTCAAGCCGAAACCACGCGCCACCTCGTCCAGATCGCGCGGCACATTGCGCAGTGACTGGTAGAACGAGAACGCCATATTCCAGGCTTGGCTGGTGAAAATGGCGAAGATCGAGGCCAGCTCGGCGCCGATCTGGCGCCCAGGGAACAGGCCAAGAAAGAAGGTCACTGTGAAGGTGAGGAAGCCCAACACCGGCACCGACTGCAGGATGTCCAGCGCTGGCACGATCACCCGCTCTGCGCGCCGGTTCTTTGCTGCCAGAGTCGCCACCACGAAGGTGAACAACAACGAGGCCGCCATGGCCGCGAACATGCGCAAGGTGGTGCGCAGGCCGTACTCGGGCAGTTGCCATAGGTCCAGCAACACCGAGGTTGTGCCGGGGGGCGGCAGCGGTGCGCGCATGTCGGCGGCACCATGCAGCAACAGCACACCCAAGCCCAGCAGCAGTGCGAACACCGTCAGATCGTGCAGGTTGGGCAACACACCGGGACGTGCACCGCTCTGTCCAGGCGCGGAACGGTCGCGAACGAATGGAACCATGTGGAAGATCCGGCAAAGGCGGCAAGAAGCCGCGGCAATTGAAAAATACGCTGGTGCGATCGCGCAGCCGAACGATCAGTCTGACCGGGAAAAATGTACGCTGCGGGTCAACCGCTTTCGGCGGGTCCGTAGCCGATGCCGGGCGACCCGCATACGCCAGCGCGCACGCGCCTGTATCGCCGCACTGAGACGCACCGCAGCGCACACCAGCGCAGGTGAGCAGACGGACTCGCCTTCATGGTAGCGGGCAGTAGCAATCGCGATGACAGACACATGGATGGCTCCGGATACGGAAATGCCGTAGGCCAACGCTTGGGGTCTTCGCGGATCGGGCTTGCTTTGTGCGGAAATCGAGCCAGCAACTCAGCGAGGCTGGCGAATGATCCCATCCTGAGCGGACGGGATCCATCTGGGACAACCCAGACCATGGCAATCCTGTCAGCTAGGTAGCTGCAGCGTCGGTCTAGGATGACTGTCCAAGGTGAGTGGCCTCTGGCCGGGAACAATGGTGGCGCAGTATAGCCAGCCCATCAGACACCGCAAGTCCAGCCCGTGATCAGGGCTGGCGTACATTCACGACGTCGCCAGCTCCAGGCACGGTTGCGGTACCGATTCGGCATGCTGGCGTGCGCGCAACCAGGCGGCCAGTTCACGCGGCGGCAGCGGCCGCGAATGCAGATAGCCCTGGATTTCGTCGCAGCCCTGTTCGCGCAGCAGCTCATCTTCCTGCACTGTTTCCACGCCCTCTGCCACCACCTGCATGCCCAATGCGTGGCCCAGTTGCACGATCGCCTGGGTGACCTTGGCGGTACCGCTGTCGTGCAACATGTCCTGCACGAAGCTGCGGTCGATCTTGAGCCGTTGTACAGGGAAACGATTGAGGTAGTGCAGATTGGAAAATCCGGTGCCGAAATCGTCCACCGCCAGGAGCACGCCTTCCTGCTCGAACAGTTCGAAGCAGCGCCGTAACGATTCGGTGTCGCGGATCAAAGCGGACTCGGTCAGCTCCAGTTCCAGTCGCTTCGGCGACCAACCGTTGCGCTGGCATAGCTCGATCACCCGCTCGGCAAAGCCACGGTCGCGTAACTGCATCGCCGAGACATTGACCGAGACCCGGTCGAAACTCAGTCCGGCCGCATCCCAGGCGGCCGCCTGACGGCAAGCCTCGCTGATCACCCAGTCGCCCAGGCGTACGATCTCCCCGCACTCCTCCGCGATCGGGATGAATTCGGCCGGATTGCAATGGCCATGGCCAGGCCGGTACCAACGCAGGAGCGCTTCGACCGCCGGCGGATGACCATCTGCCGTATGCACCAGCGGCTGGTACACCAACGAGAATTCCTCGCGGTCCAGCGCCCCATGCAGCGCGTGCTCGATCTCCAGACGCCGCTGCGCGCGCAGCAACACGTCCTGGCTGTAGTAGTGGCAAGTATTGCGGCCGGATTCCTTGGCAGCGTACATCGCCGCGTCGGCGGCGCGCAGCAAGCTGTCGAAATCCTGACGCCCCTCCTCCATGAGCGCGATGCCGATGCTGGCCCCGATCTTGATGACGTTCTCGCCGTTGGGCAACGGCTCGGCCAGCGCCGTGATCAGCTTGCGGGCGACGTGTTCGGCGTCGCCGGGTTCGGCCAGATCGCGCAACACCAGCAAGAACTCATCGCCGTTTAAACGACCCAACAGATCGCTGGTGCGAAGTTGCTGGTGCATCCGCGATGCGGCTAGCTTCAACAAAGCATCGCCGGCGGCATGGCCGAAAGAATCATTGATACTTTTGAAGCCATCCAAATTGACGAACAGCATCGCCAACGTACTGCCTCGTTCTATCGCATCGTGCATTGCCTTTTCGGACTGTTCGCGCAGCAATTGCCGGTTCGGCAATCCGGTCAGCAAGTCGTAGTGCGCCAGCAGTTCGATGCGTTCGTTGGCCTCGCGTTCGTGAGTGATGTCGCGGAACAGCACCACGAAGCGCGGCGGTAGACCATCGCGTTCGTCCAGCTCGATCAGCACCTGCACCCAGATACGCTGACCCGACGGACGATGGAAACACAGGTCCAATTGCTCCGGAAGGCTACCTTCGACGATCCGCGCCAACGCAGCCTCGAACGCATCACGCGAGTCTTGGGTATATAGCGAAAGCGCCTGGTGCAGCTCGATGGTTTCCTTGCGCAGGCCGTGAATCCGATAGCACTCCTCTGTCCACTGCATGCGCCGGGTGGACACTTCGATTTCGCAGCCACCGATTTTACCCAGCGCCGAAACACGGTTGAGGAGTTCGGTACGCCAGCGAATCAGCGCATCGGTCTGGCGTTGCTCGGTGATGTTCTGGACTTGGCCTAAAATACGTTGAATGGCGCCATCGCTCCCCAACTGTGGCTGTGCCCAGACCCGCAGATGCAATGGTGCTTGGCTGTCACAGCGCAGTTCCACTTCAAAATTGACAGGTTTTTTATCGCGCCGCATGCGACGCCAGCTCGAAACCAGTTGCACCGACGAATCACGGCTGAGCAAACGCAGCCAAGCGCGGCTATTGGGTACCTGCTCTTCATTCAAGCCGGTGACACGTTGAAATTCGTGCGAGCACCAGAGCTGGTCATGTCGCGGATCCCAGGACCAACTGCCCATGCACGTCATGCGCTGCGCCTCGCGCAGCAAGGTCTGTTGGTCGAGTAGACGCTGCTCCAACAGCTTCTGCTCGTGGATATCCGTATGCGTGCCGACCATGCGCAGCGGACGACCATCGGCGGTCCGCGCTACGATCCGGCCACGATCCAAGATCCAGTGCCAATGCCCGTCCTGCCCACGTAGGCGGAACTCGCACATGTAGGTCGCGGTGCGGCCATCGAAATGGGCACGGATCGCCTGCTGCAGGCGTTCCTTGTCCTGGTCATGTACGAGCGGCAGCAAGCCGTTGAACCCGTGGAATGGAGCGTCACCCGCGTAACCGAGCATCTGCTTCCAGCGCTCGGAACGGAAGATTGTGTCGCTGGGAATGTCCCAGTCCCATAGGCCGTGGTCAGCGCTCTCAAGGGCGATCTCCCAACGCGTGGCGCCATCGCTGCCAACCGGCTCGGGAACGCTCAAAGTGTATGCAAGCAGGGCGCCGCTCTCGTCGCGCACGGAGCGCAACCAACCGTCCAGCCGCCGCCCCGCGCTACCAGGCAGCGTACAGGCCAGCATGTTCTCACCATCGACCAATCGCTCGCGCATATCACGCATGAGCTGGGCGTAGGCCTCAACGGTGCGCGGCAACCCCAACACCTGCGCTGACTGATTGGCAGCCAGGGGCCTACCTTCGGCGTCCAGCAGGACAATTGCCGAGGTAAGCGGATGCTGCAGCAAGCTTGCAATGAGGCCTTGATCCACGCCCAGATGCTCCGTTTCGCCACGCAGAAGAGCTGCGGACAGGGGTGATAGCGGCATGTGACAGGATTAATTGAGCGCTGGAAGCCGCCGATGGGCCACAGCGTCCATCACCCGCTAAGATGTTCGTCAGAGACGAACCACTGCAACAGGCTGCCGGAGTATGCAATCACAACGCGGGAGCTCTCCACCTTCCCAGGCTCCATCCGGCATACGCTTGGCGCGACGGCTGGATCGCGGCATCTGGCGCACTGTGCTGCTGTATCTTGCGCTGGGTTTGCTCTGGTCAATCGCCAGCCAATTGCTGCTCGCCTATTTTGTGAAAGACTCGGCAACACTGGTTGTCTTGCAGTTGCTGAACGAAGCGCTGTTTCTGGCCGTAACCGCGATTGCCCTCTACCGTTTGCTGCATCCACTGGTGCGTGGCGCGATGCGGGCACATACGCGCTTGGCGCTGTCGGAAGCAGGTTATCGGCAGATGTTCCAGGCCAATTCCAGCCCCATGTTGGTCTACAACCTGGAAAGCTTGCGGGTCATCGACGCAAACCCAGCTGCGGTGGTCTTTTTCGGCTGGTCCCACGATGAATTCGTTGGGCTGGAACTGGTGAAGTTGTGGCCACCCAGCGTCAGTGCCCGGATGGCGGAGGTGATCGAGACGATCCGGCAAACGCCTTCGAAAATCTGCGTGGTCGCCGAGCCGCTATGCATGCGCGACGGCAGCCAACGTATGGCCGAGGCGCGTAGCAGCAGCCTGGATTACCTGGGGCATCAGGCACGCCTGGTGGTGATCAGCGACCGTAGCGCCGAATACGATGCGCAGCAGCGCCGCGATCAGGCTTTGCAGCACCTGCAAGAAGCCCAGAGCATCGCACGCCTAGGGTCCTGGCAACTCGACAGGGCCAGCGGTCTGGGGATCTACTCAGACCAGGTCTATCGCATGCTTGGCCGGCGCGTACCGGAGCATCCGCGACAGCATCGCCTGGAAGAGTTGCTTGTCCCAAGCGATGTCGCATCGCAAGTGCGCCTCCAGCGTGTCATCGAGGATCTGTGCGGCGCCGAGCCGCTACAACTGGACATGCTGCTGCCGGTGCTGGCCGCAGATGGTCAGGCGCGGATGCTGCATCTGCGCGCCGAATCGGCGAACGCCGAGGACGGCTCCGCCTGCGTGCGGGGCACCCTTCAGGACGTGACCGAACACGAACGCTCACGGCGCCTGCTGCACGAACGCGAGGAGCAGTTTCGCGAACTGGTGCGCGTGCTGCCGGACGGTGTGGTGATCCTGCACCAGGAACATGTGCTGTACGCCAATGCTGCTTGTGCAGTGCAGTTCGGCTATGAAGGCGAGAACCTGCTCGGCGAGCCATTACAGAGCTTAGTCAACAAGGCCAGCCTGGCAGAGGTACGCGAGCAGATGGGCGCTGCCGCAAACAAGGGCAAACCCGGCAACGCCGCGCTGATGCGCCGTCGCGATGGCTCGCTATTCCACGCAGGGTTGTCGTTCGGTAACGTCCGCTACAGCGGACGCGACTGTAAGCTCTTGATCGTGCGCGACCTCAGCGAACCCGAGCGCATGCGCGATGCGCTGACGCAGAGCAACGGCGAACTACAGGCGATGGCACGGCGTCTGTTCTCGTTGCAGGAGGATGAGCGCCGCGCAATTTCGCGCGACCTGCACGACGACATCGGCCAGGCGATTACTGCCATGAAACTGTCCGCGCATGCCGCACTGGACGAAACCGACGCCGCACGACGCCGCGAGGATCTCGCCGAGATCGTGCAATTGGCCGACAGCAGCATCACCAAGCTGCGCAACCTATCCACCCTGCTGCGCCCCCCGCAACTGGACGCACTCGGCTTGGAAGCGGCATTACGCTGGCAAGCAGGCATGCTGTTTCGCGCTTCAGCGGTGCGCCTGCATCTGGACATCGCCACGCTGCCTCAGCGTCCTAGCAGTGAGGTCGAGCAGGCCTGCTTCCGCATCGCTCAGGAGAGCCTGACCAACGTACTGCGTCACGCCAGCGCCGGTGAAGTGCGGATGACGCTGAGCGACGAGCAACACGGCCAGCTGCACCTAGAGGTGGTCGACGATGGCGATGGCTTCGATCCGACCGGCCCGCGTGGTCTAGGCCTGATCGTGATGCGCGAACGGGCGCAGAGCGCCGGCGGCACCCTGCAAATCGATACGGCCCCCGGCACTGGCACTCGGGTGACACTGTACCTACCCTACACCACCGCGGCGACGCATCCCTCACCTGGATCTTGACTCGATGTGGAATCCCGCTGCCGCCGACACTGCGAACGACGAACTCCCT
Organism: Xanthomonas sp. MUS 060; assembly: GCF_000963215.1. Lineage (NCBI taxonomy): Bacteria > Pseudomonadati > Pseudomonadota > Gammaproteobacteria > Lysobacterales > Lysobacteraceae > Xanthomonas > Xanthomonas sp. MUS 060. Next base: position 80,224 of record NZ_JZIM01000012.1, read on the forward strand.
TCGCGGTTGGGTGCCGGACACCCGGCACTGGCCGGAATGATCGCCGAAGCGCTGGCCGGTGGACCGGGAGTGATGCTGCTCCACATCGACATCGACCACTTCGCCTCGATCAACGAGAACATGAATCCGGAGGTCGGCGATCAAGCGCTGGCGCTGCTGACGCATCGGCTGCAGGCCCACCTGCGTGGTCGCGGCTTGCTATGGCGCCACGGCAGCGACGAACTGGTCATGGCGGTACCGCGCACCGCTGACGTACCGCCTGCGGAAATGTTCGCTGAGGAAATTCGCCAGCAGATCGAACTACCACTTTCGGTCCTTCCCTACACACTCTTCATGACCGGCAAAATCGGCGTGAGTCTGTGCCCGGAACATTCGACCCGTCTGTCCAAACTGCTCGACTATGCCGAAGACGCGGTCTATCAAGCCGCGCGCGAGGGCGGCAACCTGGTTCGCCTCTACGCCGCCGACGGCCCGCCAAGCGCGCACAGCGAAAGCATCATCTCGCGGCAGATCGTCGACGCCATTCCCAACGGCGAGCTGCGCTTGCGCTACCAACCCATGGTCAGCGCGCGCGACGGTCGCGTGGTCGGCATGGAATCGCTGTTGCGCTGGCAGTCGCCGACGCTTGGAATCCTCGTCCCTGAGCGCTTCATGCGCACCGCCGAGCGCCTGGGGGTGATCGTGCAGATCGGCACCTGGGTGATGGAAGGCGCATTGCGCCAGGCGCGGTTGTGGCGCGACCAGGGCTTCGACGATTTCACCATCGCGGTCAATGTGTCCACGTTGCAACTGCTGCGCCCGACCTTCTTCAACGAGGTCATGTCGGCGCTGCAAGCAGCCGGCGTGCCACCACAGATGGTGGTGTTGGAAATCAACGAAAGCGCACTGACCAATAACGTCAATTTCGTCTACGAGACCCTTGCCAACCTGTGCCGCGAAGGCATCAGCTTGAGCCTGGACAACTTCGGCACCGGCGACTCCAGCCTCAGCGCGCTGGTGCGTTATCCGGTGGACAAACTCAAAATCGACCGCAGCTTCATCAAAAGCGCACCGGCCGGCAACCGCGAGGCCGCAATCGCCCGCGCCATTATCGCCATGGGACACCAGTTAGGCATGGTGGTGATCGCAAACGGCGTTGAATCGCAGGCGCAACTGGGTTTCTTACGGCGCAACGACTGCGATATTTTCCAAGGCTACCTGTTCGGCGAGCCGATGTCGGCCGAAGCAGCGGGCATGGCGCTGCGGCGCCGTTACCTGCGCCCGGAATCCTTTGCCGAAACCCGACCGGACCGCACTCTGCTGTTGCTGGACGACGAGGAAAACGTACTGCGCTCCCTGGTCCGCCTGTTCCGCCGCGACGGCTACCGGATCCTTGCCGCCGGTAACGTCCGCGATGCCTTCGATCTGCTTGCCACCAACGACGTGCAGGTGATCCTGTCCGACCAGCGCATGTCCGACATGAGCGGCACCGAGTTCCTCGGCCGGGTCAAGATGCTCTACCCCGATACGATCCGCCTGGTGTTGTCCGGCTACACCGACCTGGCCACGGTCACCGATGCGATCAACCGCGGCGCGATCTATCGCTTCCTGACCAAGCCCTGGAACGACGACGAACTGCGCGAACATATCCGCCAGGCATTCCGCACGCACGACGATCAGCGCCGAGACGGACAGGTCTGAGATGGTGCTGCCACTGGCGTGCCAAACCCCAGGGAATTGACGCTCGCCAAGCCCGCATGTCGACCATGGCGTTGACCTCGCAGATCACAGGCCCAGTCACATCACTTGGGTTGGCGCACCGGAATCACGATTCTGAAGGTGGAGCCTTCACCGACACTGCTGGATACGTCGATACGGCCATGGTGCTTGTTGACGATGCCGTAGGAGATCGACAGGCCCAGCCCGGTACCACTACCAACTGGTTTGGTAGTGAAGAAAGGATCGAAAATGCGTTGCAACAGATCGGCCGCAATGCCGGAGCCGGAATCCTTGAACTCGATCCAGACCTGATCGCCATCCTGACCGGTACTGACGACGATGGTGCCACGCTCTCCGATCGCCTGACCAGCGTTGAGCAGCAAGTTCATGTACACCTGATTGAGCTCAGATGGCAGGCACTCGACCAGCGGCAGGTTGCCGTAGTGGCGCTCCAGAGTGACCTTGTACTTGAGCTCGTTCCAGATGATGTTGATCGTGGATTCCAGACCCGAATGCAGATCCACCAACTTCCATGAATCCTCGCGACCGGAATACGAAAAATCCTTGAGATCGCGAACGATGCGCGTCACTCGTTCGATGCCCTCGCGCGACTCAGCCATTAGTTGCGGCAGATCGCGGCTGATGAAGTCGATGTCGAAGCGGTTGCGGATGTCGTCGATTTCCGGAATCAACGCCTTCGGTTCCGGCGCACGCAACGCGCGCTCGTATGCCTCGATCAAAGTAAACAGGCTGCGTAGATACTCTTGCAGGCTGCCCAGATTGGAGTGGACATAGCCGATCGGATTGTTGATCTCGTGGGCGACGCCAGCGGCGAGTTGGCCGATGGAAGCCATTTTCTCCGACTGCAGCAGCTTTTCCTGTGCGCCGTTGAGACGCAAATAGGCTTGACGCAACTCGTCGTGGCGTCGCTGCAATTCCTGCTCGTAATCCTGCTGCCCTTCGATACCCTGGATCAGCATCAGGTAATGGCCATCATCGACACCGAAGCCGACCTGGAAATACAGATGCGCCAGCACCACGCGCTGCTCCGTCGGTAAGCTTCCACTCCAACGGCCGCTGTTGCGCGCCTGCGACAGCGCATCGCCCGGCAACCATTGCGCCAGATGCGCACTCAGCGTGCCGGCATCGACGCCGGATAGATAACCTCGAGCGGCTCTATTGGCCAACACCAATTGACCATCGGCGCGGAACAGCACCACGCCTTCGTACAATAGTTCGCTCAATGCAACCATGTGCTCCCGAGACGGCAGGACGACCGGGGCAGCGGAATCGATATCGACGAAATTCACGACGGTGGGCGGGTGGTCGACGGGCGTTCAATATACGCCGTTGCCGCCGCTGCGTGCGCCCCCCCCGACAAAGGGGCGCGGGGAGATCAGGCGATAGCCAGGTGACGCTGCATAAGCGGCGTGCTCGATTGGCCTTTGGCGTCGTAGGCCGAAGCACTCTCGCTGCGACCCAAGTGACGTAGCGCCCAATTCACTTCACGCCGACGCCGTGCCAACAGCGCGCCGTTGGCGCGATTGGCGTCGGCCAGCTCGCGTAGGCGCAATTCCACCTCGGTCCCCACCGGCACGTCTGCTTCCAGTGCGCGCAATGCGGCCAATTTGGCGCTGGTCGCCTGCATCAGACCTTCCACATCGTGATCCAACAACGCTTGCCGTTCACCGACGAGCGCGTCGCTAAGTTCTTGCAAGGGAGTGGTCACGGATGTGTTCATGCGCCGAGTTGCCTATCCATCTCGACCATCCGGCTGGCAATGGCCTCCGGGTTGATCTTGTAGCTACCGTTCTGCAACGCGCTGCGGACTGCCTCGACGCGCTGCGTGTCAACCGCCGGGGCGGCCGCCAATTTACGTTGTATGTTCTGTAGTCCGGAGGCCTCGCCGGTCAGGCGTAGGCTATCGGTGGCGGCAGTCGCACCGACCGCACGGTTCTGATCTTCCTCGGATGCGCCAGAGGCGCTCTTGGTTCTGACAGACGAAGTGCGGTGTGTGGCCGAGGTCGACAAACTACCTTCAATTTTCTGGCTCATCACGCTGATCCTGCTACGGGTTCGAATGTGATAACGACGTTACGATCCAGAACTTTAGGGGGTTTGTCATCGCGTCACCAAAACGTCTCCATTTTGTGACACAGTTCCCTGAACGATGCGGCGAGACGACAAGTTTTCGACGGTGACCCGCTCATTTTCGCCTGCATCGCTCTCCGACTGCAGCAGCTTTTCCTGTGCGCCGTTGAGACGCAAATAGGCTTGACGCAACTCGTCGTGGCGTCGCTGCAATTCCTGCTCGTAATCCTGCTGCCCTTCGATACCCTGGATCAGCATCAGGTAATGGCCATCATCGACACCGAAGCCGACCTGGAAATACAGATGCGCCAGCACCACGCGCTGCTCCGTCGGTAAGCTTCCACTCCAACGGCCGCTGTTGCGCGCCTGCGACAGCGCATCGCCCGGCAACCATTGCGCCAGATGCGCACTCAGCGTGCCGGCATCGACGCCGGATAGATAACCTCGAGCGGCTCTATTGGCCAACACCAATTGACCATCGGCGCGGAACAGCACCACGCCTTCGTACAATAGTTCGCTCAATGCAACCATGTGCTCCCGAGACGGCAGGACGACCGGGGCAGCGGAATCGATATCGACGAAATTCACGACGGTGGGCGGGTGGTCGACGGGCGTTCAATATACGCCGTTGCCGCCGCTGCGTGCGCCCCCCCCGACAAAGGGGCGCGGGGAGATCAGGCGATAGCCAGGTGACGCTGCATAAGCGGCGTGCTCGATTGGCCTTTGGCGTCGTAGGCCGAAGCACTCTCGCTGCGACCCAAGTGACGTAGCGCCCAATTCACTTCACGCCGACGCCGTGCCAACAGCGCGCCGTTGGCGCGATTGGCGTCGGCCAGCTCGCGTAGGCGCAATTCCACCTCGGTCCCCACCGGCACGTCTGCTTCCAGTGCGCGCAATGCGGCCAATTTGGCGCTGGTCGCCTGCATCAGACCTTCCACATCGTGATCCAACAACGCTTGCCGTTCACCGACGAGCGCGTCGCTAAGTTCTTGCAAGGGAGTGGTCACGGATGTGTTCATGCGCCGAGTTGCCTATCCATCTCGACCATCCGGCTGGCAATGGCCTCCGGGTTGATCTTGTAGCTACCGTTCTGCAACGCGCTGCGGACTGCCTCGACGCGCTGCGTGTCAACCGCCGGGGCGGCCGCCAATTTACGTTGTATGTTCTGTAGTCCGGAGGCCTCGCCGGTCAGGCGTAGGCTATCGGTGGCGGCAGTCGCACCGACCGCACGGTTCTGATCTTCCTCGGATGCGCCAGAGGCGCTCTTGGTTCTGACAGACGAAGTGCGGTGTGTGGCCGAGGTCGACAAACTACCTTCAATTTTCTGGCTCATCACGCTGATCCTGCTACGGGTTCGAATGTGATAACGACGTTACGATCCAGAACTTTAGGGGGTTTGTCATCGCGTCACCAAAACGTCTCCATTTTGTGACACAGTTCCCTGAACGATGCGGCGAGACGACAAGTTTTCGACGGTGACCCGCTCATTTTCGCCTGCATCGCTCATGGCTCGACCGGCCATACGCACTTCCAGCCCGCCCTTGCGTGCCACCAGCGCCACATTATCGCCGCGCCGAACCAGCCGCGGCGAGACCAAATCGCTGAGCGATAGTAAGGTACCGGCAGGCAAGGTCCGCCGGACCAGCTTGCCCACCGCCACTGCCGGGTCGGTCATCACGGCCCCGACGATCCGCGCAGCATCGCGCGTCTCAGCCACGATATCGGCGGCACCGATGGTCTCTCCAGCGCTCAGGCCGCGCGCCAACACCAATACCTGCTGCATGCGCCGAACCTTGACCGGCACAAACAGCCGCCAGCCAGCATCGCGCGGACAACTGACTTCCACCGTCGTGGTGCCGGTCGGCTGCGCTTGCAGCGGCACCTGACACAGCGGCACCCGAACCGCCGGATCCAGCGTCGCCTCAGCCTCGGCCCCCGGACCCAGCGTAGATAGTGCTGCCGCACGGATCGTCTCCACCGGTTGGAATTCATCGGCCCAGGCAGGCATGGCCACAAGTAGCATCAGCAACAGGATCGGACGCATCACCGTGTCTCTTCATAGCGTAAGTGTCGCCTCCTCCAGTGCAAATCATGTGCCGGGATTTGATGTAGTCAATCCCCGTCACAGCCTCAAGTTCCACTGCGCTGACGCCGATATGAAAGCCATGTCGCACGATCTGCTCAACCGAATCGACCAGCGCACCCGCTTGGCGGGTCACAATCGGCTTGCCTTGCTGCTGTTCAGGCTGGGTGGTCGTCAGCTTTTTGGCGTGAACGTCTTCAAAGTGCAAGAAGTATTGCGCCGACCGGAGCTATTCCAGGTGCCGGGGCTGCCATTGCAATTTTCCGGCGTCGCCGATGTCCGCGGCCGCTCGGTACCCGTGCTGGATCTGGGTCTGGCCATCGGCCACCCGGAGCGCGAACCCAACACGGAGGCAGGGCCACGGTACATTGTCGTCACCGAATTCAATCGCTCGGTCCAGGGCTTTCTTGTCAGCGGCGTGGAGCGCATCGTCAACATCGCCGTGGAAGATATCCATCCACCGCCGGAGTTGGGAGCAGAATCCAGCTATCTGACCGCGGTGACCCGATTCCAAGGCGAACTGATTCAGGTCATCGACGTGGAAAGCGTCTTGGCTGACATCGCACAAACCCGGACGGAAGCGCAGATCGACCCGTCGTTGGCGCTCACCGGCCGGCAGTTGCAGGTGCTGGTGGTGGACGATTCGCGCGTTGCCCGGCAACAGATCCGTAGTGTGCTCGACCAGCTCGACGTGGGCGCGACCCTGCTTTCCGATGGGCGTCAAGCACTGGATCACCTCCTGCAGATCCACGCAGGCGGCGAGAATCCAGCCGAGCGCTACGCCATGGTGATCTCCGACATCGAGATGCCGGCGATGGACGGCTACACGCTGACGACGGAAATCCGCCGTCATCCAGGCCTGGCTGGGCTGTACGTGCTGCTGCACACCTCGCTCTCTGGGGTGTTCAACAATGCGATGGTCGAGCGTGTCGGCGCCAACGCCTTCGTCGCCAAGTACAGCGCCAACGAGCTGGCCGACTACGTGCTGGCACGACTGCGGGCCGTCGCCGATACTCAGGCCGCTTAACCCTCGGCGCTGGCGACATACCGCCGTCGGCGGTACATGCGGGCGCGAACAACTGGCCCGATAATCCTGCCCCGCTAAAGGCAGACACTCAGTTTGGCACACGTTTTGCTTGTGGTTTCAGCAACGAACCGCGGGACCGCGTGCCATGTCCAATCCGATTTCATCCTATTTAGGCGTCCACGGCGACGCCCTGCCGCTGCGCGAGCAACGGATGAAGCTGATTGCCAGCAACCTCAGCAACGTCGATACCCCAGGCTACAAGGCGCAGGACCTGGATTTCGATGCGGCGATGCGTGCCGCACAGGGTCAACGCGACGGCACCCAACTCCAGGTCACCGACAGCCGCCACATTGCGGTCGGCGGCGATGGCCTGAATCCCTTCCAGATCAGCCGCGAGTCCAGCCAACCCAATTTGGACGGTAACACCGTGGACCCGGACGCCGAACGCGCCGCCTATGGCCGTGCCGCACTGGAATATCGCGCCTCGCTGAGTTTCATCGATTCCAAGGTGCGCACCATGCTCACCGCAATCACGGGCCAATAAGCTATGAGCAATTTGCCAATCTTCGACGTCGCCGGCTCCGCGCTGCAAGCACAGTCGGTACGGATGAGCACCATCGCCAGCAACTTGGCCAACGCCGATTCGGTGGCTGGCTCGGCAGAAGCGGCCTATAAACCGATCGAGCCGATCTTCCAGGCGGTGCGCGACCCTCACGACAGCGCGCTGACCGGTGTCAACGTCAAGGAAATCAGCCAGAGCAAGGATCCGCCGATCAAGCGTTACGAACCCGGCCATCCGCTGGCCGATGCAGACGGCTACATCTATTCGCCCGACATCGATCCAGTCTCGCAAATGGTCAACCTGATTTCCGCCTCGCGCAATTACCAGGCCGGCGTGGAAGTCCTCAACACCGCCAAGGAACTGGCGCTTTCCACCTTGACCATCGGGCGCTGAGTCGCTCTGCTTCTGTCGCCTCCTTCTCCCGGAAATTCCATATGACCAACGTTTCTTCGTCAACCGATACGTATTCGAGCCTGGGGCTGAGCGCCGCGAGCAACACCAGCACCACCGCCAGCAGTAGCCCGGCACTCAAACAAGCCGACTTCCTGAAACTGATGACCGAGCAGTTGCAACATCAAGATCCGCTCAAGCCGATGGACAACAGCCAGATGGTGTCGCAGATGGCGCAACTGTCCACCGTGCAGGGAATTGGTGACCTCAATAAGACCGTCACGGCGCTATCGTCATCGATGAGTACCGATCAAGTCCTGCGCGGCGCCAACCTGATCGGGCACAAGGTGCTGGTCCCGTCGGCCGGCCTCCCGCTAGGGAACGATGGCGGTGCCGGCGGGATGGTCGCCGCGACCAGCGGCGGCGTGGTCAACCTCACCATCAGTGACGCCAACGGCAAGGCGATCAAGCAGATCAGCGTGGCGGCCGACAAGGCCGGTCAGATCCCCTTCAACTGGGATGGCACCGACGCCAACGGTGCGCGGATGCCTGCTGGAACCTACAGCGTCACCGCCACGCAAAACGACACCACCGGCGCCTCCACCACGCTGTCCACCTACGTTCAAGCACCGGTCGAAAGCGCCATCATCGGTTCGGACGGCATCTATCTCGATCTGACAGGGTTAGGCACCACGCCTCTGTCAAACGTCATCCGCATCAGCTGAGCCAGCCAATCCACAGGAGTCCATCATGGGTTTCAACACTTCGTTGTCAGGCATCAAAGCCGCCAATACCGACCTCAACGTCACCGCCAACAATATCGCCAACGTCAATACCACCGGCTTCAAGGGTTCGCGTGCCGAGTTCGCCGACCAGTTCACGGTCAGCGGTTACGGCCTAGCGCGCAATGCCGTGGGCTCGGGCGTGAGGGTCAGCAACGTTGCCCAGCAATTCTCGCAGGGCAACATCGACCCCACCGGACGCAACCTGGACCTGGCCATTTCCGGTTCGGGCTTCTTCACCCTCTCCAACAACGGTGCCCGGATTTATTCGCGCGCCGGCAACTTCCAGACCGATGCCAACGGCTACGTGGTCAATCCGCAGGGCGCCAGGTTGCAGGTGTTCCCGCCCACAGCCAGTGGCAATGGCTTCGCGGTCGGCACCCTGAGCGACCTGCAGCTGCAAACCACCGACAGCCCACCGAATCCGACCAGCACGCTCAATCTGACCTTCACCCTGCCCGGCAATGCCCAACCGCCGACGGTCGCCACCTTCGATCCGAACAACGCCAACAGTTACAACAGCTCCACCGGCGGCACCACCGTCTACGACTCGCTGGGCGTGAGCCATATCCAGACCTCGTATTTCGTCAAGACCGCCACGCCCAACCAGTGGCAGGTCTACAACTATATCGATGGCGTCGCCGCAGGCGGTGCGAGCACACTGCAGTTTTCCAACAATGGCATGCTCAGCAACCCCGCCAACGGCCAAATCGCGCTGGGCACCTTTACCCCGAGTACCGGCGCAGGCCCCCTCAACCTCACCTTGAACGTCACAGGTTCAACGCAGTACGGCGAAACCTTCGCCCTGCGCGCTGCCTCTCAGGACGGCTACGCCAGCGGCAAGCTCAACGCGATCAGCATCGATCCCACCGGCGTCGTCTACGCGCGCTACTCCAACAATGCCAACAAGGCATTGGGACAGGTCGCGATGAGCAACTTCGTCAACCCGCAAGGCTTGACTTCGCTGGGCGACAACGCCTGGGCGGAAAGCGCGGGATCGGGCAGTCCGCGTACCGGAGTGGCGGGTTCTTCGGACTTCGGCAGCGTGCAGTCCGGCGCGCTTGAGTCTTCCACCGTCGATCTGACCGAGCAGTTGGTCAACATGATCGTGGCGCAGCGCAACTTCCAGGCCAACTCGCAGATGATCTCCACCCAGGATCAGGTCACCCAGACCGTCATCAATATCCGTTGACGGGTAAAGCCGAGATTGGTGGCTCGGGATCTGGAATTCTCTGGATCAAACGCTGTAAAGGACGCGGATCGATATATCGCGCCGCGTCCTTCTCCCGACCGTTCAAGCACTTCCACTTCGCGCCTTTCCGGGCCACCAGCCCAGAGACCCGAGCCCCGGCTTTCGAGGATTTCCCATGGACAAAGCACTCTACGTCGCCATGACCGGTGCCCGCGCTTCATTGCAGGCGCAGACTACGGTGTCCCACAACCTGGCCAACGTCGAGACCGCCGGTTTCAAGGCGCAGCTCGCCAATACCGAAGCATTCCGCATTCAAGGCAACGGCTATCCGTCGCGCATTGATGCACTGCACATCGACCAGGGTTTTGATCGAGATGTCGGCGCGCAGCAAGTCACCGGCAATCCACTGGATGTCTCCCTCAGTGCCAATAATTGGCTGGCGGTACAAGCCAGCGACGGCAAGGAGGCATACACGCGTGGCGGTGAATTGGCACTGACAGCGAACGGACAACTGGTCACCTCCAGTGGCCGTGCGGTACTCGATACCGAGGGCAACCCGATGTCGATCCCGCCACACCAGTCGCTGGAGATCGGCAACGACGGCACCGTCTCGATCGTGCCCTTGGGCGAAGGACCGCAAGCGATGAGCGCGATCGGCACGCTGAAGGTGGTGAATGCACCGGCCGATCAGCTCACCCGCCGTCTCGACGGACTGATGCGCAACGTCAGCGAAGATCCGACCAAGGCCTTTCCACTTGCCACCGGCATCGCACTGCACACCGGCGCGCTGGAGGGTAGCAATGTGGATGCCGCGGGTGCGCTGGTGCAGATGATCCAGTTGCAACGTCAGTTCGAAATGCAAGTGAAAGTGATCAAAAACGGTGACGAAAACGCGCAGTCGGCCAACACCCTGCTGCGTATGAGCGGCTGAGGCCACCGCTGGCGCGGTGTTTGGCACGGCGCATGCATCAGTCTTCATGCACCCCGGCATCGCTCGGGGACCATTCTTCAGAGGAACTCGGGTCATGAATCAGGCTTTGTGGGTCGCCAAGACCGGCATGGATGCGCAACAGACACGTATGTCAGTCGTCTCCAACAACCTGGCAAACACCAGCACCACTGGCTTCAAGCGCGATCGCGCCAGCTTCGAAGACCTGCTGTACCAACAGCGGCGTCAACCCGGCGGTGCCAGTTCGTCACAGACGCAGTTGCCCTCGGGCCTGCAGTTAGGCACGGGTGTGCGCGTCGTCGCCACTTCCAAGGATTTCGAGCAAGGCAGCCAACAGCAGACGGGAAAGGCATTGGATGTGATGGTCAACGGTCGCGGTTTCTTTGAAGTGCAGATGCCCGACGGCACCTCCGCCTATACCCGCGACGGCAGCTTGCAGGTCAACGCGCAGGGCCAACTGGTGACCAACAGCGGTTACGCCATACAGCCGGGCATCCAGATTCCGGAAGGTGCGCAGTCGGTGACCATCGGTAACGACGGCACGGTCAGCGTGCAGGTTCCTGGCTCTGCGGCCGCGCTGCAGGTCGGCTCGCTGACCCTGACCGATTTCATCAATCCCTCGGGACTGCAGGCCACCGGCCAGAACTTGTACGTGGAAACCGCTTCCTCGGGTCCGGCACAAAGCGGGACGCCCGGCCTCAATGGCCTCGGCACCACCGTGCAGGGCGCCTTGGAAGGCAGCAACGTCAATGTGGTGGAAGAGCTGGTGAGCATGATCGAAACCCAGCGCGCCTACGAGATGAACGCAAAAGCGATCTCCACCACCGACGCCATGCTCGGTTACTTGAACAACAACGCCTGATCCTGCCGTTTCCGGAATCCGCCATGTCGCACCTGTCCTCTCTCTGCTTCTCCGCCGTGCTGTTGCCAGCCCTGCTCGGCGGCTGCGCCAATTTGGGCATCGCTGCCGGCGACATACGCCCATATTCGCCGATGGCACCGATCGTCCCGGTGGTCGCGCCGCAGGCACAACCCAGCGCCGGCGCGATCTACGCCGCCGGCCCAGGTTTGTCGCTGTATTCGGACCGTCGTGCCCGCGATGTCGGCGACTTGCTGACCATCACCCTGGTGGAAAGCACCAATGCCAGCAGCACCGCCGGCACCAGTATCAGCAAAAAGGACAGCGTGAAAATGGCCACGCCGACTCTGCTCGGCACCCCGTTCTCGATCAACGGCACCGACGTGCTCAATAACTCCACCAGCGGCGATCGCAGCTTCGCCGGCAAGGGCAACACGGCGCAAAGCAACACCATGCAGGGAAGCCTGACCGTGACCGTGATGCAGCGCTTGCCCAACGGCAACCTGGTAATCCAGGGCGACAAGAATCTGCGTCTGAATCAGGGCGACGAACTGGTGCAGGTGCAAGGCATCGTCCGCGCCGCCGACATCGCCCCGGACAACACCATTCCATCCAGCAAGGTTGCCGACGCGCGCATCGCCTACGGCGGTCGCGGCGCGGTAGCGCAGTCCAATGCCATGGGCTGGCTGAGCCGTTTCTTCAATTCACGCATCTCGCCTTACTGAGGCCTGCCATGACTCTCTTGTCCCTACCCTGCCGCCTGCTCACCGCCTTCGCGTTGTGCGCTGCTCTGGTCGCCCCGGCCGCGGCCGAACGCATCAAAGATCTTGCCCAGGTCGGCGGCGTGCGCGGCAATGCGCTGGTCGGCTATGGCCTGGTGGTCGGCCTGGACGGCAGCGGCGACCGCACCAGCCAAGCGCCATTCACCGTGCAGAGCTTGAAGAACATGCTCGGCGAGCTGGGCGTCAACGTGCCGGCGAACGTCAACCCTCAGTTGAAAAACGTGGCAGCGGTAGCGATCAGTGCGCAACTGCCGGCATTCGCCAAGCCTGGCCAGCCAATCGACGTCACCGTCTCCTCGATCGGCAATGCCATCTCACTGCGTGGCGGCTCCTTGCTGATGACACCACTGAAGGGTGCCGATGGTCAGGTCTATGCGATCGCTCAGGGTAACTTGGTGGTCGGCGGCTTCGGCGCACAGGGCAAGGACGGCTCGCGCATCTCGGTCAACATACCCAGCGTCGGCCTTATCCCCAATGGCGCAACCGTGGAGCGCGCATTACCGGACGTGTTCGGCAGCAGCAACGAAATCACCCTTAACTTGCACCAGGCCGATTTCACCACCGTCTCGCGGTGACCTCCTCCCCGCGTTAGGCCCTCGCAGAACTGGAAAATTCGGCTTTGGGTGGGGAAGTGAATTGGGCGGCAAACTCGGCCGGCGGGACGTCG
>NZ_JZIM01000013.1:0-86162 GCF_000963215.1 Xanthomonas sp. MUS 060
CTGCCTCGTGCTGACGCGCGACATGCGCATCCTCAAAAAACAACGCTCGATGGCAAACTCCTGACAACACGCTAGAGGCAATCTGCGCGTCTGACCGCTTTGGGAGATGTTGGCGTGAGACTGAGCGTCCGGCTCACTTGCCCGGCGCGGTGTCGGTATCGAATGACTGTGCGATGGCGCCGCTGATCGGCCCGATTTGGGCACTACGATGGACGTACAGTGTGACTTTGCGTTCGAATCGCAGCGGACCGTCGATTACCGCATGTGGCCCAACGATGACGCGTGGTGTGCGTGTCGGGTTGAATGACATGCTGAAGCTTGGCTTGTTGATCGTGATCCCGCCGCCCAGATGCGCGTCATGGCCCACGGTAACGTCGCCGTTGACCGTCTCGATGCCGCGATCCAACTGCATGGCGATCACGCCGATACTGCCGTTGACGCTCTCGATCGCGCCAACGATGCGTCCGCCGCGATTGACGAAGATACCGCCGTTGACTGTTTTGATCGAGCCATCGATCTGCGCGCGTTCGTCAATGTTGATGTTGCCGTTGACTGTGGACAAGCCGTTGGTCTGGGCATTGTCGGCGACTCTGATATTGCCGTTGACCGTCTCCACGCTGCCCACGCGTGCGCCGGACTCGACACTGATGTTGCCGTTGACGATGTTTAGGTTTCCATATTGCTTGCCGGCAATGGCCTTGATGCTGCCGTTGACCTTGCTGATGTCCTCGGCCGCCAGCGCGGAATCGGCGGTGAGGGCAATGACCAACAGCACGGCCAGATGCATCGGTTTCATTATTTTCCACCTCCCCTAACACCGGCCATCCGGTTGCGATTCATCGTGGGGCGATCACAACACGCTTCGCTACAATCCACACCTGCCTGAAGTCATTGGATCCGCCCTTGTCCGCTGCCAGCTCCGTTCTCTCGCGTTCCGCCCTGTCTGGCGCGACGCATCGGTGTGTCTGGCTGCAGTCACGCAAGTTCATGCCTGTCGTGGCGATGGCGCTGCTGTGGCTGGCGACAGGCCTGGCTGCCGCACAGAACCCGCGTGACGCCGAGCGTCGCTTGGAGAAAGTGCGTGGCGAGCTGAAGAGCGTAGCCGAGGAGCGTCATCAGTTGGAGGGCAAGCGCGGCGACGCCGCGCGACAATTGCGCGATGCCGACGAAAAGGTCGCCGCTACCGGACGCAGCCTGGCACAGACCCAGCAGGCACTGCGTCAGCATCAGCAGACCCTGGCCGAACTGGAGCACAAACGCGATGCATTGCGCGCCAGATTGACCCGCCAGCACGCCGAATTGGCGCAATGGCTACGGGCCGCCTATGCCATCGGTGACAATGCACCTTTGAAACTCTTGCTGGCGCAGGATCGCGTGGCCGATGCCAACCGGCTACTGACCTATCACCGTTATCTGCAGCGCGAACGCGCGCAACGCATCGCCAGCTTGACCCACGAACTGCAGGCCCTCGAACAGGTACAGCGCGATGTCGCGCAGCAGCGGCAGCAGTTGAGCCAAGCGCAGCGTCGTCAGCAAGAGCAGGCGGCCGCATTGCAGCGTGACCGCAAGCAGCGCGCCAGCGTGGTGTTGGAACTTGATCAGCGGTATCAGGATCGCAGCGAACGCGAGAAAGCGCTTGGTCAGGACGCGAAGGCCCTGGAAACCTTGTTAGCCAATCTGCGCGCGGCTGCCGCCCGTGCCGAGGCCGAGCGGCGTGCCGCGGCCAAACGTGCCGCCGCCGAACAGGCCGCGCAGGCCAGGGCCGGCAATAACCCACACGCTGGCGGCAAGGTCCCACCTAAGGTGATGGCCTCGGGACCACCGTTGAAGGTTGGCGGGCTCGGCTGGCCGTTGTCTGGCGATTTACTCGCGCGTTACGGCGGCAGGTTGCCAGATGGGCGTACCAGCAACGGCGTGCTGATCGCCGCGCCAGCCGGCAGTACCATCACTGCGGTGGCCGACGGGACGGTGGTGTTCTCCGAGTGGATGACCGGTTACGGCATGATCCTGATCGTGGACCATGGTAACGGCTACATGAGCCTATACGCGCACAACGATACCTTGTTGCGCGATGCGGGCGACCGGGTCAAACGCGGGGATCCGGTGGCCAAGGTCGGTAACTCCGGCGGTCAGGGCCGCCCGGCGTTGTACTTCGAATTGCGTCACAACGGCCAGCCGGTGGATCCGGCGTCGTGGCTGCAGCGACGCTGAATACAGCATCGCAGTGCGGTCAACGCGTGTTTAGGGTGATTTCGCGCATAATCGTGCCCACTGTGTCATCGATGGCGCAGGCCTTCCCCAATCGGAGTGCTTCATGCGCGTAGTCCTGTCCGTTGCCTTGTTGCTTGCGCTGGCGCCGCTGCCACTGATGGCGCAGCATGCCGCCACGCAGACATCCACGGCACCTGCGGCCAGCGCCGATGATCCGGATGCAACCGAGTCGGCCACGTCGAAAGTGCCGCTGGACGAAATCCGTCGCTATGTCGCGGTCTATAACGCGGTGAAGGAAGCCTACGTCGATCCTGTCGACGACAAGAAACTGATGCAGTCTGCGATCCGTGGCCTGTTGCTCGATCTCGATCCGCACAGTACCTATTTCAGCAAGGAAGACGCCGAAGCCTTCGATGAGCAGACCAGCGGTGCCTACGATGGCATTGGCGTGGAATTGCTGCAGTTGCCGGACAACACCCTCAAGGTCGTGTCGCCGATCGATGACACCCCGGCCGCGCGTGCAGGCCTGCGCTCGGGCGATATCATCATCGCCATCGACGGCAAGCCGATCAGTGCGGTCAAGGCGATGGAACCGCTGCGTGGCAAGCCAGGTAGCAAGGTCGTGTTGACCATCGAACGCGACAAGATCGATAAACCCTTCGACGTCACGTTGACCCGGCAGACCATCCGTGTGGCCAGTGTACGTAGCCGCATGCTGGAGCCTGGCTACGGCTACATCCGCATCAGCACCTTCCAGGCCGATACCGGCGCGGATTTTCGCAAGCAGTTGCAGCAGTTGCTTGCGAAGGCCGGCGGCAAGCTGCGCGGCCTGGTGCTTGATCTGCGCAGCAATCCCGGCGGATTGCTGACCGCGGCGGTGCAGGTGGCCGACGATCTGCTCGACAAAGGGAACATCGTCAGCACACGCGGGCGTATCTCGGTCAGCGATTCCAAGTTCGATGCCACCCCAGGCGATTTGCTCAACGGCGCGCCGATGGTGGTGCTGGTGGATGCTGGATCGGCGAGCGCCTCTGAAGTGCTCGCTGGCGCGCTGCGCGACAACAAGCGCGCGCGTATCGTCGGCAGCCGTACCTTCGGCAAGGGCTCGGTACAGACTGTGTTGCCGCTGGACAACGGCGATTCGGTCAAGCTGACCACGGCGCGCTATTACACGCCCAGCGGCAAGTCGATCCAGGCCAGCGGCATCGTCCCCGACGTGGTGTTGCACCCTGAGGGCGAGGCGGAGGATGCGGACAAGCCAGCGGCGATTGCGGACTACAGCGAAGCCACATTGCCGGGTCATCTACGCGGCGACGACGAGGGGGCCGAGGGGTACAGCGCCGGCGACCCGCTGCCGGGCGATGCGCCGATCGCGCAGGCACTTGCCGAACTGAAACAGCCTGGTGCGGTGGCCAGGGCCGCCGCCGCCAAGCCGGTCAAGCCGAAAGCCAAGCCGACCGCAGTACCGATGCACAAACCGGGTACACCCTCGACCAAGTCGGCGCCGCAGACGCCTGCGCCCGGCAAGACCAAACCGGAAAAACCTGAGCCGGCAGCGGCGACGCCCGGTTCCTGAGCCAGCGGCGCTGCGTAGCCATCCCGCTGGCGTCGGTGTCTGTGCCGAATTTAGCCCAGCGTCAGCACCTCGGGATTGGCCAGATGCTGTGGCGTGCCGGCGGCGAAGGCCAGCACGTTGTCGAAGGCAGCGCCGAAGTACAGTTCGTAGCTGGCCTGCTCGACGTAGCCCAGGTGCGGTGTCGCCAGTACCTGCGGATGCCGTAGCAGCGGGTGCTGCGGGTCCAGCAGCGGCTCCTGTTCGAATACGTCCAGCGCCGCCTGGCCGGGACGTCCGGCAGCCAGCGCCGTTTGCAGTGCGCCGGGGGCGAGCAGCTCGGCACGGCTGGTATTGACCAACAGCGCATCGGGCTTCATGCGCAGCAGATCGTCCAGCACGATTTGGTGGCGGGTGGCCGCGACCAGGCGACGGTGCAGGCTGAGCACGTCGCTGTCGGCGAACAGCGCGGCGCGGCTGGCGGCGATCTCGAAACCGTCGGCGCGTGCATGCGCGCAGGTCTCCTCGCTACCCCAGACCTGCACGCGCATGCCGAATGCGCGGCCATAAGCGGCGACGCGTCGCCCGATCTTGCCGTAGCTCCACACGCCCAGGGTCAGTCCTTCCAGGCGGCGACCCAGTTCCGCAGTGCCGGTGGCCTGCCAGTGCCCAGTCAGCAACGCGTCGCGGTATGCCGGTAGGCGCCGGCTGGCCGCCATCAGGAGTGCCCAGGTCAGCTCTGCCGGCGCCACCGGTGAACCGACACTTTCGGCCACAGCGACGCCGCGTGTGGTGCACGCGGCCAAGTCGATGTGCTCGCCGATCCTGCCGGTCTGGCTGATCAGGCGCAGCGCCGGCAACCGCGCCAGCAGCGTGGCATCGATGTGGGTGCGCTCGCGGATCAGCACCAGCACCTCGGCCTCGGCAGCGTGGTGAATGAGGGTCTCTGGATCGGGCGACGGCGCGGTCAGTACCTGCACGCGATGCCCTTGCAGCCGACGGAAGCAGGGCAGGTGTCTTACCGCATCCTGATAATCGTCGGCGATCAGGATGCGCATCGGCTCAGCGGGGTTTGCCGGGCATCGGGAATGGTGTGACCACCTTCTCGCCGGTGGCAGCCTCGCGGATCGCCGACGGGCCCTTCTTTTCCACCTGTTCGATCCGCACGATGCTCTGCATCGGCAGGTGCAACGTTTGGGTGTTGCCGAACTCTTCGCGCAGGCGTTCCTCGGTGGGATCGATCACCACGCCATCGTGCAGATCGAACACCAGCGCGCCGATCTCGGTGAATCCCCACAGATGGCTGCTGCCGACGTGTTGCGCATACAGTTCGTAGACCTTGCCGTGGTTGAGGAAGATCACTTTGTAGAGATGTTTGAACATGCTCGAAGTATAAGACGCGCTGTCGTCGGACGTGGCTCAGAATCAAACGACGTTGCGCCTATCCAGGCGTAGCGCGCACGTACAACCCGTAACCGATGCCGAAGGCGAAGCCGGTCAAGTGCGCCGACCACGCCACCATGCCGAATGCTGGGCCGATGTAGGCGAACACGACCTGCAATGCGACCCAGGTGCCGATCAGTAACGCTGCCGGAGCACGGACGAACTCCAGGAACAGCCCCAGAGGCAGGACCACGCCGAGCTTGGCGCGCGGGAACAGTGCCAGATAGGTGCCGATCAAGGCCGAGACCGCGCCGCTGGCACCGATGATGACGCGATCGGGGGTGTCGATCGCGAACACGGCGGCCAGGTTGGAGATCGCACCGCCGCTCAGGAACAGCAGCAGGAAGCGCCACGGGCCCAGCACACGTTCGGCGGGCAGGCCGAAGATCAGCAGGAACACCAAGTTGCCGAGCAGGTGCGACCAATCGGCATGCAGAAACAGTGCGGTGAACAGGCGCAGCACGCTGCCGTCATGCAGGGGCGCAAGCCAATCGCGTGGGCTTGTGCCGACCGACAACGCCCCCCAGTCCAACCACAACGTGGCGCGGGTTTCATTGGGGAGATTGGTGGACCACAGGAAGGCGAGCCATATCGCTGCCAACAGCAACGGCGCGGCCCAGCGCAGCTTGGCCCGTTCGCGGGTGGGGATGGAGACGAACATGCGAATACCGGAAAGCCTCGGATGGCAAAGATACCGGCTTCATGCGGCAGGACCTAGGCGCGCTCCATACGAACCTGAACGCAGCAAATTGTTTATGCTGAATATTGTTATAGTTGAGTTAACGCAAGACGTCATACCGCATGCCGCGCCGTATGTCCGGACAGGATTCCGGGATACATCTTCGACTTCTCAGGCCGGCAATGTGCAGGTGCGAACACCGATGTCCCTTTGTCCGGAGAGAAGAACCATGCAAAACGCAACCCAGTTCGTCCGTTTCACGGCCCTGGCCGCGGCTATCGTCGGTGCACTGACCATGGGTCAGGCGCATGGCGCCGCCTTCCAACTCAAGGAAAACAGTGCAAAGGGACTTGGTCGTGCCTTCGCCGGTGCTGGGAGTGCACCGGGCGACGCTTCCATCATCGCCGTCAATCCGGCGGGCATGCGCCAACTCGATGGCACGGTGTTCCAGGCCGATATCAGCGCGATTCAATTTTCCGCCAAGTACCGTGGCAACGGCGCGACCTATGCCAACGGCGCGCCGATCTCCGGTGGTAACGGCGGCGACGCCGGCATGATCGCGCCGGTCCCGGCGGTCTACTTCCACATGCCGTTCGGCGCAGATAACAACATGCATTTCGGCGCATCGCTGACTGCGCCATTCGGTTTCAAGACCCAGTACGACCGCGATTGGTTTGGCCGCTACAACGGCGTCAAGACCGAAATGCGCACGATCGACTTGAACGCCGCCTTCTCCTACGACGTCAATCCATATGTCTCCTTCGGCGCCTCTGTGTTTGCCGAGCGCCTGAATATGGAACTGAGCAATGCGGTCGATTTCGGCAGCATCTTAGCCGCACGCCGCGTGCCGGGTTTCGCGCCAGGCAGCGCCGACGGCTTCTCGCGTATCAAGGGCGATAACACTGCGGCCGGCTTCACCCTGGGTGGCTTGTTCAGCGTCGATGAGAACACCCATATCGGCTTCAGCTATCGGTCGCAGGTAGAGCACAAGATCACCAATGGTGACGTCGATTTCACCGTCTGGGGCAGTGCCGCCACTGTGCTGGCCGTTGCCGCGCCGGGTACCTTCGTCGACACCAAGGGCCGCGCCACGGTCAAGCTGCCTGCCAGTGCCACCGCCAGCTTCACCCACAACTTCAACGAGCAGTGGACGGTGATGGCCGATGTCACCCGCACCGCCTGGAAAAAGTTCGACAAGATCACGGTCGACTTCGCTTCCAATCAGCCCGCAAACACGCTGACGTTCGGCTACCGCGATACCACCGCTGTCTCGCTTGGTACCGAATACCGCATGAGCGACACATTGACCTTGCGCGGTGGCGTGGCTTACGACGAAACCCCGACCACCGATCAGCACCGCGATGTGCGCGTGCCGGATGCAAGCCGCAAGTGGGCTTCGCTGGGTCTGAGCTGGAGGCCGTTCGAGCATGTGGAGTACAGCGTTGGCTATACCCATCTGTTCATCAACGATCCGAAAATCGCCACCACCAGTGCGACAGGGAATACGCTGGTCGGCCATTACGACGTGAACGCCAACGTGCTGGCGGCCTCGTTCAACTATAAGTTCTGATCGCAACTGTTACAGCAACGATGAAAAAGCCCCGCTCATGCGGGNCGCCGTGTGTAAGACCGATGGCGAGGGCTCAGACGCAGGCTCCGGTTGGTTGATGCGCTGCGTGATCAGTGCTGCTCGCACAGCATTCAATCGCCCAGTGTCAGCAGCGAGGCATTGCCGCCAGCGGCGGTGGTGTTGACGGTGACGACCTTCTCGGTCGCAAAGCGCAGCAAGTAATGCGGGCCGCCGGCTTTGGGACCGGTGCCGGATAAGCCCTGGCCACCGAAGGGTTGCACTCCGACCACGGCGCCGATCTGGTTGCGGTTGATGTAGACGTTGCCGACCGCCACGCGCGCGGCAATGCGCTCGATGGTTTCGTCGATGCGCGAGTGCACGCCGAGAGTCAGACCGTAGCCGGTGGCGTTGATCTGGTCGATCACCGCGTCGAGCTGGTCGGCTTTCCAGCGGATCACGTGCAGCACGGGGCCAAAGACCTCGCGCTGTAATTGCGCCAGCGATTGCAATTCGTAGGCGCGCGGAGCAAAGAAGTTACCGTGCGCGGTACTGTCATCGGTGCCAGCCACGGCAATCAGACGCGCCTCGCGGTCCATGCGTGCGGTGTGCTCGGTGAGCAGTTGCAGCGCATCGGCGTCGATGACCGGGCCGACATCGGTGGAGAGCAGGCCCGGATCGCCGATCTTCAATTCGGCCATCGCGCCCGCCAGCATGGTCATCACCTTGTCGGCAATGTCGTCCTGCACGAACAGCACGCGCGCGGCAGAACAGCGCTGGCCGGCGGAAATGAACGCGCTGGCGATCGCATCTTTGACCACCGCTTCCGGCAACGACGAGGAATCGGCGATGAACGCGTTCTGGCCGCCGGTCTCGGCGATCAGCACGCCGATGGCGGTCTCGCGCGCGGCCAGCGCACGGTTGATCGCGCGGGCTGTCTCGGTGGAGCCGGTGAAGGCGACCCCGGCCACACGCGGATCGCGAGTCAGCGCGGCACCGACGGTCGCACCATCGCCGGGCAGGAATTGCACCACGGCCTCCGGCACCCCGGCTTCGTGCAGCAACTTCACCGCCGCATGCCCGACGAGATTGGTCTGCTCGGCGGGCTTGGCGATGACGCTGTTGCCAGCGGCCAACGCCGCAGCGACCTGGCCGAGGAAGATCGCCAAGGGGAAGTTCCACGGACTGATGCACACGAACACGCCACGACCGTGCAACTGCAGTTCGTTGGATTCGCCGGTCGGCCCGGGCAGCCGCTCGGGCGCGCCGAACTGGGCGCGTGCCTGGCCAGCGTAGTAGCGCAGGAAATCCACCGCCTCGCGTACTTCGGCCACGCCATCGGGCAAGGTCTTGCCGGCTTCCTTGACGCACAGCGCCATGAACTCGGGCATGCGCGCTTCCAGCAAGTCGGCGGCGTGTTCGAGGATCGTGGCGCGGCTGGCGGCGGGAGTGCGGTTCCAGGCCGGTTGTGCGTTGACGGCATTGGCGAGCGCTTTTTCCACGCTGGCCGCATCGGCTGGCTGCCAGCGGCCGACGACCTCGCGGCGGTTGGCGGGGTTGGTCACGGGCAACGCTTCGCTGGCGATCACCGTGCCGGGCACCAGCGGCGCGGCGTGCCAGGGTTTGAGCGCGGCGTTGAGTTGATCGGCCAGTACACGCAGGTCGTTGTCGTTGGCGAGGTTGGCGCCCATGGAATTTTTCCTGTTGTGATGCTGGCTGCGCAGCAGGTCCACTGGCAGCGGAATTTTCGGATGCGGGATGGAGGCGAACGCAGACACGGCCTCGAGCGGATCGCGGATCAGATCCTCGATGGCCACGTTCTCGTCGGTAATGCGGTTGACGAAGCTGGAATTGGCGCCGTTTTCGAGCAGGCGCCGCACCAGGTACGGCAACAAATCCTCGTGCGAGCCGACCGGCGCGTACACCCGGCAGGGCACGCCCAGGCGGCCGGCGGGAATGACCTCGGCGTAGAGATCGTCGCCCATGCCATGCAGCTTCTGGTGTTCGTAGTCCCTGCCGTTGGCGATGGCGCGCACCGCCGCGATGGTCTGCGCGTTGTGCGTGGCGAACATCGGGTACAGCGCGTCGCTGTGCGCGAACAATCGCTTGGCGCAAGCCAGATAGGACACGTCGGTGTTTTGCTTGCGGGTGAACACCGGATAGCCGGGATGGCCCTCGACCTGGGCGCGCTTGATCTCCGCGTCCCAGTAAGCGCCCTTGACCAGGCGCACCGGAATACGACGACCGACGCGGCGCGCCAGATCGGCAAGGAAATCGATCGTGTACGGCGTGCGTTTCTGATACGCCTGTACCGCCAGGCCGTAGCCTTCCCAGCCGTCCAGCGAGGGATCGGAGAAGGTGGCCTCGATGAGATCCAGCGACAATTCCAGACGGTCGGCTTCTTCGGCATCGACGGTGTAGCCGATGCCGTAGGACTTTGCCAGCTGCGCCAGCTCCAGCACGCCTGGTGCCAGTTCGGCCATCACCCGTGCGCGCTTGGCGTGCTCGTAGCGAGGGTACAGCGCGGAGAGTTTGATCGAGATGCTGGGCGCGGCGAAGACCGCGTCCTTGCCGCTATCGCGCTGGGGTTGCTTGGCGAAATGCGTGCCGATGGCGTGGATTGCCTGACGATAGGCGTCCAGGTAGCGCCGCGCGTCGCGCATGGTCAGCGCGCCTTCGCCGAGCATGTCGAAGGAATAGCGGTAGTACGCGTTGTCGCCCTTCTTCGAGCGCGCCAGCGCCTCGCCGATGGTGCGACCCATGACGAATTGATGGCCCATGATCTTCATCGCCTGACGTACCGCCAGCCGGATCACCGGCTCGCCGACGCGGCCGATCAGGCGTTTGAATGCGCCAGACACGTCGGCACGTGTGAGGTCGTTGATCTGCACCAGCTTGCCGGTGAGCATCAGGCCCCAGGTGGATGCATTGACGAGGATCGAATCGCTCTCGCCCATGTGCTTTTTCCAGTCCGCATCGCCGAGTTTGTCGCGGATCAGCTTGTCGGCGGTGTCCTGATCGGGGATGCGCAGCAGCGCCTCGGCCACGCACATCAGCAGCACACCTTCCTCGCTGCCCAGATCGTATTGGCGCATGAACGCTTCGATCGCACCCTGATTCTGCGCACGCGCACGCACGCGGGTGACCAGATCGGCGGCCAGCGCCTGTACCTTGGCCTGCTCGGCGGTCGGCAGGCGTGCGTGTTCGAGCAGTTCGCGCACGTGCTCGGTTTCGTCCTTCAGCCAGGCGGCGGTGATCGCGGCGCGCAGGGCGTGCGCGGCGGGCGGAAGTTCGGGGACGAGCAGCGGCGAAGGCGAGGCCGATGGAATCGGCGAGGCAGAGCCGGCGCCAGACAGAGCGTTCATGCGGGAAAGGCCAGGGATGGAAGCGATCATTTTATGTCAGCGCCCGCGCGGGCTGCGCGGGTCCGGCGGCGTCGACGGCTGCGATGCCGCGTCGATCTGGTTGCATTGCAGCATTTTTTGTGATGTACCCGTGCTTGCCGCGGGGCAGGCCCAGGGCTACCATCCGGACGTACTCGCGACTTAAAGGCGAGGCGGTTCGGAAGCGCGGTTCGACATGATCGAAATGTTTCCGTTTTCTCCGGAGGGGTCGGGTGCGCAGCTGCGGCTGCGCCCGCCACGGGCGCTCAACGCCCGACAGTTCGTCTTGTTGTTCGCCGCGCTCGCCGGGGCGATGTGGGCCGTGGCAGGAGTTGGATGGCTCGCAGGCAATGTGTTCGCGCCTGTATTCGCCTTGTTGCACAGCATGATGGTGGCGCTTGCACTGCGCTGGTTATGGCGGGTGGGCGAGCGCGAAGAGGAGATCCGGGTGGGTCCGGCCTGCGTGGAAGTGACCCATCCAGATGCAGAAACGCCAGCGTTCCGCGCTCATCCGCATTGGGTGCGGTTGCGGATCGAAGGCGACGACAGGGTGGTGCTGGCTTCCAGCGGCAAGCAGGTTCGGGTAGGCGAGTTCCTCGGTCCCGACGAGCGCCGCGAACTGGCGCAGACCCTGCAAGGCTTGCTGGCGGCCACGACTGGCCGCAACCGATGACACGCTAAGGGGTCTAGGCAATGAAGCAATGCGGCAGATGGGTGCAACAGACAGTTAAGGCTGGAATGACACTGGCGGCGGCAGTGGCTGCGCCTCTGGCGTGGGCGCAAGCGGCCGATCCGAAGCCGTGGCAACTCAACATGGGCCGTGGCGTCACCCAGAGCGCACACAATGCCTACGATGCCCACATGCTCGCATTGTGGGTGTGCGTGGTCATTGGCGTGCTGGTGTTCGGCGCGATGGCGTATGCGCTGTTCACCTTCCGCAAGTCCAAGGGCGCGGTGCCGGCGCAGTTCACCCACAACACCAAGGCCGAGATCGTATGGACGGTGATTCCGGTGTTGATCCTGATCGTCATGGCCTGGCCGGCCACGGCCAAGCTGATCGCGATGTACGACACCCGCGATGCCGAAATGACGGTGAAGATCACCGGCTATCAGTGGATGTGGCGGTACGAATACTTGGGTGAGAACGTGTCCTTCACCAGTCGTTTGGCGCGCAGTTCCGACCGCATGCGCCAGAGCGGCGCGGTGCCGACCGTCGAACACGATCCGCACTATCTGCTGGATGTGGATAACCGCCTGGTGCTGCCAGTGAACACCAAGGTCCGTTTCCTGATTACCGCCGATGACGTGATCCACGCCTGGTGGGTGCCAGCGCTGGGCTGGAAGCAGGACGCCATTCCTGGAATCGTCAACGAGGCCTGGACCAGTATCGATACACCCGGGGTGTATCGCGGTCAGTGCGCCGTCCTCTGCGGCAAGGACCACGGCTTCATGCCAATCGTGGTCGAGGCGATGAGCAAGCAGGATTTCCGCAAGTGGCTGGCATCGCGCAAGCCGGCGCCCGCGGTTGCAGCGCCCGCGTCCGCGCCGGTGGCCGCTCCAGCAGCTGCGCCGACGGCGGCGTCCGCTCCGGACAACACGGCGGCGCCCACGGTGCCACCGCAGGCGCAACAATCGCGCCCGCGTCCTCGTCCCGGTTCGCACCTGACCGTGCAAGCCACCTGATGTCCAGCCTTCCCTTTCTGAGGTAGCCGCCATGGCCCATTCCGCAGTCGATCACCACGACGAGCACGGGCATTCGCAGAGCTTCGTCGCGCGTTGGTTGTTCTCCACCAATCACAAAGACATCGGCACGCTGTATTTGCTCTTCAGCTTCACCATGTTCGTCATCGGTGCGGCGATGAGCGTGGTGATTCGTGCCGAGTTGGCGCAGCCGGGGCTGCAGTTCGTCAAGCCCGAGTTCTTCAACCAGATGACCACCGTGCATGCGCTGGTGATGATTTTCGGCGGGGTGATGCCGGCCTTCGTCGGCCTGGCTAATTGGATGATTCCGCTGCAGATCGGTGCGCCGGACATGGCCTTGCCGCGCATGAACAATTGGTCGTTCTGGCTGTTGCCGGTGGCGTTCACCTTGCTGCTGCTGACCCTGTTCCTGCCCGGTGGCGCGCCGGCCGCCGGCTGGGCGATGTACCCGCCGT
Source organism: Xanthomonas sp. MUS 060 (assembly GCF_000963215.1). Taxonomy (NCBI): domain Bacteria; kingdom Pseudomonadati; phylum Pseudomonadota; class Gammaproteobacteria; order Lysobacterales; family Lysobacteraceae; genus Xanthomonas; species Xanthomonas sp. MUS 060. Next base: position 12,992 of record NZ_JZIM01000013.1, read on the forward strand.
TGATGCTGCAGGGTGGTTACAACGTCGCCTTCTCGGTGTTCGCCATCCATGTGGCCGGCATCAGTTCGATCATGGGGGCGATCAACATCATCGCCACCGTGCTCAACATGCGCGCGCCGGGCATCTATCTGCTGAAGATGCCGATCTTCTGCTGGGCATGGCTGATCACCGCGTTCCTGCTGATCGCGGTGATGCCGGTGCTGGCCGGCGCGGTGACCATGCTGCTGACCGACAAGTTCTTCGGCACCTCGTTCTTCAACGCCGCCGGCGGTGGCGACCCGGTGATGTACCAGCATATTTTCTGGTTCTTCGGGCATCCGGAGGTCTACATCATGATCCTGCCGGCATTCGGCGTGATCAGCGAGATCATTCCGACTTTCAGCCGCAAGCCGCTGTTCGGCTACCAGGCGATGGTCTATGCGATTGCGGCGATCGCCTTCCTGAGTTTCATCGTCTGGGCCCACCACATGTTCACCGTGGGCATGCCGCTGGGCGGTGAGATCTACTTCATGTTCGCCACCATGCTGATCTCCATTCCCACCGGGGTGAAGGTATTCAACTGGATCAGCACCATGTGGCGAGGCTCGATGAGCTTTGAGTCGCCGATGCTGTGGGCGGTGGCGTTCGTCATCCTGTTCACCATCGGTGGTTTTTCCGGGTTGATGCTGGCAATCGTGCCGGCCGACTTCCAGTACCACGACACGTATTTCGTGGTGGCGCATTTCCACTATGTGTTGGTCACTGGCGCGGTGTTCGCGCTGATCGCGGCGGTGTACTACTGGTGGCCGAAATGGACCGGGCACATGTACAACGAGCGCTGGGCCAAGTTCCATTTCTGGTGGACGATGCTGTTCGTCAATCTGCTGTTTTTCCCGCAGCATTTCCTTGGCCTGGCCGGTATGCCTCGGCGTATTCCGGATTACAACGTGGTGTTCGCGGATTGGAACCTGGTCAGTTCGATTGGTGCCTTCGGCATGTTCGTCACCCCGTTTTTGATGGCCTCGATCCTGCTGGCGTCGCTACGCAACGGCGCCCAGGCGCATGCGCGGGTGTGGGAAGGTGCGCGTGGCCTGGAGTGGACGGTGCCATCGCCGGCCCCGGCGCATACCTTCACCCTGCCGCCGGTGCTCAAGCCTGGCGATTTGGCCCACGACGACATCGGCCACTGATGACTGCGCAACCGCCGCTCGATGAGTTGGTCCTGCGCCGCAAACGTGCGGCGCGTACCGCCTTGGTGGCCGGCTTGGTCGCGCTGGCGATCTACGTCGGCTTCATCCTCTCCGGGGTGCTGGGGCGATGAGTGCGCCGTCACCGCATGTGCCCAGTAGTGCCGGACTGTTCAAGCTGGTCGGTGTGGCGCTGGCGGTGTTCGTGCTGACTTTCTCGCTGGTGCCGTTGTACCGCATCGCCTGCGAAAAGGTGTTCGGCATTCGCCTGGAGCGCGGTCCGGGCGACGGCTCGCAGGCGAGCACGTCGCTGGTCGGCAAGCGCACGGTCAAGGTGCAGTTCGATGGCGGGGTGAATTCCAAACTGCCATGGTCGTTCCATCCGGAGCAGCTCACCATGGAGGTGGTCCCCGGCCAGCTCAATCAAGCGCTGTACTACGCGCGCAACGAGAGCGGTCATGCCATCGTCGGCAGCGCGGTGCCGTCGGTGGCGCCGGCACGCGCTTCTGGTTACTTCACCAAGACCGAGTGCTTCTGCTTCACCGCGCAGACCTTGCAGGCCGGAGAGAAGCGCGACATGCCGGTGCGCTTCATCGTCGATCCCAACCTGCCGCGCGACATCACCACCATTACCCTGTCCTACACCTTCTACAAGAACGATGCGCTGAGCGCGGAACTGGAATCGCCGAAACTGGCCGGTTCCCCGCGCGCAGCGCTCTGACTCCCGACCGGAATGCCTGCCATGGCCCAGCCCAGCACCGACGCCACCGCCTATTACGTGCCTAGCCAGAGCCGTTGGCCGTTCATCGGTTCCATCGCGATGTTCGTGACGATGATTGGCGTGGCCAGTTGGCTCAACGACGCGGCCTGGGGCATGTGGACGTTCTTCGCCGGCATCGCGATGTTGCTGGCGACGCTGTTCATGTGGTTCGGCGATGTCATCCGCGAATCCATCGCCGGACACTACAACCGCCAGGTCGACGTGTCGTTCCGGATGGGGATGGTCTGGTTCATCTTTTCCGAAGTGATGTTCTTTGGCGCGTTCTTCGGCGCGCTGTTCTATACCCGGACTTTCATCCTGCCGACGCTGGGCGGGGAAAGCTATCGCGTGATGACCAACGCGCTGCTGTGGGATGGGTATTCCGCGGCGTGGCCGACCAACGGGCCAGGGGCGATCGGTGGGCACTTCCAGACCATCGAGGCCTGGGGATTGCCATTGATCAACACGCTGATCCTGCTCAGCTCCGGGGTGACGCTGACCATTGCCCACCATGCGCTCAAGGCGGGGCAGCGCACGCGTCTTCTCGTGTTCCAGGCGTTCACCGTGTTGCTGGGGTGTACGTTCTTGTACTGCCAGGGCAAGGAATACATCCACGCCTACAAAGAGCTCAATCTCACCTTGGGGTCGGGCATCTATGGCTCCACGTTCTTCATGCTCACCGGCTTCCACGGCGCGCACGTGCTGTTGGGCACGATCATGCTGCTGGTGATGTGGCTGCGCGCGGCGCGCGGACACTTCAGTCGCGATCATCATTTCGCTTTCGAAGCCGCCGCTTGGTATTGGCACTTTGTCGATGTGGTGTGGTTGGCGCTGTTCTTGTTCGTCTATGTGCTTTGATCGCGCGCGCCGCTTTCCGTGATCTTGCGCGCATGTGCGCCATGCCGACGTTCCGGATGTTCTAGCGACTTGGGTTTGCCCAATGGCGATGCCTCGTGGCTGCACACCATTGCGAAACGGCCGTTACGGCACGGTGGTTTTGTTTGCCACATGCGTTCCTTTTTCCATCGCATCGCGTCATCGCGATGGGGTGTCGCACGGCATGGCCGCTGTTGGGCCTCTTAATTGCCCCAGCCCGTGTGGCTTGATCGCACCGGTATAGATGCCCAAGATCACCAATACGATCAGACAAACCGACAAGCCGATGCGCCAGGTCAATGCGTTCACCGTGCGCTTGCTTTGGCCGCGGTCCACCAGCAAGTAGTACAGACCGGCGCCGAGGTTCCATAGGATGACCAGCAGGAACGCGACGATCAGCAGGGTTTTCAGCGAGTCGTTCATGGGCATCTCGGCGCATGGTGTGTCCGCATTATGACTCTCGTCGCTGCCTCGCGTGCGAGTGGGCATCGGCGTATGCCGTGGTGGCTTGGCTGGAGTATTGCGCTGGTGTTGGCGTTGGGGTTTTGTGTCCTGGGGCGTTGGCAGGTGCAGCGCATGTATGAGAAGCAGGCGCTGCTCGCGCAGGCGGCGCATGTGCGTGATCGTCCGCAGGCGCTGGCCGATGCGCTACGCACAGGACGAGCTGGACGGCTGGCCTGGGTGCACGGCGCGGGCCGTTTCCTGCCTGGGCAGATTCTGCTCGACAACCAGATACGCCAGGGCCGTAGCGGGGTGAAGGTATATCAGCCGTTCTTGCCCGATGGCGTGTCGGGCCCGGTGCTGGTGGAACTGGGCTGGTTGCCGCTGCCTGCTGATCGTGCTCTGCCGAGTCCGGTACCGTTGCAAGGCCGCTACGTGCTGGCCGGCCTGCTCGGGCCGCCACCGTCGCATGGGCTGGCATTGGGCCCGGCGCTGGTCGCCGCGCCATCGCCGCAGCGTTGGTTGGCGATGCGGATCGAGCCGGCGGCGATTGGCCTGGCGCTCGGCCGCCGCGACATTTTGTCGCAGGTACTGCGTCTGGATCCGGCCCTGCCGCTGGGCTATCCGCGCGATCTGGACCTGTTGCCGAACACGCTGCCGCCCGAGCGCCACTTGGCTTACGCGGTGCAGTGGTTCGGTCTGGCGCTGCTGGTGCTGGTCACGACCGCGTTGCTCAGTTGGCGGGCATACAGGGGACGGGGCGGGCGCTGAGTGCGCGCGCATGAGAAAATCCCCGGCATGACTGCTTCCCCTCCGATTCCGCGTGAGGCGGCCGCGCGCGGCCGCTGGCCGTTGATCGCGCTGTTCGTGCTGTTTTTCGGCTCGATGCTGGCCGCTGGTGTGTTGCGCTTTTCCGGCTGGCAGCCGCCGGCGCGCCGCAATCATGGAGAACTGCTGACGCCACCGGCCGACCTGCGCGCGCTGCAACCTCGGCTGGCCGATGGCAGCCTCTATGCCTGGCGGCCGCAGCAGCGTCTGTGGCGCATCGCGCTGGCGCCGCCGGCGGAGTGTGCCAGTGTCTGCGACGCGTTGGCGCGCGAGCTGGACAAGGTCTGGCAATTGTTCGGCCACGACGCCGATCACGTGCAGATCCTGTGGATCGGCACGCCTTCGCCATGGATCCGTGCGCTACCGCCGGTACGCGTGCTGCGCGCGGACCCGGCGCTGTTGGCCGCGCTGCCGCGAGCACATGAGGCCGCAGGGGTGCCGGTCTACGTCATCGATCCGAATGGCTTCGTCGTGCTGCGCTATGCCCCCGGTTTCGACCCGGCTGGCTTGCGTAGCGATCTGGCGAAACTGTTGAAACTTCTGTGAGCCACCTGCCTATGAGCTTGTTCGCGCCGCCGGCGCTGTTCCGTCACTTCCACCGCATGGCTTGGTTGGCGGCGCTGTTCACCGCCAGCACCATCATGTTCGGCGCGTTCGTGCGCCTGTCCGATGCGGGCATGAGCTGCCCGGACTGGCCGACCTGCTACGGTCGGGTGACTTGGCCGCAGACCAGTGCCGAAGCCAACACCCACACGGCCAGCAAGATCCGTCCGCTGGAGACGCGCAAAGTCTGGCGTGAGCAGGTACACCGTTTTCTCGCCGGTGCGCTGGGGGTGGAGGTGTTGGTGTTGTCGCTGCTGGCGGCGCGTCGGCGTCGGCAGGGGATTGCCCGGATCCTCGCTGCGGCGCTGCTGGTAGCGCTGTCGATCCCGTTGTATATGTCCGGCTGGCCGGCACTGGCGATGCTCTTGGCGGTGAGCGCGGAGGGGATGCTGTTGCTGGCAGCGTGGCGCTGGTCCAATGCCGATCTCGCCCGTGTGGCGGTGCTGGCCCTGACGGTGGTGATTTTCCAGGCGTTGCTGGGCATGTGGACAGTCACCATGCTGCTCAAGCCGATCGTGGTGATGGGGCATTTGCTGGGCGCGTTGACGCTTTTTTCGTTGCTGGTGTGGATGGCCTGGCGTGCCACGCACTTGCCGATCACCTTGGCCGATGCGACCCAGTTGCAGTGGTTGTTGCGTATTGGTGTGGCGCTGTTGCTGGCGCAGATCGCGCTGGGCGGCTGGGTCAGCGCCAACTACGCGGCATTGGCCTGCGGTGGCGGTAGTTGGTCGCCAGACAATTTTCCGCGCTGCGTCAGCCAGTGGTGGCCGCCGCACGATTTCCGCGCCGGTTTCACCTTGTGGCGCGCCATCGGCGTGGACTACGAAGGCGGTGTACTCGACGGCGCGGCGCGCATCGCGATCCAGATGGCGCACCGGATGATGGCGATGGGCGTCGCCGCTTATCTGGTCTGGCTGGGCTGGCGCTTGAGCCGCTCGCCGGGCATGCGCAGCTGGGTGGTGGCGCTGCTGGCGTTGTTGGTTGCTCAGATCGGTCTTGGCATTGTCAACGTCAAGTTGGCGTTGCCGTTGCCGGTGGCGGTGTTGCACAACGCCGGGGCGGTGGCGTTGTTGTTCGTGCTGGTGTCGTTGCTGGCACGGCTGCGAGCGCCGCAATGAGTGCGCGTGGCGTCTACTGGCGCGATTACTGGGATCTGACCAAACCCAAGGTGGTGGCGCTGATCGTGTTCACCGCGCTGGTCGGTATGTGTCTGGCGATCCCGGGTCTGCCGACCTGGGCGCAGGTACGCACCGGGTTACTCGGTTTCTTTGGTATCTGGTTGGCTGCTTCGGCGGCAGCGGCAATCAACCAGTTGTTGGATGCGCGCATCGATGCGCAGATGGCCCGCACTTCCTGGCGTCCGTTGGTGGTGGGCAAGGTGTTGCCGTGGCAGGTGCTGTTGTTCGCCACGTTGCTCACCACGCTGTCGATGACGGTATTGGTGGTATGGGTCAACGTCATCACCGCGGTATTGACCTTCGCTTCGTTGATTGGCTATGCGGTGGTCTATACGGTGTTCCTGAAGCGCACCACGCCGCAGAACATCGTCATCGGCGGCCTGGCCGGCGCGGCGCCGCCGTTGCTGGGCTGGGCCGCGATCACAGGCATGCAGGGGCAGTGGGACTGGGCCTACGCCTCGTTGCTGGTGTTGATCATCTTCGTATGGACGCCGCCGCATTTCTGGGCGTTGGCGATCTTCCGTCGCGCCGATTACGCCAAGGCGGCGATTCCGATGTTGCCTATCACCCACGGTGTGGCGCACACGCGCAAGCAGATTCTGCTGTACACGCTGCTGCTGGTCGTGGCGACGTTGCTGCCGGTGGTCGTGGGGATGAGTGGTGTGTTTTATCTCGGCGGCACCCTGGTGCTGGATACGGTGTTTCTCTGGTACGCCTGGCGCATGCTCGACCCGCCAGACGAAATGTTTTCGATGCGCATGTTTGGCTATTCCATCGTGTACCTGATGGCGTTGTTTGCATTCTTGCTGGTCGATCACTGGGTGTTGCCGGCTTAGGAGGCGGCGCCGTCGGCGCCGCGTCCATCGCGACTTGCGGCTCAGCTCAGCCAGTGTTGGCAATTATCGTGGTCCTGGCGGCTGCAGTTTTGCTGCATTTTCTGCTGCAGGCGTGCCAGCACGGCGTTGCCGTTGTGTTCCTTGCTCCAGTCCTTCAGCTTCTTGCCCAAGGTGTCGAAGCGTTGCCGGTGGCGCTGAAGGTAGTCGTCGGGCTGGTGAGCCAGTTCGGCGATCATCTGCGCTGTTGCGTTCTCGATGGCGGCTGCGTTGTCCGGTTGCAGGCGGATCAGGTCATTGACGTAACGTGCATCGGAACTCAAGCGCAGGGATGGACTCTGGACGCTGTCGCGTGCCTTTTTCAGCCAATAAAGCGCGGTTTGCTTGTCGCCGCGCTCCTCGGCCAGACCGGCCAATTCGGGCATGTAGTAGTAAGGCGTCTTGCTGCGCCCGAGTTCGGCTAGCAGCAACTGTTCGCTGCCGGCTTTGTCGCCGATGGTATCGAGCAGGTCGGCGACCATGCTGATCGTGGACTGGCGTTCGGCATCGCTGTGTGCGGCCTGTTCGGCCCAGTGCACGCGTTGCCGTATTTTTTCCACCACGGCAGCCGGCAGTGCCGGAGGAGCAGGCGCCGTCGGGCCTGGGTCCGCCGGCTGCCCCTGTGCCAGCCGCGCCAGTGCGATGTCGGCATAGACAGTTTCCAGGCGATCACTGATCGGTAAGCGACTGTCGGTGTAGACCTTGTCCAGTGCCTGTGTCAGCGCGCTTGACAACGTGGCGCGCTCGGTTGCATTCGCCGCTCCGGCTTGTACCAGTTCGTGTGCCGATTCGGTCAGTGTGCTGAGGTTGGCGCGGACTTCGGCAGGATCGGACACGACGGCCTGCAGTAGGGCGCGATTGGTCGCGCGCTGTTTGGGGGTCGGCGAGGTGTCGGTTGCGTTCATGCTCAGCGCCAACAACGCGAAGCGGCGTTGCAGTGCAGGCTGTGGCGCGGCGGCAGCCAGGCGTGCGAGCACGTCAGCGGTGTGTTCGGACTTGATCAAATGCGCGCCATCTAGGCTCCACTCGTATTGGCTGAGTATGGTCCAGTCGTCGTTGCTGAGCGTGGCTGGTTCTTTCAGGGCTTGCTGCAGTAATTGCGCCGAGCTGGAAGTGCGGTTTGCGGCCACGCGCAGCGCTTCGGCCAGATGGGCGGTGTCGCTGTCGCCGGCCAGACGAGTGATTTCGCTACGGTCCGGACCCAGCACGATGATGGTCGGATAGCCCTTGATACCGAAGCGCTCGCCCCAGGCTTGCGCACTTTCCAAGTCGCCATCCAGATGCACTGCGACGAAGGCGCGAGTACGTGCGATGAATGCCGGGTCCTTGAACAGCGTGGCCTTGAGCCGATTGCAGGGTGGGCACCACACCGCGCCCCAGTAGAGCAGCAGCGGTTTGTTTTGTTCACGGGCTTCGGCGAAGGCATCGTCGAGGTCGCCTTCGCGCCATGCGATGCCGGTATTGTCTTTTGCGGGGGCTGGCGTGGCGGCCTTGGGTGTGGCGGGAGCGGGCGGTTTTTCGCAGGCGCTCAAGGCAAACAGCGTGGCCAGACTGGTGGAAAGCATGGCGGAACGGCGGAGCATACGGCTCATATGGGGCACCGGTAAGGGGAGGGAGACGCGACTGGGGCGGCCTCCTACTTTACCCAGTGACCGCTGCTGTGGCACATCACGTTTGCGTATGTGTTGATTCCACTTTGGTTGTGCTCGCGATCACGATATCGTTGACTGTGCGCCCCATTGGCTGGATCCGCGCCACGGATGCGGCGCATCCGGTTAGTGCGTGCGTGCCATCTTTGCCGCGTGTGCATAGCGTTGCGCGATCACCGCGCAGACGATCAACTGGATCTGGTGGTAAAGCATCACCGGCAGCACGATCGCGCCGAGGCTGCCACTGGCGAACAGCACCTTGGCCATCGGCACGCCAGTGGCCAGACTCTTCGCAGGCGCTCAAGGCAAACAGCGTGGCCAGACTGGTGGAAAGCATGGCGGAACGGCGGAGCATACGGCTCATATGGGGCACCGGTAAGGGGAGGGAGACGCGACTGGGGCGGCCTCCTACTTTACCCAGTGACCGCTGCTGTGGCACATCACGTTTGCGTATGTGTTGATTCCACTTTGGTTGTGCTCGCGATCACGATATCGTTGACTGTGCGCCCCATTGGCTGGATCCGCGCCACGGATGCGGCGCATCCGGTTAGTGCGTGCGTGCCATCTTTGCCGCGTGTGCATAGCGTTGCGCGATCACCGCGCAGACGATCAACTGGATCTGGTGGTAAAGCATCACCGGCAGCACGATCGCGCCGAGGCTGCCACTGGCGAACAGCACCTTGGCCATCGGCACGCCAGTGGCCAGACTCTTCTTGGAGCCGCAGAACACGATCGAAATTTCGTCCTCGCGGGAAAAACCCAGTCGCCGCGCAGCGAATGTGATCAGCAACATCGCCAGCGCCAGCAATAAGGCTCCGGTGACCGCCACACCGAGCAGTGCCGGCAGCGGCGTTTTACGCCACAAACCTTCGATCACCGCCGCACTGAATGCGGTGTACACCACCAGCAGAATCGTACCCTGGTCGGTGTAGCGCAGCAGCGCGCGGCGGCGATCGACCCAGGTGCCGATCCATGGCCGCAACAGATGACCGGCGACGAACGGCACCAATAACTGCAGCATGATCTTGCCCATCGCTTCCAGCGGATTGGCCATGGTGCTCTGTGCACCGGCCAGCATGCCCATCAGCAATGGGGTCAGAAACACGCCAAGCAGGCTCGACAGCGAGGCGCTGCACACGGCGGCCGATACGTTGCCGCCAGCCATCGATGTGAACGCGATCGACGACTGTACCGTGGATGGCAGCGCACACAGGAACAGCGCGCCAATGTACAACTCCGGGGTCAACAGTACGTGCGACAGGGGTTTGAACAGCAAGCCCAGCAGCGGAAATAGAATGAAGGTGGCGGCGAAGATGGTCAGATGCAGGCGCCAGTGCAGTGCGCCTGCCAGGATGGCCTCACGCGACAGCCGTGCACCGTGCAGGAAGAACAGTGCGGCGATGGCCAGGTCGGTGACCACGTCCATGACCCCCGCCGCAGGCCCGTACACCGGTAGCAGCGAGGCGAGCGACACCGTGCACAACAGTGCCAGGGTAAAGGGTTCGATGCGCAGGCGGGCGAGCCAGGAGCTGATCATGCGATGGGATGGTGCTATGCAGTCTGTATTGTAGGAAATGCAGTTGGTGCAGACCAATCCGGACGTGCGGCGTTGGCAACGAGCAAATGTATCGTTGCAACGCTTTTTCGGTCCAATTCACCGAGTGAAGGTGTCGGCAATGTTCGGTGAGACACTGTCATGACCTTGGCGATGCAGGCTTGTTGCAATGGCTTGTTTCAATCCATTGCAACTGGTTTTGCGCGCACTTCAACGTGCGTCGTGCGTCGATCGGATGCGCCAATCCGGATTTCGCATCCTCTGGCTCGGCTTTGCGCATCCGCAGGGTAGCGCTCAGCGCAACGTCGCAAGCACCTTCAGGAGTTCGCGCAGTTCGTACTTATCGGTCTCGTCCAGTCCTTGCGCGCGTTGTTTGGCTTGTAGTTCGTCCAGGCGTTGTTGCAAAGTCTGTTTCTCTAGTTGCGCCATGACGTCGAGTAACTCTTGACGCCAGCTCGCGCTATCGCCGGGAATCTCCTGCACCACCAGTTTCTGCAGTGCGGCCAGTTCCTCGCGTTCGTGGAAGTGTTCCAGTAGCGCGCCAGTGGTGATTTCTGGCCGCGTATGTACGATCTGCAATAGTTCGATGAGTAATTCGATGCCGGGTAGGCGCAGGCCGGCGAACGGATAGGGCGGCGGCAACTCCAGCGCCAGCGCCGGCATTTGCAGCAAACGTGCGATCGCCTCGCGGACCAGGCTGCGTTTGTGCGCCGACTGCACGGGCCTCACTGGGCTTCTGTTCGCTGATGTGGTGACGGCTGCGGCCGCGCCGATGCCGGTGAGTTCGGTCAGGCGCTGGCGCATCAGGTCGCCGAACGCGCCGTCGGGAATCTGCGCCAGCATCGGTCGCGCGCGCTCGGCCAGACGCGCCTTGCCGTCGAGTGTGCTCAGGTTGATCTCGCGGGAAAGTTCGTCGAAGAAGAATTGCGACAGCGGCGTGGCCTGAGCAAGGCGGGTGTCGAATGCCGCCGCGCCTTCCTTGCGCACGATGGTGTCCGGGTCCTCGCCGTCGGGCAGGAACAGGAAAAATGCCTGGCGTCCGTCCTTCATTCGCGGCAGGACCGATTCCAGCGCCTTCCAGCCGGCGCGGCGCCCGGCGGCGTCGCCGTCGAAGCAGAAGAACACGTCCGGCGCATTGCGGAACAGCAGTTCGGCATGCTCCGGCGTGGTGGCCGTGCCCAGTGTCGCCACCGCTTGGGTCACGCCGAACTGGAACAGCGAGACGACATCCATGTAACCCTCGACCACGATCAGCCGCTCGATCTTCTGGTTGCTTTGGCGCACCTGCCACAGCCCGTACAGCTCGCGTCCCTTGTGGAATAGCGCGGTCTCCGGCGAGTTCAGGTATTTGGGGCCATCGTCCTTGTCCAGAACGCGGCCGCCGAAGGCGATTACCCGTCCACGGCGGTCGAAGATCGGGAACATCACCCGGTCGCGGAACTTGTCGTAGATGTGGCCGCGGTCGTTCTTGGAGAACAGTCCGGCGCGGTCGAGCAACTTATGCCGACGCTCGTCGGTGCCTAGCGCATCCTTGAGCGCGCTGTAGCCGTCTGGCGCATAGCCGATCTGGAAGCGTGCGCGGTTCTCCGCGTCCACGCCACGACCATCCAGATAGCTGCGTGCTTTGTCGCTGGTGTCGAGCTGGCGTTGGAAGAATTTCGCCGCCGCTTCCAGCGCCGAGTACAGGTCGCGATGGTCTTCGCCAGCCGCTTGTGCGGCGCCGCGTTGTTGCGCGTCGCGCGGCACTTCCATTCCGGCGCGCTTTGCCAGCTCGTCCACCGCGTCGAGAAATTCGAGGCGGTCGTAGTTGATCAGGAAGCTGATCGCGGTGCCGTGCGCACCGCAGCCGAAGCAGTGATAGAACTGTTTGGTCGGGGAGACCGTGAACGAGGCCGAGCGCTCGTCGTGGAACGGGCAGCGCGCCGCGTACTCCTTGCCTTGGCGCTTCAGTGGCACGCGGGTGCCGATCACCTCGACGATGTCGGTGCGTGCGAGCAGATCGTCGATGAATGCGTCGGGGATGCGGGCCATCGGCATAGGATGCCACGCGTGTGTGTCCTCGCCACGGGTCCGGTGCTGCGCGGCGCGACGGATTCAGTGCGGTGGCACTGCGCTTATGGCGCTGGGTGGGTCGATTCCGGCGCAGTGGAGCGGGCGCGGCGAGCCTGGCGCTCGTCGATCACGGCGGTGATCAGCGCGCCGACGAAGAACACCACCGTGGCGTAATAGATCCACACCAGCAGGATCACGGGCGCACCCATGGAGCCGTAGGCGCTGCCCGGCGCGGCGGTGGCGATGTACACGCCGATCGCATAGCGCCCAATCACGAAAAGACAGGCGGTGATGGCGCCGCCGATGATCGCCTGCCGCCACGCCACGCGCCGGTCTGGCAGATAGTGGTAGAGCACGGCGAAGGCCAGCACGTAGATCGCCAGCGTGGAGGCGTAGCCCACCGCCGGCAGCAGCGATGGCATCCGTGCGAAGGCGACTTGCAGCACCGTGGTCAGGATCATCGAAATCAACAGCAGGAAACCCAGCGCGAAGACCACGCCGAAAGAGAACACGCGTTTCTTCAGCCATGGCAGGAGGCCGTCGAGCTGCTGCTTGTCGGTGCGGAAGATCAGATTCAGCGCATTTTGCAGTTGCGCGAATACCGCCGTGGCGCCGACGAACAGCAATAAGGTGCTCCATAGTCCGGCCAGCGAGCCGATGCTGGGCTGGTTCTTGGCGTTGTCGATCACCGTCTGTGCGACCTCGCGTGCGCCGTTCCCGGCCAGTTGCCCAATCTGCGCGATCAGCGTTTGCTGCGCTTGCGGATATAGCGAGGCGGTCAGCCACAGTAGCAGCACGAGCAGCGGCGCCAGCGACAGCAGCGCGTAGAAGGACAGCGAGGCGGCCTGGGTCATCAGGTCGATCTCGGCGAAGCGCCGCGCCAGTGCCGCTGGCAGGCTTTGCTGCAGGCGGTCCAGATGCGTATGCAGGCGTGCGGATGATAGGGACATGGGCGCAGGATCTTCGGCGCGCGGCGTCGGCAACGCCAGCCCCGCGCTGCGCGCGGTAAAGCGCGGGCTTGCCGGTGTTGTAGCAGCCCCGCGCGAAAAACGGGTGAAGCGTGATGCGCCGGATCAGCCGCCCAGTTGCTGCTTGACCAGGGCCGAGACCTGGCCCATGTCGGCCTTGCCGGCGATCATCGGCTTCAGTGCGCCCATTAATTTCCCGATGTCGGCCGCAGTACTGGCGCCGGTCTGTGCGATCGCGGCCTGGATCGCGGCAACGATTTCGGCCTCGTCGAGTTTGACCGGGAGATAGCGCGCAATCACCGTGATCTCTTCGCGCTCGATGCTGGCCAGATCCTCGCGGCCGGCGGCCTCGTACTGGTTCACCGAGTCCTTGCGCTGCTTGACCATCTTGTCCATCACCGCGATCACCGCAGCGTCGTCCATGTCCACGCGCTCGTCCACTTCCCTCTGCTTGATCGCCGCGTTGATCAGCCGGATCACGCCCAGGCTGTGCTTGTCGCCGGACTTCATCGCGGCCTTCATGTCGTCGGTGAGCTGCTGTTTGAGGGTCATCACGGGTTCCACAGTGAAGGAAAAAGACGGGGGCATTCTAGGCAACGCCACCGGGACAAGCCGTTGCGCATGGGAATGGCGCGGCTGGTACAACCTGGTTGCGACAATGCCTCGATTGCAGTGTGTGGCGAGGAGAGACGCAAAAAGCCGGCGACGCTTGCGCGTGCCGGCTTCGTGGGCTTACCGTAGCGTCTGACCAAACCAGCAGGCCGCGCTACCGTAGGCCGCGATCCTCAGTACAGGCGCTGGCGCTTGGTGACGTCGCGCGAGGTGCGGCGCAGTTGACGCTTCACCGCAGCAGCGGCTTTGCGCTTGCGTTCCTGGGTCGGCTTTTCGTAGAACTCGCGCTTGCGGGTTTCGGCCAGTACGCCGGCCTTTTCGCAGGTGCGCTTGAAGCGACGGAGCGCAAACTCGAAGGGCTCGTTTTCGCGGACTTTGACGCTGGGCATGGAATCTCCGGGGCACAATGGTGACCGGGTCACGCCCGGCGAGCCGCACATTATAGCGACGGATTCTCGGGCTGCAAGCGCGGGGTTTGGCCTGCCGCCGATTCGGCCCCACAATGCACGCATGAATGTGCTCGGCATCGAATCCAGTTGCGACGAAACCGGCGTCGCTGTCTACGACACCACCCGCTCCGGTGCGGCCGCGCTGCGCGCGCACGGGCTGTACAGCCAGATCGCCCTGCACGCCGAATACGGCGGGGTCGTGCCGGAACTGGCCAGTCGTGACCACGTGCGCAAGCTGCTGCCCCTGATCCGCCAGACCCTGGCCGAAGCCGATTTGCAGGTGCGCGACCTGGACGCCGTGGCCTATACCGCCGGGCCGGGTCTGGTCGGCGCGCTGCTGGTCGGCGCAGGCGTCGCCCGCGCGCTGGCCTGGGCGCTGGAAGTGCCGGCGATCGGCGTGCACCACATGGAAGGCCACTTGCTGGCGCCACTGATGGAAGACCCGGACCCGGCGCTCGGTGTGCCGGAACCGCCATTCGTGGCGCTGTTGGTGTCCGGCGGGCACACGCAGTTGATCGCGGTGGAGGCCATCGGCCGTTACCGGCTGCTCGGCGAGACCCTGGACGATGCGGCCGGCGAGGCCTTCGACAAGACCGCCAAGATGATGGGGCTACCGTATCCGGGCGGTCCGCAGTTGGCGGCGCTGGCCGCGCAGGGCACGCCGGGGCGCTTTCGTTTCGCGCGCCCGATGACCGACCGACCGGGCCTGGATTTCAGCTTTTCCGGGCTCAAGACCCAGGTGCTGCTGGCCTGGCGGGGCTGCGACCAATCCGACGCGGTGCGCGCGGATATCGCGCGCGGCTTCGAGGATGCGGTGGTGGAGACGCTGGCGATCAAGTGCGAACGCGCCTTGGAGGCGGCCGGGAGCCACACCCTCGTGGTTGCGGGCGGCGTCGGCGCCAACCTGCGCTTGCGCGCGCGCTTGCAGGAGATGGCGCAGGCGCGCGGCGGCCGCGCTTGCTTCCCGCGTCCGGCGCTGTGCACCGATAATGGCGCGATGATCGCCTTCGCTGGCGCATTGCGCTTGCAGGCCGGGCTGCACGACGCCACGGCCGCCGTGCTGGTGACTCCACGTTGGGAGATGGCGTCGCTGCCGCCGTTGGTGGCCGGGTTGCCGACGCAGGAGGCGCGCACCAACGGCCCCGGCGATGCTCCAACGGCTGTTGTTCCGGGGCGCGAATCCCAGGTTTCAGGTGATGGTAATGGATAAAGTCTTTATCGAAGGTCTGGAAATCGATGCCTTGATCGGCATCTACGATTGGGAGCGCCGGATCCGGCAGACGCTGCGTTTCGACCTGGAAATGGGTTTCGACAACCGCATCCCCGCCGCCAGCGACGATATCGCCGATACGCTGAATTACAAGGCGATCAGCAAGCGCATGGTGGAGTTGGTCGAGCAATCCGATCACGGCCTGGTGGAAACCTTGGCCGAGCGCTGTGCGGCGATGATCTTGGACGAGTTCGCGGTGCACTGGTTGCGCTTGAAGCTGAGCAAGCCCGGAGCGGTGCGCGGCGCACAGGCCGTGGGCGTGATGATCGAGCGCAGCCGTCCGTGCGGATGAAGTGGCCTGGGATGCCATCGCATCCGGCGTGCGTGCGTTGAAGCCGGATGGCGAGCGCTGCTTCGGCGATCCCCAGATCCGGCAGCGGCCAGAGCATGTGATGAACCTCGACGTGAGTGCCTGGCCTGCCGAGGCGTGTTGAGACCGCCAGTGGCGCAACGCATGACGGCGCGCTTGCAGGTGGTTGCCTGGCGTTCGCGCATCGGCGCCGATGCTGCCCGTCCTGCGCACGATCTTGCGTTGCATCCAGGCGCGCCGCTGCTGTGGGCAGTGTGTCGGGCGGTAGTGGCTCGGCAGGCCGACTGGGGTGGCGATTGGATCGTGGGGGGGGGGAGTGAAGCAATGTTCCGAACAGCGCGTGCGCTCGCCGGGATTTGCCTCATCGTCTTGCCCCAGCGCTAAACTCGACAGTTATGTAAGCGTTTTCTCAAAGGGCCTCATGGTTTCGGATCGTATTGAATCGCTCATCGCTCGCATGACCGTCGAGGAGAAGGTCGGCCAGCTCGGCGTCTTTGCCGACATGGTGCGCCCGTTCGCGCCCGACGTGAATCCGGAAGTGAACGTGAGCAATGCCGACGAGGTGATGCAGCAAGTGCGTGCCGGGCGGGTCGGGTCGCTATTCAATGGCGTGGGCGCGGAACTGGGGCGACGCATCCAGCAGGTGGCGCTGGAGGAGAGTCGCCTGGGGATTCCGGTGATCCTGGCGGCGGATGTGATCCACGGCATGCGCACGGTGTTCCCGATCCCACTCGGCGAGGCCGCCAGCTTCGAGCCGGAGTTGGCCGAGCGCACCGCGCGCGCCACCGCAATCGAAGCCACCGCTGCCGGTCTCCATTGGACCTATGCCCCGGCGGTGGATATCGCCCGTGACCAGCGCTGGGGACGAGGCGCCGAGGGCGCGGGCGAGGATGTGATGCTGGGCTGCGCGTTCGCCGCCGCGCGCGTGCGCGGTTTCCAGGGGCCGGATCTGCGTGCGTCTGATGCGTTGCTGGCCACGCCCAAGCACTTCGCCGCTTACGGCGCGGTCGCGGCGGGGATGGAATACGCCAGCGTGGACATCTCCCCGCAGACGCTGCGCGACGTGCACTTGCCACCATTCCAGGCGGCCTTCGGCGCTGGCGCGTTGACCGTGATGACGTCTTTCAACGATATCAATGGCGTGCCGGCCAGCGCCAACCACGAACTGTTGACCGAGATCCTGCGTGGGCAATGGCAGTTCCCCGGCGTGGTGATTTCCGACTACACCGCCGATATGGAATTGATCGCGCACGGCTACGCCGCCGACGAGCGCGATGCGACTAAAAAAGCCTTCCTCGCCGGCATGGACATGAGCATGCAGAGCGGTTTCTACGCCGCGCATCTGCCCTCGCTGGTGGAAGACGGCGACGTGCCGATGGCATTGCTGGATGCGGCGGTGCGCCGCGTCCTGGCGCTGAAGGAAGCCATCGGCCTGTTCGACGATCCGTATCGTTCGTTGGATCCTGCACGCGAAGCGGACCAGTCGCACCTCCCCGCACACGATGCGCTGTCGCGCGAGGCGGCGCGGCGCTCGATCGTGCTGCTCAAAAACGATGGCCCGGTGCTACCGCTGCGCAAGCGCGGGCAGAAGATCGCATTGATCGGTCCGTTCGCGCAGGACCGCGACAACATCGAAGGTTGCTGGACGTTGTTCGGCGACAAAGCGCGTTACGTGACCCTGGAGGACGGGGTGCGCGCAGCGCTGGACGATGCGCGGGCGTTGACCGTGGTGCCGGGCTGCGCGCTGGAGGCGCCGCTGGACGGCGGTATCGACGCCGCGGTGGCCGCCGCGCGCGCCGCCGACGTGGTGGTGCTGGCGCTGGGTGAGCCACAGCGCTACAGCGGCGAGGCGCAGTCGCGCACGCAGATCGTGCTGCCGCCGGCGCAGCAGGCGCTGGCCGAGGCCGTTGCCGCCACCGGTACGCCCGTGGTGGTGTTACTGCGCAATGGCCGCGCGCTGGCGCTGCAGGGCGCGGTGCGCGATGCCGCCGCCATCGTCGTGACCTGGTACCTGGGCACGCAGACCGGCCCGGCGGTGGCCGACGTGTTGTTCGGCGATTACAACCCCTCGGCGCGGTTGCCGGTGAGCTTCCCGCTCGATGCCGGGCAACAGCCGTATTTCTATAACCACCCGCGCAGCGGACGACCGGAACTGCCGACGATGCGCGAGTTCAAGGCGCGTTGGCGCGAGGTGCCGAACGCGCCGCTATATCCGTTCGGTCATGGGTTGAGCTACACCCGCTTTGCCTATGGAGTGCCGCAGCTCGATCGCACGCGGTTAGGGTGGGACGACACCCTGACCGTCACCACCCGCATCGACAACGTCGGCCAGTGCGAGGGCGAGGAAGTGGTGCAGTTGTACATCCACGACCGTGTCGCCAGCCGGGTGCGTCCGGTGCGCGAATTGAAGGCGTTCCGCAAGGTGCGTCTGGCGCCAGGGCGGGGCATGGCGGTGGTGTTCACGCTGGATCGGCATGCGCTTGCCTTCACCGGTCGCGATGGATGCCGCACCGCCGAACCGGGGCAATTCGATCTGTGGGTGTGCGCGTCGGCGACGAGCGGCGAGCCGGTAGGGTTCGAGTTGCTCGCGCAGGCGCGATGACAGCACGGTGTGCGTGACGGTCGATGGCGTCGGGATGACTGCGCACGCATGCCTGTCGCGCGATGGCGCCGCACGCGCAAGCACGTTTCATCCCGGCGTCTTGCGTGGAAAACGATAGAACAATGCGCCGACCAGCAATGCCACGCCCGCTGCGGCCAGGTTCTGCCAACTGGCGCTGAGCAGTAGCGCCACCGCCAGCAGCAGCGCGGCCAACGGAATCAGCGGCCCACCGGGAAGGCGCAGCGCGCCGGGGCGGTCGCGGTAGCGTCGTGCCAGTACCAGGACCGCCGCCGCAGTGCCGATGTAGGCGAACAAGCGCGTGACCATCGACAGCAGCGCCAGCCGCACGAACGAGCCGGAGAGCGCCAACGCCAGCGACAGCGCGCCCTGCAACAGGATTGCCGCCGCCGGGGTGTGGAAACGCGGATGCACCCGCGCCAGGAGTGCAGGGCCGTAGCCGTCCTTGGCCAGCGCGAACAAAAAGCGTGGCCCCAGCATCACCGTGTTGCTGGTGGTGCCGAGGATGGAGATGGTGGCGCCGATGGTGAGAATGAGCGCCAGCGCCTCGCCGCCGAAGCCGCTGGCGGCATCGGCCAGCGGTGTCGCCGATTGCGCGACGTTGGGCAACGTCCCCTGCGCCACCACCTGTACCGCGGCGTAGATCAGGGTGACGGTGACGATCATCGTGATCAATGCGAATGGCACGTCGCGGCGCGGATTGCGGTATTCGCCCGCAGCAGCCGGGATATTTTCGAAACCGGCATAGGCGAACAGCAACAACAAGGCCGCTTCGCCCATCGTGCCGGCATCGTGTAGGTCCGGGGTCTTGCCGGAGAAAATCCACGATGGATCCACATAAAACAGTCCGATTGCCACGAACAGCGCCAGCGGCAGCAACTTGCCGATCACCAGTGCCACGCCTGTCCGTGCTGCCGACTTCACCCCGATCACATTGATCACAGTCAGCAGACCAAGCCCGCCGACCACGATGCTCAGGCGTGCGCCGCCATGCGCGGCGGCCGGCCAGAAGCGCACCACAGCGTCTGCCAGTCCGTTGCCCAGCGCCGCCGCTGAACTGATCCGGGTCAGCCAGATCATCCAGCCGATTTCGAAGCCGACGAAGCGGCCGAACGCTTCGCGCGTATACAGATAACTACCGCCGGGTTCGTCGAAGTAGCTGGCCGCTTGCGCGTAGCACAACACCAGCAAGCCCACTGCCAGCCCGGCTAGCAGTACCGCCCACAAACTCAGTGGTCCCAGCAGTGCGGCGGCGGCAGCGGGCAGCAGATAGATGCCACTGCCGATCACATCGTTGATCGACAGGCCGACGATCTGCCAGCGGCTGACCGCACGGACCAGGGCGGGCGCGGTTGGTCGGTTCATGGCGTGGATTGTGTCGCCTGGGCTGCCCGACGCAGACGTCGCCGAGTGGAGACTCGATGCGAGGACAACACGTCGCGCGATGCCGCCATCGGGCACCGAGCGGGTGGCCGCTCCTGCACGTCGGTCGGTATGGTCGCGGCGTTGCCGGTGCTGGTTTTGTTGGGTGCGCGGCACGGATGCAGGCACAGGTGCGGTCCGCTGTTGCGTGTTGCCTGTGGAATGTCTTCGCTCATGGAATCCTCTCGGCTGCGCGGGATTGGATCGTGGCGATTATGCGCTGCGCGGTAACGGCTCCAAGCCACCAATCGCACGGATGCCTAGCCCCGGCGCATCGCTGATGTGGATCTGCGCCTCGTCGAAGCGTACACCGCCCTCTACTGGATCGAATATGCCTAACGATGGGCTATCCAGGTCTACCTTGGTGACGATGTCTGCTTTCGCCACGGCCAGGTGCGCCGCCGCAGCCACCGCAATGCTCGACTCCAGCATGCAGCCGATCATGCACGGCACGCCATACGATGCGGCGATGTCGGCGATGCGTCGCGCGTTGGCGATGCCGCCGGCTTTCATCAGTTTGATGTTGAGGATGTCCGCCGCGCGCTGTCGCAGTAGTTCGATCGCCTGCGCGGGGGTGAACACGCTTTCATCGGCCATGACCGGCGTTTGCACCCGTTCGGTGACGTACCTGAGTCCATCGAGATCGTGTGCCTTGACCGGTTGCTCCAGCAGCTCCAGAACCACGCCGGCCTGCTCCAGCGTGCGCATGGTGTGCACCGCTTGTTTCGGTGTCCAGCCTTGGTTGGCATCCAGCCGCAGTTGCGCACGGCCACCGACCGCGTCGTGGATTGCCTTGATCCGCGCGATGTCCCCGGCGATGTCCTGGCCGACCTTGATCTTCAACGCGCCGAAACCGCGCGCGATGGCCGCCTGCGCATCGCGCACCATCGTGTCGATCGTGTTGGCGCTGATGGTCAGGTCGGTGGACAGGGCCGGAGTGCCGCCGCCGAGCAAGCGATACAGTGGCGCGCCGTAGCGTTGCGCCCATAGGTCGTGGATGGCGATGTCCAGCGCGGCCTTGGCGCTGTTGTTGTGCGCGAGCGCGCCCTGGATCCGCCCGATGATCCGATTGAGATCGGCGATGTCTTCGCCGATCAGGCGTGGCGTGATGCAATGCTCGATCGCCGCGATGATCGCGCCGTGGGTGTCGCCGGTCATCGGTGGCGTAGCGGCGGCACTGCCGTAGCCGATATGGCCACTATCGGTATGCACCATCACCACGACGTCCTCGATTGCTTGCACGCTGCGCAATGCGGTTTTGAACGGGGTGTGCAGTGGCACGCGCAGCATGCCCAGGCGAATGTCGGTGATCTTCATTGGCTTGGAATCGGCTGGATGCGCTGGATCCGGGTGATGCGGTCGATGAAGGGGGTGCCGTCGGCGAGCAATAGCGATTCTAGCGGCGTGACCGAGACACCGTTCAATGGCACCTGTTGTAGTTGTCCCGCCGCGTTGCGGGCGCTGGCCGTGGTCACGTCGTGGATCACCCAGGTGTCACCGTGCTCGTGGCCGATCACCAGCATCACGTGGCCGGGGATGTACACCAAGTCGCCGACCTGCAACTGCGCGAGCACTTTTTGCCGTTGCGGCAGTGGGGCACTGGCGTTGTAGGGTACGGCGGTGAGGCTGGGGCTGCGTGCCTGATCCTGGGTATTGCGCGGCAGGAAAATGCCGAGGCTGCGGTAGACATCGCCGATGAAGCCGCTGCAGTCACGCCCATTGTAGCTGTTGCCCCAGCCATAGCGCTCGCCGAGAAACTTGAATGCCTGCTGCACTAGAACCTGCGGGGTTGCAGGCAGTGGTGCATCGTGCACATCGGCACTGCGCGGTATCAGTGCCGGTGCCAACCGCAGGTGGCCGTCAGGCGTGCGCAGCGGCAATTGCACCACGTAGGCGGCCAGCGGCGATTGGCCGTTGACGGGTTGCGATGGTGGCCATTCCTGCAGCAGCGGCAGTGTGCTGCCCATGTCCAGCGGCACCTGCGATGCGGCCGGCAGCTCTGGAGTAAAGACGGTGAAAACGCGGGTGCCGGTGACCAGCAGCCGCGGTTGTTGGCGTTGCGCATAGTCCAGCACCGTGCTGCGCTCGGCTTCGGCGACGTGGTCTCGTGCGATCCACGCGGCCTCGTTTGACGCTAGCACGAACAGCCATTGGCCATCGCGGCTGACATGCAGGATCGCCAC
The DNA here is from genome assembly GCF_000963215.1 of Xanthomonas sp. MUS 060. NCBI lineage: Bacteria > Pseudomonadati > Pseudomonadota > Gammaproteobacteria > Lysobacterales > Lysobacteraceae > Xanthomonas > Xanthomonas sp. MUS 060. Next base: position 34,806 of record NZ_JZIM01000013.1, read on the forward strand.
CGCACTGCCTGGCGACAGTGCCGATTCCTGGAAGCGGTCGATGGCGCGATCGTTACGTCCGCTGAATACAGCTTGCGCGGTTGGAAAACGGCGCAGATCCGCGCGTCGCACGACCAGGCCATAACGCGGGGCGACTTGTGCGGGCAGCGTCTGCAGCGCGAGCGCGGACTGCAATGCCTGGGCGTTGCGCATAGTCCAGCACCGTGCTGCGCTCGGCTTCGGCGACGTGGTCTCGTGCGATCCACGCGGCCTCGTTTGACGCTAGCACGAACAGCCATTGGCCATCGCGGCTGACATGCAGGATCGCCACCGCACTGCCTGGCGACAGTGCCGATTCCTGGAAGCGGTCGATGGCGCGATCGTTACGTCCGCTGAATACAGCTTGCGCGGTTGGAAAACGGCGCAGATCCGCGCGTCGCACGACCAGGCCATAACGCGGGGCGACTTGTGCGGGCAGCGTCTGCAGCGCGAGCGCGGACTGCAATGCCTGCACTCGCATGGCGTCGAGCGTACCGTCTTGAGCGTCGTAAAGCGTGCGCGTCGGTGTTGCCGACACTGCCAAAATCTGCGCGCGTACCTGCGCGGCGCTTATCTGCGTCGGCAACGTGGCGAGGTCGTGCATGGAGGAGTCGTGACGCAGCAGGTGCGCATTGAAGGCACGCACCTGGTCCACATCGAGTAGTGGTTGTGGCGATGCGGGCAGGCGCGCGATCCAGTGGTCGGCCTGCAATTGCGTTGTCTGCATTTGCCAGGGCAGCACATCCGCAGCGCGTGCCGCCACCGTGCGGTGGTTCAATGCGACGGCGAACAACAGACACAGGCCGCGCATCATGGTCATGGAATTCCGTTATAGATGGAGAGAATGTTGGAATGCGGCCAATGCCGAGAGTAATGATCTTCGATTCCCGGATTTTTTCTGTCAATGTGCCTGCATTGTGATCCCTGCCGTGGTGCATCCTGCGTCTACGAAAGTTGGCGCTTCAGCGAGGCGCCGTATCGGGATTGTTAGTCGGCTAGCGTGATGCTGGTCACTGCTGCGTTTTTTCATGATTTTTACCTTTCGATGCATAAGGTTGTGCATTGCTATTGTTATGACTTTCCCATGATTCGCAAATTGACCGTGACCGCGTTCTCCACCCTGCGTCGGCTGTCGTTGTTGGCTCAGGTCTTATTGTTGGGTGCCTGCGCACATGCGCCGCCGCACAATCCGCTGGCGAAGTGGGTTCCTTCGCCCAATTACAACATGCGTGGCGCGATTTTGATCGTGATCCATTTTACTGGCGAGGATTCAGTGCAGCAAAGCTTGGATGTGCTGCGTTCGCGAAACAGTTCGGGCGAGTTGGTCAGCGCGCATTACCTGATCGGCCGCGACGGCAAACGCTATCAGTTGGTCAGCGACCAACTGCGCGCCTGGCACGCTGGCGTCGGGCGCTGGGGTACCATCACCGACGTCAATTCGGCCTCGATCGGTATCGAGTTGGACAACGACGGCAAGGCCCCGTTTGCGCAAGCGCAAATCGATAGCCTGCTGGTGTTACTCCAGGATTTATGCACACGCCTGCACATCCCGCGTACCCAGATAGTCGGGCATGAGGATTTCGCTCCGTCGCGCAAGGTCGATCCGGGTCCGTTGTTCCCGTGGAAGCAGTTGGCCGATGCCGGGTATGGTCGCTGGCCTGCCGCTGATGCGCCGCCGGCGCCGTCCGGCTTCGATCCGTGGCAGGCGCTGGCATTGATTGGTTATCCAATCGGCGACCGCGCTGCCGTCATGCGCGCGTTCCATCACCATTACCGGGGCAATGAGGCTGCCGCGTTCGATGCGGAAGATCTGCGCATTCTCTATATGCGCTGAGCCAGCCATTGCTGGCTCAGCGGTCGTCGTCGCCGCTGCCGATGGAGCATGACGAATTCTAGCGTGTCGTACTCCTTGCGCGTCTCATGCCGAGCGCGTCTCATGCCGATTGTGTATGTGGGCAGGGGCGTTTGTTTCAACGCATTCCAGATGCTGTCGCACTTGCTTCGATGTGTATGACACGCTCTAGACTGGCGTTCTTACTCACAGAGGATACGATCCGATGAACCTGCCGCTGCACTTCGGTTTGCCGGGCTCGCTGGAAGCCGGACTGATCGCGTTGGCGGTTGGATTCTTGCTATATGCGCTGTGGGATTGGCTGGGCCGGCGTCTGCGCTGGTCCGAGGGCCAGCGGCTGGGTGGCGCATGCCTGCTGGCGGTAGCGGCATCGGCAGGAGTCGATTGCTGGAACTTGTTCTATACCAGCATCGTGCGCCTGGAATCGCCACTTTATGCGCGCATTGCGCTGGGTAGCATCCACGATCCAGACGAATTGGGGTCGCGTGTGGTGTTGGAGGTTGGGGGAGCGCTTGCGGGTGTGGCGTTAGCCTGGGTCGTATTCAGCTCACGTTCAAAAGAGAATGCGGCCGATCATGATCACGAAATACGCTGAAGCATACGGTTTATTTCTACAATTTTAATACTTTCAATTTATTTATTACATTAATTTCATCTGATTTTAATCAATGTCATGACGCGTTCTTTGTGTGCGGTGGTTAATACTCCGTTTAGTGGCTTGTTTTGCAGGGGGATGGATTCAGTTTGGCGGCGGCACGGTAGCGGCGTGTTCCGGAATTCACCGGACATGATCGCTTCCCGAAAAAGCATAAGTAAGGAGGATTCATCTGTGAACATTCGCACTCGCAATCCGTTGATCGGTTCCGCTGTCCTTCTCGCCGCTACGCTGGCCTTGCCGGCTTTCGCCCAGGATGCCCATGGCGATGCGGCGGAGCAGGCTCGCTCCTCCACTAGTGCCACTGGACAGGTGACAAAATCTGGTGCGTCCGGTCAAGGCCAAACTTGGTCCGATGTCGATACCGATAAAGATGGTGCCATCAGCAAGCAGGAGGCGCAGGTCAACGCTGGTCTGAGCCAGATTTTCTCCCAGGCCGATACCGACCATAACGGCAAGCTCACCCCGGAGGAATACAAAGCCTATGTCGCCAAGCATCAGGCTGGCATGGCTGGCGGCAGCGGTAGTGATGGAAAATAAGGGTAGTTAATAAAACCACTGCGTCGCAGCCGGATGGGCGCGGGCAGTGCTCGGAATCCTCATGTGCCGTCTGTGCATTGTGTTTCCTGCGCGCTGTTCGCACCCGCCCGACAGCACTCGCGACGTTTTCTTGGCCGCTCCACTGCGCTTGGTATGCAGCATAAGTCGGCGCGGCAACTGCCACGAGCGCCCCAAGCCTGCCCTTGGGGTACAACGCACCCGTGGAGAGCTTCTTCGCTCTGCTCAAACGCGAGCGGATCAGGCGGCGGATCTATCCCGCCAAAGGTGTCGCGCGCGCCGACGCGTTCGACTATATCGAGATGTTGTACAACCCAGAACGTCGCCATGGTTCAACTGGCGACCTATCGCCTGTAGCGTTCGAGCGGCGCCATGCGCAACGAGGGGCATCAGTGTCTACGCAACCCTGGGCCGATCAGTTCAAAGCGGATACGCGGTTTGCGCATACCTGCAAACCAGGCAGGCGTTCGCTCCATGTCCCAGCGATGACGGCCCAACCGGTTGTTGCGCTCAATACGCTTGCGTGCAATCGGCACAAGTTTGTGGGAGATGCTCATCGCCGTGGAGTGGCCGCAGGCGCTGGGCGATATCGACCGGCACGCGGCGAACCTGCAGCGCGGCGCGCCGCCTGCGCATGCGTGTGCTGTCGCGCTGACAGCGGCTACGTTATGCCGCACAATTGGCGCATGCCGTTTCGTTTGCATGCTACTGGTTCGCTGCTGCTCATACTGCTGTGTGTTGTCGGCATTGCCGCAGCGCAGCCCGCATCTGTGTCGGTGTCTGCATCCGACGCTGCAGTGCCGGCCGAGATGCCCGCCAGCGGCGATGCCTGGGTCGATCGCCAGTTGCTGGATATCGATCGTTATGCCGCGCGCTATCCGGATAGTTTTCTCGACGAGGTTGCGCGCTATGCGCAGATGCCGCGCGGCTACGCCGAGGCGTTGTTGCGCCAATGCCATTGGCCCGCCCGCGATATCTACGTTGCCGCGTTCCTGGCCAAAGCGACCGGACGCCCCTACCGGGAGGTGGTGCGCGCCCGCAGTGTCGCCGGCATGCAGGTCGGTTGGGTGCGGGTGACCAGGGCATTGCAGGCGCCGCCGGGGTCGCTGGCCTACCGCGCGCTACGCCATGCCATCGTCGCCAGTGACGATCATTGGGACCGGCCGATCGTGCTGGACGCACTTTTGCGCCGCCAACTCGGCGACCGCGCCCAGCGCGAGCGCACCGTGGTACAACCGGAATGACGGCGCAGGCGCAGCATCCGATTCCCGGATTTGATCGCACGCAGCGCACGACTGGTCGTGGCGTCGTGACGGCGCGAGAATGTCCCTCCAGCCGGTCCCGCCGCCGGTGTTGCCGTCGCTCCGGAGCGCCCGATGACCACTGCCTTCGTTTCGCCCGACGTCATCCGCAGCTTGTTCGCGCGGGCCATGTCCGACATGTATCGCGCCGAGGTGCCGTTGTACGGCACGTTGATGGAGCTGGTGGCGCAGGTCAATGCGCAGACGCTGGCCGCCGATCCTGCACTTGAGGCGCAACTGCGGCGCAACGATGAACGCGCGCGGCTGGATCAGGAGCGGCATGGCGCGATTCGTGTCGGCACGGCGGAGGAGTTGGCCATGCTGCGGCGTCTGTTCGCGGTGATGGGGATGGCACCGGTCGATTACTACGATCTCTCGGTGGCGGGTGTGCCGGTGCATTCCACCGCGTTCCGTCCTTTGGATGCGGCAGCGTTGGCGCGCAATCCATTCCGCGTGTTCACCTCGTTGTTGCGACTGGAGTTGATCGAAGACCCTGCATTGCGTGCGCAGGCGGCGCAGATTCTCGCGCGGCGACGCATCTTCAGTGATGGCGCGCTGCAACTGATTGCGCGCTGCGAGCGCGATGGTGGCTTGGGCGAGGTGGACGCGCAACGCTTCGTCGTCGAGGCGCTGGAGACCTTCCGCTGGCACAGTGACGCGACCGTGTCCTTGCCGACCTACCGCGCGCTGAGCGATGCGCACAAACTGATTGCCGACGTGGTCAGCTTCCATGGTCCGCACATCAACCATTTGACTCCGCGCACGTTGGATATCGACGCGGCGCAGGCGCAGATGCTGCGGCGTGGCATCGAGGCCAAGGCGGTGATCGAGGGGCCGCCGCGTCGGCGTTGCCCGATCCTGCTACGTCAGACCAGCTTCAAGGCACTGGAGGAAACCGTGCGTTTTCCCTGCGTTGCGGGTAGTGCCGAGGCCGGCACCCACACCGCGCGTTTCGGCGAGATCGAACAACGCGGCCTGGCGCTGACGCCGAAAGGCCGCGCGCTGTACGACGCGCTGCTGGAGCGTGCGCGCGGCGCCGACGGCAGCGCCGGTGGCGACTACATGGCGCGTCTGCAGGCCGTCTTCGCCGATTTCCCCGACGATGAAGCCACGCTGCGCCGCGAGGGTTTGGGCTATTTCCGCTATGCACTCACCGACGCCGGTCGTGCTGCCGGGGCGCAGGCGCTGGCCGGCAGGCCGGCCGAGGCGTTGATCGCCGAGGGCCTGGTCAGCGCCGACCCGATCGTCTACGAGGACTTCCTGCCGGTCAGCGCCGCAGGCATCTTCCAGTCCAACCTCGGTGGCGGCGAACAGCGCGGCTATACGGCGCACGCTAACCGCGCCGCATTCGAGCAGGCGCTGGGAGCGAAGGTGCATGACGCGTTCGCCATTTACGCCGGGATCGAGTGCGATTCGCTACAGGCATTGAATCGCTGAGAGAAACGTCGGCGATTGCCTCGTGCGCAAGGCGCGTCATGTCGGCGCGCGGTCTCGTGCGCCGAGCGTAAGCCCCCTGGTTTTCCTGCAGCGGCGTGCTCTGGCTATGCGTGCACCGCGCGGCGACGGCCTATCGCGTGTAGCGCGCCTTGAGCATGGCGTAGGCCGAGCGCAACGCTAGCGCCTCGCCACCGGCCGGACGGCCTGGGCGCTCGCCGTCGTTCCAGGCGTACACGTCCAGATGCGCCCAGGGCTGCCGCGCCGGTACGAAGCGTTCCAGATACAGCGCCGCGGTCACTGCGCCGGCCATGCGCGAGCCAGCGTTGGCCAGGTCGGCCACCGAGCTGCTCAGGTAGCGCAGGTAGGGACGCCACAGCGGCATGCGCCAGACCGGATCGCGATGGCGCTCGCCGGCCTCGATCCAGGCTTGCGCCAGCGCGTCGTCGTTGCAGAACAGCGCCGGCAGGTCCGGTCCCAGGGCGATGCGCGCCGCGCCGGTCAACGTGGCGAAATCCACAATCGCGTCCGGGTTCTGCTCGCTGGCGTAGGCGAGCGCATCGCACAGCACCAGTCGGCCCTCGGCATCGGTGTTGTCGATCTCCACGGTCGTGCCCTGGCGGGTGGCGATGACGTCGCCAGGGCGGAATGCGTTCGGGCCGACCGCGTTTTCCACCGCTGGCAGCAGCACCGTCAGTCGCACTGGCAGACGTTGTGCCATCACCAACCCGGCCAGCGCCAGCGCATGCGCCGCGCCGCCCATGTCCTTCTTCATGTGGCGCATGCCGTCGGCTGGTTTCAGATCCAGGCCGCCGGTATCGAAACATACGCCTTTGCCGATCAGCGCGACGTGCGGGTGCGTGTCCTCGCCCCAGCGCAGCACCAACAGCCGTGGCGCGCGGTGGGAGGCGCGACCGACCGCGTGGATCGTCGGGAAATTCTGCTCCAGCAGTGCGTCGCCGACGATGCTCTCGAACTGCGCGCCGTGGGCTTGCGCGATCGCGTGGGCGATTGCTTCCAACTGTTCCGGTCCCATGTGTTCGGTCGGCGTGTTGATCCAGTCGCGCACGCGCACGCAGGCTTGGAGTAAATCCAGTACCTCCGCTTGCGGTGTGGCGATCAGCGACGCCGGCAAGCGTGCAGGTTGCTTGTAGCGGTCATAGCGGTAGCTGCCCAGGCCCCAGCCCAGGTGCAGCGCGGCCAATGCCTCGGCGTCCAGCGCACTGGCAAGGTGCCAGGTGCTGCCGGTCGGCAATGCGAACGGCGCGTGCGCATAGGCATAGGCATCGCCGCGATCGCCGATGCCCAGGACCGCCGCCGCGACGCCATCGGCGCCTGGCAGCAACAGCACCGTGCCGGGCGCGGCCATGAACTGCTGCGTGTCCATCCATGCCACCCACGCCGGCGATTGCGCTGAGCGCCATTCGGCCAGATGTTCGCGTTCCAGCACATACAACGGCAGTGGTGTGTGCGAGGCGTCGGTGAAGCCTGTCGGCAAAGACATGGGGAGATCCTGCTTGCGCGTGGGAGGGAAAGGGGGAATTGCTGCAGATGTGTGGCGTTGCTTATGCGTGCGCTGTGTGCAGCGGTTGCGTGGTCTCCAGCCAATCTGCCAGGCCGGTGAGCGTGTTGAATTGCAGATCCGGTGGTGTCGGCGCAGACCAGACCTGTGCCTGGCGATTGATCCAGCAGCCACGCAGGCCGGCTTGCATCGCACCGACCACGTCGATTTCGATGTGGTCGCCGACATGCAGCACCTGCGCGCAGGGCAATGCCAGACGCGCGCAGGCGGCGTGGAAGATACTCGGGTCCGGCTTGGCCGCGCCATGTTCGCCAGCGCTGAGTTGGAAGGCGAAATGCCGCTCCAGTCCGATTGTGGCCAAGTCGGCGTTACCGTTGCTCAGTGCCACCACCGGCACGCATGCGGCGATGCGTTGCAGTGCGGGCAGGCTGTCCGGGTAGCATTCCACCTGGTTGCGTGCGGCATGGAAGACGGCGTAGGCCGGCTCCGCCAGCGCTTCATCGGCACCGCTTTCACGCAGTGCCTGACGCAGGGTGAGGCGTCGTAGTGCGCTCAGGTCGTGGCGCAGATGCGGATGTGCGGCGACCACCGTGTCGCGCAACTGGCGCATGGCCGGGATCGGGAAGCGTGCAGCGGTGCGCGGACTATGTTGCAGCAACCAGTCGTGCAGCACCTGTTCGATGCGCGCTCCGATCGGTGCGAAGGGCCACAGAGTGTCGTCCAGATCCAGCGTGATCGCGCGAACGGGGAAAGTCGGGGAATGAGTCACGCGTGGATTTTACGTCATGCGCGGTAGCGCCCCAGTGTTGCCGGTAGACAGCGGGGCGATCCATCTTTCCCGAGCCGCCAACCCAGGCGTTACTCCAGCAGGCGCGCCCAGCGCTGCATGCCATCCACCCGTGCCAGCACGATCTTGATGCACACCAGCAACGGCACTGCCAACAGCAGGCCGATCATTCCCCACAGCCAGCCGAACAGCATCAGCGCCAGGATCAGCATCAGCGGTGAGATCGCCATGCGTCGGCCGAGGACGATCGGTGTCACCACCTGACCTTCCAGCAGATGCAGCGCCAGGTAAAACAGTGCGGGCAGCATTGCGCTGAGCAGGTCGCGAAACGCGACGAGGCCCATCAGCAGCATCAGCACCACGCCGATCAGCGGTCCCACGTAGGGCGCGAAGTTCAGCAGTGCCATCACCGTGCCCCACAGCAACGCTTCCTGCGGTGTGATGTTCAGCAGGATCAGAATGCCCGCGAACACCAGCCCGACCAGGGTGTTGATGACGCTGATGGTCAGCACATAGCGCGATACCTCGTGTTCGATCGAACGCAGGATGTCGGTGGTGAACTTCTGCTGCTGGCGGCTGGGCAGTAGGGCGATTGCGTGCCGTTGCAGGTTCTCGCCGAACACCATGAAGAAGAACGTCAGCAACACCACTGCCAGGGCCGAGGCGGCCAGTCGTGGGGTCCGCACCAGTGCCCGGTAGGGGTCGTCCATCTGCGTGCGGATCACCTGCACGCGGGGGCCGCCTTCGCCACCGGCGGCGCGTGCGAAACTTTCCGCTGCTTGGTTGGCCAACTGCATCGGTTTGGTCAGGTCGTGCACCTGCGTGGCGATGTGGCGCATCTGTGCAGGTGCTTGTTGCACCCAGGCGGCGGCTGGTCCGGCCAGTTGCAGGGTCAGCGCCGCCGCCAGCGCCATGCCCGAGAGCAGGACGACCAGCGCGGCCAGAAAGCGTGGCAGGTAGAGCCGTCGCAGCAGGCGCAGGATCGGGTTGCCGATCAGGGCGAAGAAGGCCGCCAGCAGGACGGGCAGGATCACCTGTTGTGCCGCCCATAGCGTGTATGCGACGGCCAGCGTCGCCAGCACCACCAGCGACACCGGGCCACGTGGCCGCGCGTTGTGTGGCGGCGGTAGGGCGTCGCGCGTCGCGTCGCGGTCGTCGGTCGCGGAATCGGGAACGTTACTCATCGCATCTGCGCTACGGTGGCCTGGCCTGCGTTGTAAGACCCGCGGCATCCGGCCTCGAAAAGGAAGCGCAGTGTAGGCCGATCCTGCCTGGCGCGGTATGACGAGCGCTTGGTTGTCGCGCGGTCGTGGGGTGTTTCAGGGCTCGGACAGCGCCGCTGTCGTGTCGGTCGGGTTGGGCGCGTCCGGTCCGTGCGCGGCAGGCGCATCGCTGTGTCGGGTCGTGCCGCTGGCGTCCGCGGGCTCAGTGTCCGCCGCCGCCTGCGTCGTGTCTGCGGTGCGCTCGGCAGCGTCTGAGCTTGTCTTGGCGGTGACCACGTTGAACAGTTTGTAGAGCGTGCTGAGCATTTGTAGCCAGCGCGTGCCGCCGATTTTGCCCCCGAGTTTGCCGAGCGCCGCGACCGGCTCGGCGCGGCCCACCAGAAAGCCGGTTCCCAGCCCGACCACGACGATGCGCAGTGGCGTCCAGCCTTCGTGCCAGCCCTGCCGTAACGTGGTCCAGTGCGTGCGCACCTGTTCCCGGCGTCCTTCCAGCACTGCTTCGGCGCGGGCGACGCGGTGTTGCAATTGATCCAGCTTCATGCGGATGCCTTGCTGGTTGGGATGGACGTGTCGTTGTGGTCCTCATCGCCGTTGCCGATCCCCAGTTTGGCAAGCTGGCGTCGGGTGGCGTCGAGTTTGCTCATCTCCATGTAGCGCAACGCCTGCCAGGCACCGAGGGCGGTCACGACGAGGCTGACCCCCGCGGTGGTCGTGATCGATGCCAGCCACGACCAGCCCATGCGATGCAGCAATGCGATCAACGCGCTCATCAACAGCATCCAGGCCGAGGCGCCGAACGCCACCGAAACGGTCAGCCACACCAACGCTCGCACCAGCGCGACGCGGGCCAAGGCCAGATCGGCGGCCACCAGCCGGTGCAGGGCACGGCCGGTATGCAGTGTGGCGTGCAAGCCTTCGCGACTGGCTGTGCTGAACATGCCCAACGCTTCCCCCAGCGAAGGCGTTGCCGCCGCTGGTTCCGCCGCAGCGCCGTCGGACGTGCCGGCACGGGCTTGCTCCTCGCCCACGCGGCTTACTTGTCGCCGCCGCTGCGCGCCAGTTTGGCGATGATCCAGCCGGCGGCGAAGGCCACCCCGAACGAGGCCAGCGGGCGCTCACGGATCAGCTCGGCGGCGCTGTCGATCAGGTCGCGGCCCTTGTCCATGAGTGCATCCACCTGTTCTTTCGCCGCCGCCCCGCCGAATTCGGCCGCTGCCAGTCCCGACAGTGCGCTGTCGGACAGTTCGGCCTTGACGTTGGCTTTGCCCAGTTTTAACTCTTCGCTGGCGGCACCGGCGGCGCCCTTGATCGCTTCGCCTGCGTAGCTGGCGGCCGACTTCAGATGCGCACCGGCTTCGCTCAGGTTGTCCTTGAGGTTATCGGTGCTCGTGGGGCTGGAATTCATCTACATGTCTCCTTCGGGGGGCGGAGCACGCCGACCGCCACTGGCGGGCGCTGCTGAAAATATAGGCGACATATAACATCGCCAAGGTATAAAAAATGTCAGCGAACCGGCACCGGCTATGCACGCGGAGAGTCGCCGCGCCGCGCGCCTGTCCCGAATGCGACCGGCTCATTGCATCATCAAATCCGCCTGCACGCCGCCGCGCACCACACGCAGCACCAGTTGCGCTGGCTTGCGCGCGAAGTTGGCGCGGTAACTGGCCAGGTCGGCAAACTCGCCAGCCGAGGCTGCGACGACGATATCGCCGCTGGCCAGGCCGTTTTGCGCCGCGCGACTGCCGCGCGCCACGTTGCCGATCAGCACACCGGAGACGCCGGACTGGCGCAGCGATTCGGGCAGATCGGTGAAGGTGGCGCCGCTCAGGCGCGGGTCCAGCGATTCGCCTTTCACCGTGCGCGGTTGTTCCTTCAGGCCGATTTTGAGCTGCAATGGTTTGCCCTCGCGGCGCACTTCCAGCGTCACCGTGCTGCCCACCGGCTGCAGACCTTCGTAGTTATGTAGCGCCTCGGCGCTGTCCAGACGTTCGCCGTTGGCACCGGTCACCACGTCGCCCGGTTGCAGTCCAGCCGCAGCGGCGGCCGAGCCCGTCAGCACTCGTGTCACCAGTGCGCCGCGCGGGGAGGGCAGGCCCAGCCCTTGCGCCATCTGCGCGGTCAGGTTCTGGGTCTCGATGCCGAACGTGCCACGGATCATCACGCCGTTGTTCTTGAGCAACTGCGCGACCACCGCGCGCGCCAGGTTCGATGGAATCGCCAAACCCAGCCCGATGTTGCCGGCCATGCTGCCCTGCGGGTTGAAGCTGGCGGTGTTGATCCCGATCAGTTCGCCGCGCAGGTCCACCAGTGCACCGCCGGAGTTGCCTGGGTTGATCGAGGCATCGGTCTGGATGAAGTTCTGATAACCCAGGCCGCGGATGCCGTTGCGTCCCATCGCCGAGACGATGCCCGAGGTCACGGTCTGGGTGAAACCGAATGGGTTGCCGATCGCCGCGACGAAATCACCCACGCGCAGTTTGTCGCTGTCGCCCAGGCGGATGTCGGTGAGATTGTCGGCTTTGATCCGGATCAAGGCGATGTCGGTGTCCGCGTCCGATCCCATGAATTCGGCTTTGAAGCTGCGTCCATCGGCCAGGGTCACTTGCACATCGTCGGCGTTTTCCACCACGTGATGGTTGGTCAGCACGTAACCGTTCTTGGCATCGATGATGACGCCCGAGCCCAGCGACTCGTTGATGCGTTCCTGCGGAATGTCCGGGAACAGGCGGCGGAAGAATGGGTCGTTGAAGAACGGGTTGCGCACCCGCACCACCTGCTTGGTATTGATGCTGACCACGCCGGGCATGACGGTTTGCAGCATCGGCGCCAGCGATGGCAGCGGGGTGCCGGCGACGGATGTCGGCAATGCGACCGTGTTCGCCACCGTTCGCGTCGCCGGTGTCGGCGCGGCATCGGCGCGATTGTCCAATTGCGCGTTGATCGCGGTGGCAGCGAAACCGCCGAAGGCAGCGGCGGCGGTCAGGGTCAGCAGCGTGGGCAGCGGGCGCATGAGTCGGATTCCGGGGAACGCGGGAGACGGATTGGGAAAATGGGCGCCTGATGGCATAAATCAAGATGAACGCACGGCGTTTAACTGTCAGTGAAAAGCCGCCACCTCGTCGGCGTGGACCGTGATCGTCATCATGCCGTCGATTGTGTGGAGGGCCGGTCTGCCCCGCGCTGGCTTGCCGCGATCTTGGTCGCTGTATCTGGAGGCAATGCGCGGCGATGGCACGGCGACCAGGGTGCTCCTCGTTGAGTGCTCGGATTCAGTCGTGCAGGCGACGTCTGCGTGCCTGCGTACGACGCAGGGCAAGGTGGTCGCCTGCCGCGATGGCGCGCGTTTGTCGACCATCCGCGACATGTCGCCCGCGTTGGCTCCCCGCTTTGCTGCAATCGGTATAGCATCGCCCGTGTGGTATCAAACACCGACAACCTGAGGAGGGTTTTATGAGCAATGGCAATGGAGTAACGGCGACGCTGACGCAAGTCGCCGAGAACATGAAAGAAACCGCCACCAACGTGGGTGAGACCATCGCGGCGACTCCCAGCGAGGCCGTCGCCAGCGTCAAGCACACCGCTGAGAACGTGCAAAAGCGTGTGCAGGACCAAGTCGCCAAGACCCGTAAGGCGGTGAAGCAGGCCGAGAAGGCCGTCGCCAAGCGTGCCGAGAAGGCCGGCAAGGCGGTCAAGAAGACCGTTGCCAATGCGCGCAAGAAGCTGGAAGCGGCCAAGGCCAGCGCCCAATCCGAAGCCGCCGCGCTGAAGAAGGCGGTCAAGAAGACCACCAAGAAGGCGGCGGTCAAAAAGGCTCCCGCAAAGAAGGCGGCGGCAAAGAAGGCCGTTGCCAAAAAGGCTCCGGCGAAGAAGGTGACCGCTAAAAAGGCCGCGCCGAAGAAGGCGGTCAAGAAGGTTGCCGCGAAGAAGGTCGCGGTCAAGAAAGCAGTGAAGAAAGTGGCCGCGAAGAAAGTCGTCGCCAAAAAGGCGGTCAAGAAGGTGGCGAAGGCGGTCAAGAAGACTGTCGCCAAGGTCGCCAAGAAGAGCGCCACGGCGAAGAAGACCGCTGTACGCAAGAGCGCGGGCAAGAAGGTCGCCGCCAGCCGGGCAAAGAAGTAAGCCGTCGTGTTGCATCCTCTCTCCCGTGCACGGGAGAGAGGGAGGTTATGGCGTGACCGGGTGACTCGGTGCGGTGAGCGCCGACGACACGATACCGTGCAGATGCGCGGCCAACGCCTTGCGGTCGCTGCCTGGCGCCAGCGCGATCGGCGTGTGGAAGGTCACTCGTACCACTGCACCGGACAGGCGCAGGAACTGCGCTACGTGTGCGCCGGCCTGCATCGTGCCGTAGAACGCATACGCATCGCGATTGCCGCCCTGTGTCAGTGGTTGGCCGTCCACGCTGCGCAGTTCCAGCGTGAACGGTTGCAAGGTCCAGCGCGGTGTGTTCGCGTCCGCGTCCAGGAATAGCGAGAACAGACTGGATTTGAACGGCGCCACGCACTCGCCGGAGGAGGTGGTGCCCTCGGCGAATAGCACCAGGTCATGGTCCGGACGCAGTTGCGCGGCGACGGAGGCGGTGACGGCGGCCGCATCCTGCCGACGACGGCTGATGAACACGGTCTGCGCCATTGCGCAAATGTGGCGCATGCCGGGCCAGCGTTCCATGTCGTTCTTGGCGATGAAGCGTGCGTGCAGCAGGCTGCCCAGCACGACGATGTCGAAGTGGGAGAGGTGGTTGCCGACAAACAAAGTGCCGCCATCGGCGCGTGCTTGGCCGACGACCTCGATGCGAAGACGCAGCGCTTGGCGCAGGCAGGTGAACCAAAGCCGTGGCAGCACGAACGCACCACGTCCACGGATGAAATGCATCAGTAACCATTGCGGCGGCATCAGCAGCAGGCTGGCCAGCACGCAGGCGGCGAGTTTGAAAGCGATGCGCACGCGCCCGAGGAGGGGGGCGGCGGTAGAGCGAAGCGGAGCGTCGGTGGGCATGGGCAAGCGGAACTCAAGGAGGCGGTCGGTCGCGCACGACCGCTGCGATGGTAGCCGACACCGACGTGCTTGCTTCGATGGCGGTGTGCCAGCTCAGGTGCGCGCGGCGTCCGCGCGTTGCTGGGTTGCTGACGTGCGCGCATGCCCGACAGCGAGTCGGGACGTTGTCTTGGCCGTGCTCAGCGCAGCATTTCGGTAAAGGCGCGGTCGGCCTCGATCACCTCGGGCAGGGCGGCGAACAGTGCGTCCAGGTCCACCTCTTCCAACAGTGGCCCAGTGACCGCTTGGCGTGCTTCGTCGGTCGCGCCGCCGTAGCGCCTCAGGGCATCGGCGACCAGCGCGGCTTGTGCGACCACGCGCGGCATCGGTTCGCCTTCTGGTGCCTGCAACGGGTGTGCCTGGTAGGCGATGGCGGTCTGGATCACCTGCGGCAACTGCCAGCGCCGCGCTAGTTCCGCGCCCACTTCGGGATAGCCGAAGCCCAGTTGGACGGTTTCGTCGGCTGCACGGCCGCTGGATGAGCTGCCCGGGTGCAGTTGTGCGGCATAGCTCGGCGCGCCGGTCTGGATCAGCAGTTCGCCGATGTTGTGCATCATCCCGCAGGTGAAGGCGGTTTCCGGGTCCAGGCCCTTCTGCCGTGCCAGCAACCGACAGACCCCGGCGACCTCGAAGCTATGCAGCCAGAACCCGCGCAGGTCGAAATGCGCGGGGGCCTGGAATGCGCCGGTCATCGAGGAGGCCAGCACCAGCGTGCGCAGGGTGTTGAAACCCAGGCGCAGCGCGGCGTCTTCCACCGTGGTCGAATCGCGTGCGCCGCGAAAACGGGCCGAATTGGCCAGACGCAGTACCTTGGCTGCGATCACCGGATCCCGCTCGATGTTGCGCGCAACCGCATCCAGGCTGGTGCCGGGGGAATCGAATTGCAGGATCAGGTCCTGCGCCACCTGGGGAATGGTCGGCAGGGTGTGCAACTGGTCGAACAGCGCCTCTAGTTTCATGTAAGCCTCAAGACGGAACGGGAAGCAGGCACTGCGCGCTGGGCGGCCGCGCCCGCCTGGTGGCGGAACTGGCGCATCCTAGACCGAATCGCTGTGGGCGGGGCGTGCATCGCCGCTGGAACCGCTCTGGCCGGTGCTGTGCATGCCTGGCCGCGCTCAGCCGGCTGGGCGCAGGCGCAGGGTGAGACCCTTCAGGAAGTTGCGCAGTAGCTGATCCCCGCACAGGCGGAAATTCTTGTGCTCCGGCTGCCGGAACAGCGCCGATAGCTCCGGCTTGGATACCGGCATGCCAGCGGCGTCGAAGATCTGGTGCATGTCCAGGTCCTTGAGTTGAAACGTCACCCGCAGCTTCTTCAGCACCACGTTGTTGGTGATGCGCGATTCCACCGGGCGCGGTGGCAGGCGCTCGTCGCGGCCACGGTAATGGAATACCAGTCCGTCAAGGAAATGCGCCAGGACCGCATCTTGGCATTCGACGAAGCCTGCTTCGTCTTCTTTCTTCAGCCAAGCGGGAATCTGTGCTTTTTCGATGGGAAACGCCGGGTTGGCGAGTTGCACGATGTCCACGATCTTCTGGTCGCTCAGATCGAGCATGTAACGGATGGAGCGCAGGATGTCGTTGTTGAGCATGGCCGATTGGGGGAGTGCCGTTGTCTTGGGTGGGGTGCGTAGTCTAGAGCGTGCGATGCAGCTTGAAGTGAGTGTGACGCTACCTGGGATGCGTCGAGGTGTGCACCGCTGTAGTGACGCGCTCCAGGTTGCCTCCCATTCAAGTGGCGTGCGCGATGCCATAGAGGTCGCGTTGCGGTGTGGCGTGATATGTTCGCAGGCACGGGTTTGCGATTGCGATCTTTTCGTCTTTGGTCCTGCTTCAGGTGGCGCGCTTGATCCGGGACGCGACCTCTTCGGAGTCGGCAATGCGTGAGACTTACGATGTCGTGGTGATCGGTGGTGGCATCAATGGCGTTGGCATCGCTCGCGATGCGGTGGGTCGGGGGCTGTCGGTGTGCCTGTGCGAGCGCGACGATCTGGCCGCACATACCTCCAGCGCCAGCACCAAGCTGATCCACGGTGGACTGCGCTATCTGGAGCAGTACGAATTCGCCCTGGTCGGCAAAGCGCTTGCAGAACGCGAGGTGTTACTCCGGCTGGCGCCGCACATTATCTGGCCGCTGCGCTTTCTGCTGCCGCATCAGCCGCATTTGCGTCCGGCGTGGATGCTGCGTGCGGGCCTGTTCCTGTACGACCATCTTGGTCGAGGTCGCCGTACCTTGCCCGGTTCGCGGCGTGTGGCGCTACGCACGCATCCGATGGGCGCGCCGTTGCGAGAGGAGTTCCGCACGGGGTTCGTCTATTCCGATGCCTGGGTGCAGGATGCGCGGCTGGTGGTGCTCAATGCGATGGATGCGGCGCAACGCGGCGCACGTATCCTCACCCGTACCCGCTGCGTCAGTGCGCGGCGCGTGGACGGTGCATGGCACGTCGGGCTGCAGTTCGCGGACGGTCGCGGTGAGCAGGTGCAGGCGCGTGCCCTGGTCAATGCCGCCGGGCCGTGGGCGGTGCAGTTTCTGGATGAGGTGGTGCAGATCGGGCACGACCATGCCTTGCGCTTGGTGAAGGGCAGCCATCTCGTGGTCCCGCGGTTGTTCGACCACGACCATGCTTACATCTTCCAGCAGCCCGACCGACGCATCGTGTTCGCCATTCCCTATGAGCAGGACTACACCTTGATCGGCACCACCGATGTGGATTACCGCGCCGATCCGGCTGCGCCGCGCATCGATGCCGAGGAGACGCATTACCTTTGCGCGGCGGCCAACCGATATTTTCGCAAGCAGATTGCCCCGGATGATGTGGTGTGGAGCTACAGCGGCGTGCGCCCGCTGCTCGACGATGCCCAGGACAACGCCGCAGAGGTCACCCGCGATTACCTGCTGGAACTGGATACGCGTGATGGTGCCGCCTTGCTTAACGTGTTCGGTGGCAAGCTCACCACCTACCGCAAGCTGGCCGAAGAAGCGGTGGACCGGCTGACCGCACACGCCGGACACAAGGCGCCAGCGTGGACCGCGCACGGCGCACCGTTACCGGGCGGCGAGCGCGCCGATATCGATGCGTTGGCGCGGGAGTTGCGCACGGCCCGGCCATGGCTGGCCGAGGCCACTGCGCAGCGGCTGGCGCGCAATTACGGCACCCGTGCCAGCGTGTTGCTCGGCGCGACGACTTCGCAGCAGCAGTTGGGCGAGCATTTCGGTGCCGATCTGTACCAGGCGGAAGTGGATTATGTGCGCGAATACGAATGGGTGGTCGAAGCCGACGACCTGCTATGGCGACGCAGCAAGCTTGGCCTGCGCATCGATGCGAGTGGCCGCCAGCGTCTGAGTGCTTATTTGCAACAGGGCCAGACCAGGCTGGCGTCAGCGCACTCATGACGCCGGTGTCGTCGCCATTGCGGGAGGGTGTGCGGTGGGAGGCGCACAGCAATGGCGAGTAAGTGCGGTTCCCACCGCAGCGCAGACATCTGAACGTCACCGTGGAGGGTGGAAAATATGAGTACATCGACAGGCAGTACATTGGCCATTCGGGAGTCGCGCGCATGAGCCGGCAATGGGTGGGCGAACTGATCTCCGAAGCGATCGCGATGCTGATCATCATCGCGTTCGGCTGCTCGGTGGCGTGTATGTACGTGCTGTACGACCCCAGTCCATATCAGCACGCCTATTGGGGTGTCTGCATCGCCTGGGGCTTGGCGGTGACCATCGCGATCTACGTTACCGGCTCGGTATCCGGTACCCACGCCAACCCGGCGGTGACGCTGGCATTGGCGCTGTTTCGTGGTTTTCCATGGCGCAAGGTCGTGCCTTACTGTGCGGCGCAGGTACTCGGTGCGTTCCTTGGCGCCGGCATCGTGTATTTGTTGTTCGCGCCAGTGATCGACCACTACAACCAGGTGCAGCATCTGACCCGTGCCGATGGTGGCGCGGCCGGCGTGTTCTTCACCGCGCCGGGCTTGGCGATCACGCCGCTGCATGCGCTGTGCGATCAGATCATCCTGACCGCGTTGCTGATATTCGGCATCTTTGCCATCACCGAGCGCTACAACGACGCTGCGCCAAGCGCCAATTCCGGCGCATTGATCATCGGCCTGCTGGTGGCGACCATCGGTGCCTCGATGGGCTATCTGGAGGCGTGGGCAATCAACCCGGCGCGTGACCTCGGACCACGCCTGTTCGCCTATTTCGCCGGCTGGGATGCCTCGGCGTTTCCTGCCGCCGGCCATTACTGGTGGATCCCGATTGTCGGCCCGTTGATCGGTGGTGTGATCGGCGGTGCCGCGTACCAGGTGTTGATCTACCCGTTCCTGCCGGCGCGGCTGAGAGCGCAGGAAGAGGATGTCGCCGCGCGCCGTCACTAGGGCCGATGCTATTTTTCGCCACGCGCCACATGCGCGATCCGTTCCCCGTCGGCGCCGCCATGCCGCGCGCCGCATGTCTTGCAGGAGTCACCGATGGAGAAGCAATTCATCCTGGCCATCGATCAAGGTACCACCAGTTCGCGCGTGATCCTGTTCGACCGCCATGGCCGCAGCGTCGCCATGGCCCAGCGTGAGTTCACGCAGATTTTTCCGCAGCCGGGCTGGGTCGAACACAACCCGCGCGAGATCATGACCAGCGTCTACACCACGATCACCGAGTTGTTGAACAACCATCAGGTGGACGCCAGTGCGATCGCCGGTATCGGCATCACCAACCAGCGTGAGACCGCGGTGGTGTGGGACCGTGCCACTGGCCAGCCGATCTACAACGCCATCGTCTGGCAGTCGCGGCAGACCAAGGACATCTGCGATCAACTCAAGGCCGATGGTCATGAGGACATGGTGCGGGCCAAGACCGGGTTGCTGATCGATGCGTATTTTTCCGGCACCAAGATCAAGTGGATCCTCGACCATGTCGAAGGCGCACGCGCACGCGCGCAGCGCGGCGAACTGGCGTTCGGCACCATCGACAGTTGGTTGATCTGGAACCTCACCGGGGGCAAGGCGCACGTGACCGATTACACCAATGCCTCGCGCACCCTGCTGTACGACATTCATGCGCTGCGCTGGGATGAAGACCTGCTGCGTATGCTCGACATCCCGGCATCGATGTTGCCGCAGGTGTGCTCGTCCAGCGAAATCTACGGCAGTACGCAGGGCCAGTATTTTTACGGCCACGCCGTGCCGATTGCGGGGATCGCCGGCGATCAACAGGCGGCATTGTTCGGCCAGGCCTGTTTCGAGCCGGGCATGGCGAAAAACACCTACGGCACCGGCTGTTTCATGCTGATGCACACGGGTGAAAAGGCCGTGGCGTCGAACAATGGCCTGCTCACCACCATCGCCTGGGGCGTGGACGGCAAGGTGGAGTACGCGTTGGAGGGGGCGATTTTCGTCGCCGGTTCGGTGGTGCAATGGTTACGCGATGGGCTGCGCATGTTCGGCAAAGCCAGCGATTCGCAGGCCTATGCCGAGCGCGTTGGTGACAACGATGGCGTGTACTTCGTACCGGCCTTCGTTGGCCTAGGGGCGCCATACTGGCGCAGCGACATCCGTGGCGCGGTGTTCGGCCTGACCCGTGGTACCACAAAAGAACACTTCATTCGTGCCGCGATCGAATCGATGGCCTACCAGACCCGCGACGTGTTGACGGCGATGCAGAGCGATGCCGGTATCAAGTTGAAGGAGCTGCGCGCCGATGGCGGTGCGATCGCCAACGATTTCATGGCCCAATTCCAGAGCGACATCCTCGATGTGCCGGTGTTGCGCCCGGAGGTGGCCGAGACCACCGCGCTGGGCGCTGCTTACCTGGCGGGCTTGGCGACGGGATTCTGGAAGGATCGCAGCGAGATCGCACAGCATTGGGCGGTGGACCGCCGCTTCGAACCGACGATGCCGGCCGAGCGTCGCGAGGCGTTGTACGCGGGCTGGCAACAGGCGGTGGAGGCGACGATGGGTTTCCGCATTCGCTGATGACTGTCTGCTGTGCGGCGCGCGTGTTGATCGTCTTTCCGATCCGATTGTGTCCCGCACCAGCAGGAGTACTGCACCATGGCCATGTCATCGTTCATCCCAGGGAGCTGCGCATGAGCGGCCGGCTACATGGTAAGCGCTGCCTGATGAGCGCCGCCGGTGCCGACTACGTTGCCAAGGGCGTACGTTGCAATGCGATTTGTCCAGGTACTATCAAGACCCCATCGCTGGGCGAGCGCGTCAAGGCATTGGGCGGCGATGAACAGGCGGTGTGGAAGCGCTTTACCGACCGTCAGCCGATGGGCCTTCTGGGTGACCCGGGCGAGATTGCGCAGTTGGTGGTCTACCTGGCTTCTGACGAATCGTCGTTCACCACTGGCCAGACCCACATCATCGATGGTGGTTGGTCCAACTGATGTTCTTTCTACATAGGACACCTGCATGAAACTTGTACGCATTGGTTCCCCAGGCCAGGAAATCCCTGGCTTGATCGATGGCGAAGGCCATATCCGCGATTTGCGCGGTGTGATTGACGATGTCGCTGGCGAGCACCTCACCCGTGCCGGCCTGGACAAGCTGCGCGCGCTGGATGTCGCGACGTTGCCGATCATCGACGGCGCACCGCGTTACGGCGCGGCGGTCGGCCGCATCGGCAAGTTCATCTGCGTCGGCCTGAACTATGCCGACCATGCCGCCGAATCCGGCATGGAAGTGCCCAAGATGCCGATCCTGTTCATGAAGGCCACCACGGCGGTGTGCGGCCCCAACGACACGGTGATCATCCCGCGCGGCTCGGTGAAGAGCGATTGGGAAGTGGAATTGGGTGTGGTGATCGGCGATGTGGCACGGGATGTCAGCGTGGAGCAGGCGCTGGATCACGTCGCTGGCTATGCGGTGATCAACGACCTGTCCGAGCGCGAGTTCCAGCTCGAACACGGCGGCCAGTGGGTCAAGGGCAAGAGTGCCGACACCTTCGGCCCGATCGGCCCATGGCTGGTCACCCGCGATGAGATCCCCAACCCGCAGAACCTGTCGATGTGGTTGGAGGTCAACGGCCACCGTTACCAAAACGGCAGCACCCGCACGATGGTGTTCGGTGTGGCCGAGCTGGTCAGTCACATCAGCCGCTACATGACGTTGATGCCTGGCGATGTGATCAGCACCGGCACGCCGCCGGGTGTGGGGTCGGGTCAGAAGCCGCCGGTCTACCTGAAGCCGGGCGACGTCATGGAACTGGGGATCGAAGGTCTGGGCCAGCAGCGCCAGCGCGTGGTCGCCCATCCGCGCGACGCCCGCTGACGCGGCTTGATGCGACATCGCCTGAATCCAGGAGCCGACCAGTCCCGACGCGCTGCTCGGTCACGCCGCGACGGTAGCGCACGCTATACGCTCACCGTTGCGTTCATCCAATGCCGTGCGCAGCAGATGGATACGCAGGTGGCGATGCAGGCGATGTGCGCGGCGGCGGCACAGATCAGTGCGATGTTAGGCGCGTCAGGCGATGCACAAACGTTGCGCCGTTGTGGATGGTGTTGGCACGGTGGTGAATCTGCCTGCGCATCACGGAAGATGTCTGGGAAGCCTGATGGACGATTCAATCGCCTGACGGTGCCCGCATGGCAACGTCGCGAGGGTCAGTGGCGTCCGACCTGAATCGTGTCCGCTTGTTCCTGCTCGATCCTGAGCGCAGTGCCGTCCACTGCCTGGTGCATCGCTTGGCGGATGCTGATCTGCCCCTTCACGGCATTGACCGACACCGGCGCCAGTGTGGTATCGCGGTAGACGATCATGCAGCCGGTGGCGTGGGCCAGTTGTTGTGAGACTTCATCGAGGCGCCCTGCGGGCAGGTCGTAGGGATGGTCGGGAACCTTGTCGCACTTGCCGGTGGCCGTAGTGCTGGGGGTTGTCGAGGACGCTGTGGTGGAGGCGTCGTTGGCGGGTTTGCAGCCGGCCAGCAGCGCCATCAGGGCAAGACCGCTACAGGCACTGCGCAGGATCACGTTCATGGGACGATTCCTGTAGGAGTGTGATTCGCAGTCTAGAGCGTCTGGCTTAACCCAGCTTGGCTTCACGGGCGAGGAATCGTCGAATGCCGCAGTGGCATTCGACGATCAGGGGCGCGGCGAACCGCGCGTGTGGTTTCAGGTACCGTCCTGGCCGCTGTTCCAGGTGTCGCGCAGCGTCACGCTGCGGTTGAACACCGGCATTTCGGCGCGGTGATCGTGGCGGTCGGCGACGAAGTAGCCGCTGCGCTCGAACTGGAACGCTTGCTCCGGTGCGGCATGTGCTGCGGCGGGTTCGACGTAGCCGCGCACGCTGCGCTTGGAGTGCGGGTTGAGGTGGTCGCGGTAGCTCTTGCCGTCGGATTCGTCGTCGGGCTTTTCCACCGAGAACAGGCGGTCGTACAGACGGATTTCGGCCTCCACCGCATGCGCGGCGCTGACCCAGTGCAGGGTGCCCTTGACCTTGCGATTGGCGCCTTCCATCCCGGGGCGCGAGTCCGGATCGAGCCAGCCGCGCAGTTCGACGATTTCGCCAGCGGCGTTCTTGATCACTTCGTCGACGCGGGCGATCCCCGCACCGCGCAGACGCACTTCGCCGCCGGGCACCAGCCGCTTCCAGCCTTTAGGCGGAACCTCGGCGAAATCCTCGCGCTCGATCCACACTTCGCGCGAGAACGGCACCTCGCGCGTACCGAAGCTATCGTCCTTGGGGTGGTTGGAGAACGTCAGGGTTTCGCGGTGGTTGTCCGGCAAGTTGCTCAGTACCAGTTTGAGCGGGTCGATCACCGCCATGCGCCGTGGGGCATGGGCGTCAAGGTCTTCGCGCAGGCAGCCTTCCAGCACCGCGAAGTCGATCACCGAGTTCTGCTTGCTGATGCCGACACGCTCCACCAGCAGGCGCAGTGCGGCGGGTGTATAGCCGCGTCGACGTAAACCCTGCAGCGTGTACATGCGCGGATCGTCCCAGCCATCGACCAGACCTTCAGTGACGAGTTGGGTGAGTTTGCGCTTGCTCATCACCGTGTAGTTGATGTTCAGGCGCGAGAACTCGATCTGCCGTGGTTTGCTCGCCTCGCGCGGCAGTCCCTTGGCCAGCAGTGGTTGCAGCAGGTCCGGGTGCCCGGCCAGATCGACCTTGTCCACGCACCAGTCGTACAGCGGCCGGTGGTCCTCGAACTCCAGCGTGCACAGCGAGTGGGTGATGCCTTCGATCGCATCGCCCAGGGCATGGGCGAAGTCGTACATCGGGTAGATCGGCCAGGCGTTGCCGGTGTTCTGGTGTTCGACGTGTTTGATTCGATATAGCGCCGGGTCGCGCAGATTGATGTTGCCGCTGGCCATGTCGATCTTGGCGCGCAGGGTGCAGGTGCCATCCGGAAATTCGCCAGCGCGCATGCGCCGGAACAGGTCCAGGTTCTCCTCGATGCTGCGCTCGCGGTAGGGCGAATGACGGCCCGGCTCGGTGAGCGTGCCGCGATACTCGCGCACTTGCTCGGCAGATAGATCGCACACGAACGCGTGGCCGTCCCCAATCAACTTCTCTGCGGCCAGGTAGTACACCTCGAAGTAGTCCGAGGCATGGCGCAGTTCGGCCCACGTGAAGCCCAGCCAGCGCACGTCGTCCTGGATCGCGGCGACGAATTCGGGATCTTCCTTGGCCGGATTGGTGTCGTCCAGGCGCAGGTTACAGCGCCCGGCGAACTCGGCGGCGATGCCGAAATCCAGGCAGATCGCCTTGGCGTGGCCGATGTGCAGGTAGCCATTGGGTTCGGGCGGGAAGCGGGTGCGGATGGAGGCGTGTTTGCCGCTGGCCAGGTCCTCGCGGACGATCTGGCGGATGAAGTCTTTCTTCTCGACCGGGGCGGTGGCGTCGGTGGTGGTGGTCTCGGACATGCGCGCTTCAGCGAATCAGTAAAGCGCAAGTTTATAAGTAAAGCGCCGCTTGAGTTGGCCTAGGCTAGCGCGGGGCTGTCTGTGCGCGTAGGCTGCGGATCAGCCCATCTGAAAGATGCCCGCATGCCGTCTTGTTCTTCTGCCGCTGGCGGCATGCTCTCCTGCGGGTCGGTATGCCTGCGCCTGCGCCCGCTACCGATCCGTCTGCCGTTGCTCCAGGTTGCCCCTGGATGCTGTCTGGACCGCTGAGGGCCGCAGATGCAGATCGCCTATCGCGCCCAGCACCTGATCGATGCGCATCTGGCCAAGCATGCGTTGGAGGATGCCGGCATCGTCGCCTTCGTATTCGGTGAAGCGCTGCTTGGCGGTGCTGGCGAGTTGCCGTTCGGCGTAGTGCAGGTGTGTGTGGCCGATGAGCTGCTCGAAAAGGCGCAGGAAGTGTTGATGGCATTGGGCCTGGGCGGGCAGGTGACGCGAGCGATGTAAGTGGGCCGAACCCACGGCAGGAGACCTGCCGCGCCTGATCCATGGCGGCGTCGGCCTGTGTGCATCTCACAGCCCGGCCATCGCGCCTTGAAAGCCACTCCCTCCAGCGCCATCCAAGTGGTATCGCCTTCTGTCAGGAGTTCGCCTCATGTTGGGAATCGGTGCCTTCAAGCAGCGCCTGCCGCGCCCGGGCGAGAGCTTGCCCGGGCGGACGGAACCGCTGCCGCTGCACAACCGTCATTTCGTCAACGCGCATCCGCTGCGCGATGTGTTCGCTGGTCTGCAGCGGGTGCAGTTCGGCCTTGGTTGCTTCTGGGGCGCCGAGCGTGCCTTCTGGTCGCTGCCAGGCGTGTTCACCACGGCGGTGGGCTATGCCGGTGGACAGACCCCGCATCCGACATACCACGAGGTGTGTTCTGGGCAGACTGGCCACACCGAGGCGGTGTTGGTGGTGTTCGATCCCCAGGTGGCGACCTTCGCGCAGTTGCTGCAGACCTTCTGGCAAAGCCACGATCCGACTCAGGGCATGCGCCAGGGCAACGACCTTGGAACGCAGTACCGCTCGGCGATCTATTGCGCCACGCAGGAACAGTACGATGCGGCAATCGCCAGTCGCGATGCCTATCAGCAGCGGCTGCATGCGGCCGGCTATGGCGCGATCACGACCGAGATTCGTGTGCCGGCGCCGCCGTTCTATTACGCCGAGGACGAACACCAGCAGTATCTGGCAAAGAATCCGGGGGGCTACTGCGGCCTGGGCGGGACCGGCGTCAGTTGTCCGCTTGATCTTGAAGTCTGAGCGTCCGCTTCATTGGTGAGCGAGGTGCGGGCTTGCGCAATGTTGGATTCGTCCTTGTGCGTCGAGCACCATCGCAATGCCGCTGGGCCTGGTCGACGACGTGGACGATGCGATCGACCGTGTTGAGCGCGAAGCAAACGGAAGTGGCGTTTGCTTCGCGCTTATCGCCCAGCGGGCAGCAGGCTCAGCCGGCCAACTTCTGCCGAATCGTCTCGCGTAGCGCTTGCAGATCCTTGGCGAAGGTGTCGATGCCGCTGGTCAGCTTCTCGGTCGCCATTGGATCGGCGGCCAGGTCCGCGGCGAAGCGTTGCGCGTCGATCAGCGATACGCTGACACCATCGGCCTGGCCGGGGGAGAGCTTGCGCGGCAGTGGCCCGTGGTCGGCGTCGAGTTTTTCCAGTAGGTCCGGCGAGATGGTCAAGCGGTCGCAACCGGCCAGCGCTTCGATCTGCGCGGTGGAACGGAACGAGGCACCCATGACCACGGTCGGCGAGCCGCGCCGTTTGAATTCGGTATAGACGCCGCGCACGAACTGCACGCCCGGGTCCTCGTCGATGCTGGCCGGGGTCTGGCCCTGGGCCACGTACCAGTCGAGGATGCGGCCGACGAAGGGCGAGATCAGGAACGCCCCGGCTTCGGCGCAGGCCAGCGCTTGGGTGCGGTTGAAGATCAGGGTCAGGTTGCAGTCGATCCCGTCCTTCTGCAATTGCCGCGCTGCTTCGATACCTTCCCAAGTGGCGGCGACCTTGATCAGGATCCGTTCCTTGGCGATGCCGCGCTCGGCATACATGGCGATGAATTTATGCGCCTTGGCGATCGTGGCGGCGGTGTCGTGGGCGAGGTCGGCGTCCACTTCGGTGGACACGCGACCGGGCACCAGCGTGCTGAGTCGGCTGCCGACGCCGATGGTCAGGCGGTCGGCGATTTCGTCGACCAGGGCGGCAGGTTCGTCATTCTGGCGGCGGGCCCAGGCCAGTGCCTCGTCGATCAGGTCGGCATAGACCGGCAGGTCCAGTGCCTTTTTCACCAGGGTTGGGTTGGTGGTGCAGTCCACCGGCTTGAGTCGCTTGATCGCGTCGTAGTCGCCGGTATCGGCCACGACCACGGACAATTCGCGCAACTGGGCCAGTTTGGAGGAAGCGGAAGAGGTCATCGGTCACTCTCGATACAAGTCAGAAGAAAGCGTATGACCTGCTACGTTAACGCGCTGCGCGGGTATTGTCGCCGGTGAAGTTCTTCATCGCGGTGACAGGCCGCGATCGCGGGCGTTTGGTGGGTGCGTCTCGGTGACGATGGCGCGACCAAAATTCAGGCTTGGCAGAGCACTATTCCGCGCGATGTTGCAGCGTGATGCGGCTGTGCGTGCGAGGTTGTTTACAGACACGTCGGCATCGATGCGATGCCAGTCTGCTGCGCGCGCGAGGCTGGCCGCTCAGGTGATGGCTTGCCGCGGTGCCGCCGCGTGCGTCTGCGGTGCCAGTACGAACAACTCCTGCGGCAACGTTTTGAACAGTTGCGCCAGTTGTTGCAGGAAATCGCTCATCGCCGAACTGCGTCGCCACAGCATGGCGATGCGGCGGCTCGGTCCACAACTGGGATCGAAATTGAGCAGGCGGATGTTGGACGGGTTGGCCACCGGCGGCTGTACCGCCAGCAACGGCAGCAGGGTCACGCCGACATTGGCGGCGACCATTTGTCGCAGCGTTTCCAGGCTGGTGGCCTGGAATTCGGCTTTTTCCGTGGCTCCGGAGAGATGGCATATGTCCAGTGCCTGATCGCGCAGGCAGTGTCCGTCTTCGAGCAACAGCAGGCGTTGCGAGTGCAGTGCATCCAGGGTGAGTGGCGCTTGTTGTTCGGCCAGTGGATGCGGGTCCGAGACTGCCAGCACGAAGGGCTCCTCGAAGAGGAATTCGGCATGCAACTGCTCATCGTGCAGTGGCAGTGCCAGCAGAGCCGCGTCCAGGCGTCCCTCGCGCAGACGGCTTAGCAGCACGTCGCTCTTTTCTTCGATCAACAGCAGTTCCAGATGCGGGAAGCGTGCGCGCACCTTCGGGATCACGTGCGGTAACAGGTACGGTCCCAGGGTCGGGAAAATGCCCAGGCGTACCGTGCCGGCCTCCGGATCCTGGCTGCGCCGCGCCGCTTCTTTCATCTGCTCGACTTCCGCGACGATGCTGCGCGCACGGCTGGCTGCCTCGCGCCCTGCCGGGGTCAGCATGACCTTGCGTGGCGCACGCTCCACGAGCGGCACGCCGAGTTCGTCTTCGAGTTTCTTGATCTGTGTGGACAGTGTCGGTTGGCTGACGAAGCAGGCGGCGGCGGCGCGACCGAAATGCTTGTGATCGGCCAGCGCTACCAGGTATTTGAGATCACGCAGGTTCATCGGCAAGTTCCTTGGGCACGCACGGCGGAGAGACGGCGCAGAGCGATAGCATAGCCCCGCGCCGTGTGGGAGGCGGTGTCAAGGCATCAAGCCGCCTCGGCGATGCCGTTGGCGACTGGAGCGCTGTGGCGGATCAGGTGGTCGAACGCACTCAGTGCCGCCTTGGAGCCTTCGCCCATGGCGATGATGATCTGCTTGTACGGCACCGTGGTCGCGTCGCCAGCGGCGAACACGCCTGGCAGCGAGGTCTGGCCGCGTTCGTCGACCACGATTTCGCCGCGTGGCGACAAGGCGACCGTGCCTTGCAGCCATTCGGTGTTGGGCAGCAACCCGATCTGCACGAAGATGCCTTCCAGCGCCACGTGATGCACCGTGTTGCCGACACGGTCTTTGTACATCAGGCCGGTGACCTTCTGGCCGTCGCCGAGCACCTCGGTGCTCTGCGCGTTGACGATGATGTCCACGTTGCCCAGGCTGCGCAGCTTGCGCTGCAGGACGTCGTCGGCGCGCAGCTTGCTGTCGAATTCGACCAGGGTGACGTGGCTGACGATGCCGGCCAGATCGATCGCCGCTTCCACGCCGGAGTTGCCACCGCCGATCACCGCGACGCGCTTGCCCTTGAATAGCGGGCCATCGCAGTGCGGGCAGTAGGCCACGCCCTTGTTGCGATACTGCTCCTCGCCCGGCACGTTCATTTGCCGCCAGCGCGCGCCGGTGGACAGGATCACCGTGCGGCTCTTCAGCGACGCGCCATTGGCCAGTTTGATCTCGACCAGGCCGTCGGCTCCGGCCGGAATCAATTGCTCGGCGCGTTGCAGGCTCATGATGTCCACGTCGTACTGGCGCACATGTTGTTCCAGTGCCGCGGCCATCTTCGGGCCTTCGGTTTCCTGCACCGAAATGAAGTTTTCGATGGCCATGGTGTCCAGCACCTGACCGCCGAACCGCTCGGCCGCCACGCCCGTGCGGATGCCCTTGCGTGCGGCGTAGATCGCCGCCGCCGCGCCGGCCGGGCCGCCGCCGACCACCAACACCTCGAATGGTGCTTTCGCCGCGATCGCCGCCGCCTCGCGCTTGGCCGCGCCGGTGTCGAGCTTGGCGACGATTTGCTCCAGGCTCATGCGGCCCTGGTCGAACACTTCGCCGTTGAGGTAGACGGTGGGCACCGACATGATCTGCCGTGCTTGGACCTCGTCCTGGAACAGCGCGCCATCGATGGCCACGTGCTGGATGTTCGGGTTCAGCACCGCGGCCAGGTTCAGCGCCTGCACGACGTCCGGGCAGTTCTGGCAGGACAGCGAGAAATAGGTTTCGAAACGGTATTGGCCAGGCAGTTGACGTACCTGCTCGATCAGCTCGGTGGTGGCCTTGGACGGATGTCCGCCGACCTGCAACAGCGCCAGTACCAGCGAGGTGAATTCATGGCCCATCGGCAGCCCGGCAAAGCGCAGGTGGATGTCCTGACCCGGGCTGTTGAGTGCGAAGGAGGGCGTGCGCTCGTCGCTGTCGCGATGCACGTCCAGGGTGATCTTGTCCGAGAGCAGCACCAGTTCTTCGAGCAGATCGAGCATCTCGCGCGATTTGGCGCCATCGTCCACCGAGGCGGCGATATGGATGGGCCGCACGACCCGCTCCAGATAGGCTTGCAACTGCGTTTTCAGATCGGTATCCAACATGGCGGACTCCTGACGTTGGGCAAAGCGAGAGGGAGACGCGACTGCCGTATGGGCAGCCGGTCGTCAGACAACTGTGAGGAGGGGTGAACCGCAGCCGACAGGCACGATGCGCTACCGTCTGCGGTTCACCCCCACCCCCGCCAGCGCGGCGGAGATGGGAGTGGACGGGTTTAGATCTTGCCGACCAGATCCAGCGACGGCTTCAAGGTCTTCTCGCCTTCCTTCCACTTGGCCGGGCACACCTCACCCGGGTGCGAGGCGACGAACTGTGCGGCCTTGAGCTTGCGCAGGGTCTCGGTGACGTCACGGGCGATGGCGTTGTCGTGGATTTCGACGGTCTTGATCACGCCTTCCGGATTGATGACGAAGGTGCCGCGCAGGGCCAAGCCTTCGTGCTCGATGTGTACACCGAAAGCGCGGGTCAGCTGGTGGGTCGGATCGCCGACCAGCGGGAAGCGGGCCTTACCCACCGCCGGGGAGGTTTCGTGCCACACCTTGTGCGAGAAATGGGTATCGGTGGTGACGATGTAGACCTCGGCGCCGATCTTCTGGAACTCGGCATAGTGTTCGGCGGCGTCTTCCACTTCGGTCGGGCAGTTGAAGGTGAAGGCGGCCGGCATGAAGATCAGGACCGACCACTTGCCCTTCAGGTCCGCGTCCGTCACTTCGATGAATTCACCGTTGCGATAGGCGTTGGCCTTGAAGGGCTGGACCTGAGTGTTGATCAAAGAAGACATGCAGTTTCCTCGTGGTTGGTGGGTGTCAGGGGCGGGGGATGGAACGAGGTCGATCATAGGAGCAAAAGATAGGCGTCTCAAATCGATTGATGAAATTGGATAGATAGGTTTATCCTATCGTTATCCCAGACGGGCTCTTTGCTGCGCTGCGGTGACGCCAGCGATGACAGATCGCACAGAGAAGGTCCCAGCACGTTGGCTTTTCCAGTCCGCTGGGTCATCGTGATACCGATGAATGCGTCCACTCCCGAGTCCCTGCTGCGCGCGGCCTGTGCTCAGATCGCGCGCGCCGATGCCGAAGCGCTGTTGATCCATGTCCTGCAGCGCGAACGCGCCTGGCTGTTCGCGCATGCGCGCGCAGCGCTGCCGGCGGAGGCCGTGGCGCGGTTCGAGGACTTACTTGCCCGGCGCGCGCAGGGCGAGCCGGTGGCCTATCTGACTGGCCGGCGCGGCTTCTGGACCCTGGATCTGGCGGTCGGCCCGGCCACCCTGATTCCGCGCGCCGATACCGAACGCCTGGTGGAACTGGCGCTGGAGCGCTTGGACATGCAGCCGGGCCGTCGCGTCGCCGACTTGGGCACCGGCAGCGGCGCAATCGCACTGGCGCTTGCCAGCGAACGCCCGCAGGCGCAGGTGCTGGCGACCGATGTCAGTGCGGCGGCGCTGGCACTGGCCGAGGCCAACGCGCAGGCGCACGGTCTGCACAATGTCGCCTTCGCGCACGGCACCTGGCTGGCGCCGCTGGCCGGGCAGCGTTTCGACCTGATCGCCAGCAATCCGCCTTACATCGCCGCTGGCGACCCGCATCTGACCCAGGGCGACCTGCGCTACGAACCGCTGAGCGCCTTGACCTCCGGCATCGATGGTTTGGACGACATCCGCCAGATCGCCGCCGCTGCGCCAGCGCACCTGCAGCCGGGCGGTTGGTTGTTACTGGAGCATGGTTGGGACCAGGGCAACGCCGTGCGCGCGCTGCTATCGGCTGCAGGCTTCATCGCGGTGGAGACTTACCAGGATCTGGAAGTCCGCGATCGGGTCACACTGGGGCGCTGGCCGCTTGCATGAGCGGCGGCAGCGGTGCGGCTTTCGTTCTGGCGTGGCCAATGCGTGGTCTGCCGACTACCGAAGACGCGTGCTGTGGCAGCGCACGCGCCGCGGCGGTCCATAGGTAGAATCGGTATTTTCCGCAGGAGTTGCCATGCGCACGTTGTATCCCAGTATCGAACCGTTCGATAGCGGCCTGCTGCCGGTGGACGCGCGGCACACCCTGTACTACGAACAGTGCGGTCATCCCGATGGCAAGCCGGTGGTGGTGCTGCATGGCGGGCCAGGTGGCGGTTGCAACGCCAAAATGCGCTGCTTCCACGATCCGGCCAAGTACCGCATCGTGTTGTTCGATCAGCGCGGTGCTGGCCGCTCCACGCCGCATGCGGATCTGGTCGACAACACCACGTGGGATTTGGTGGCCGATATCGAGCGATTGCGCGAGCACCTGCGCATCGACCGCTGGCAGGTGTTCGGCGGCAGTTGGGGCTCGACCCTGGCGTTGGCCTACGCGCAAACGCATCCGCAACGCGTGGCCGAGTTGGTGTTGCGTGGCATCTTCCTGCTGCGGCGTTGGGAGCTGGAATGGTTTTATCAGGAAGGTGCCAGTCGGCTGTTTCCCGATGCCTGGGAGCACTATGTCGGCGCGATTCCAGCGGTGGAGCGGGCCGATCTGATCTCCGCGTTCCATCGGCGTCTGACCAGTGACGACCAGGCCACTCGCCTGGCGGCGGCCAAGGCGTGGAGCGTGTGGGAAGGGGCGACCAGTTTCCTGCATGTGGACGCGGATTTCGTCGATAGCCACGAAGACCCGCACTTCGCGTTGGCCTTCGCGCGCATCGAGAATCATTACTTCGTCAACGGCGGTTTCCTGGAAGTGGAAGACCAGTTGTTGCGCGATGCGCACCGCATCGCCGATATCCCCGGGGTGATCGTGCACGGCCGCTACGATGTGGTGTGTCCGCTGACCAGTGCCTGGGATCTGTCCAAGGCATGGCCGAAGGCGCGTTTGGAAATCACCCCGGCATCGGGTCATTCGGCCTTCGAAGCGGAGAATACGGACGCGCTGGTGCGTGCGACGGATGCCTTCGCCTGAGCAGCGTCGAGGAGCATGCGGCACGGGTTCGGCAGAGCGCAGATGTCGTGGCCGCGCGGCGCTGGTGACAGCGAGCGCATGGTGTTGTCGGATGCGCCGTTTGGCGGGTCGTCGCGATGCGTATCGGGATGAGAGTGGCTAACAAAACCTCGCCAATCGCTGGCGGCTGGGTGCGGACAGCGCGCAGCCGCCGCAGTGTATAGAGCGCAGATGAGGAGTCGAGCACTGCCCGCGTCCGTCCGACAGTGACGCAGTGGTGTTGTTAGCGCCGCTTAGGCCATCGCCAGCAGTTGCGGCTGCAGTGTCGTGAGGATTTTGGCCAGGCGATGCGCCCAGGCCTGCTGTTCGGCGTTATCGGCGATCAGGTCCTGGCGGATCTCCAGTTCCGCATGCAGCAGGCCGCGGCCTTCGCCGTGCACTGGGACAGCGTAGTCGCTGCTATCGCTGACCGCATAGGGCGCGTTGTCGCCGATCACCAGATCGCCGTCTTCGCGCAGCGCTTGCAGCAGTGGATGGGCGAAGCGGGTGTCGCGGTGATACAACACGCCTGCATGCCATGGCCGCTGCATGCCGTGCATGGTCGGAGTGAAGCTGTGCATCATTATCAGCAAGCTCGGACGCGCGCTCGCGCGCCGTGCATCGAGTTCGGCGGCGATGCGCGCGTGGTAGGGCGCATGCACTGCGGCGATCCGCTGCTGCCGCTGCCCGACCGATAACCCCGCATTGGCCGGCACCACGGTGCCGTCGCTGGTTTCGGCGATCAGCGTCGGTGAAGTCAGCGGACGATTGCAGTCGATCAACAGGCGCGAATACGTTTGTTCGATCGCCCACGCGTCCAGTCGCGTGGACAGCGCGCGGGTGACGCCAGCGATGCCGATGTCCCAGCCGATGTGTCGGTCCAGTTCGTGCTGAGGCAAACCCAGGTTGGCCAAGGCGCGCGGCACGGCCTGACCGGCATGGTCGGCCAGCAGCAGGAACGGCGAGCTGCCCTGTGGGCGGTGAATCGTGAAGACGTCCGGATCGTCTGTGCCGAGCAGGGGTGGCAAGTGTGCCGATGCAGGCTCAACCACGCGCAGTGCCGTCGAGGTGATGCTCAATCATCCACAGGCCGGCCCATAGTTTCGGGTCCAGCGCATAGCCTTCGTCCATCTTCTGTACCAGCCATGCGGCCGCGCGTGCGCGCGGCACCGTGTGCACGGTGATGTCCTCGCTGGCGTCGCCGCCGCCAGCGCCAACTTTGCGTAAGCCGGTGGCGCGGACGAAGGCGATTTTTTCGCTGCTGGCACCAGAGGACGTTGGGCCGATCATCAGCACTTCGGCATGCGCGGCGGTCCAGCCGGTTTCTTCCTCCAGTTCGCGTACCGCCGAGACTTCGATCGACTCGCCAGCGTCGATGTCGCCGACCAGACCTGCTGGCATCTCGATGGTGCGCGCTTGCAGTGGTACGCGGAATTGTTCGACGAACAGCACCTCGTCGTCCGGCGTTACGGCAATGATGATCGCGGCCAGACCGCCGGCATGCACGCGTTCGGAGTATTCCCAGGTGCCGCGCACCACCATGCGTTGGTATTTGCCTTCGTAGACGATGCGGGGCGGAGAGTCTTGGCGGGTCATGGGGAGCTCGTGGATCACAGATGAATAAGGCGCCGATGCGCACGCTAGGCTGAGGCGCTTTTGTGCAGTGTAGTGCCTGATGTTGTTGCGGCGTTGCGTGTAGCAGGGTTAGTTTGACGTGGTCTCCAGGCCGGCCGCTTGCAGCAATCGGCGTCGGGTTAGCGGCCCGAAGCGCAGTGTTTCGCACAGGCCCAACAGCATGTCGGTGTCGGCTGGGCTGCGGGTGAATCCGGGTGTGGCCGTGTGCAGCGGCGCGTCCAGTGCGATGGTGGTCAACTGCCGCCATCGCAGTGCCTGCTGGTGTTGCTCGCGCAGGCGCACGGCCATCTGCGCCGCGCCGCGCAGGCGCAGGAACGCCACTTCGTCCACCCGTGCCAGCAAGGTGTCCAGGTCGCCGAAATGCGCCAGCAGGATCGCGGCGGATTTCGCGCCGATGCCGGTGACGCCGGGGATGTTGTCGATTGCATCGCCGGTCAGTGCCAGGTAGTCGGCGATTTGCTGCGCATGCACGCCATACCGTGCTTTGACTCCGGCCGCGCCCCAGCGTTGGCCGCGCCCGTAGTCCCACTGTTCGTCGCACTCCAACAGCAATTGCGACAGGTCTTTGTCGGCCGATACGATCACGCCGTGAAAACCTTCGCCGCGCACGCTGTGTAGCGCGCTGCCGATCAGGTCGTCGGCTTCGTAGTGGTGGTCCGCCAGCACGCACAGGCCCAGTGCCGCGCACAGCGCCTTGCAGTGCGCGAACTGCCGCCGCAGCGCATCCGGCGCCGGTGCGCGGTTGGCCTTGTAGGCCGGATACAGCTGATGCCGGAAGCAGGTGTCCAGGGCTTCGTCGAAAGCAACCGCGATGTGCTGCGGGCGCTCGCGTTCGAGCAGGTCGAGCAGGAACCGGGCGAAACCGTGCACGGCGTTGGTCGGCCAGCCTTGCGTGTCCTGGAATTCGTCGGGAATCGCATGCCAGGCACGGAACACGTACAGGCTGGCGTCGACCAGGTACAGCGGCCGCGAGGCGGGCGTGGATGGAGTCACGGTGTCCAGTCGCTGAGCAGCTGCCGTGGATCGGGACGCTCGCGCTCCGGCGCTTGCACCTGTGCTGTTCCGAGATGGATGAAGCCGGCGATGTGTTCGTGTTCGGCCAAGCCCAGGCGTGCGGTCACCGCGTCGTCGTAGGCCATCCAGCCCGTCAGCCACTGTGCGCCAAAGCCGTAGGCCTGCGCCGCTTGCAGCAGCGCGAAGCACACCGAGCCGGCGGTCAGCCATTGCTCGATCTCCGGCACCTTGTGTCCGCGTTGCAGGCACGCGATCACCGTGATCACCACCGGTGCATGGCTGAAACGTTGGCGGTCTTTTTCCACGACCGCGGCTGGCGTGGCGGGATCGCGCTGCAGGCTGCGCTCGGCGAGAAAATCGCCAAGCGTCAGGCGCGCTTGACCGGCAATACGCAGAAACCGGAACGGCACCAGCTTGCCGTGGTCGGGGACGCGCACAGCCGATTGCAGCATCGCCAGCAGTGTCGCCGGGTCAGGTCCTGGCTCGCCCAATTGCATGGACGGCACCGAACGCCGTGCATCCAGCGCTTGCAGCGAATGAAGTGTGCGCATCTGGTTTGGATCCGATTGAGTCGATGCAAAATTATAGTCCTGCGCCGACACCCATCAGCAGGTAGGCCCGTGACACCGATAACCGTGTTGCGTTGTCGATGCGCTGCTCGCAGACGCATGGCTGCTGATGGGATTGCATCGATTGCGACGACCGCGCGCGGCTTTGCCTGCGCCTTGGCGTGAATTCGATTGCTGCGTGTTGATGCGCGCCAATCGTCGGGGCCGTTGTTTGTGCGTCGCTGATGATGGCGTGGCTTGGTTGTCTGAAGGAGTGGGCTGTCGAGGCAGAGTGCCCGCCAGTGCAGGTCGATTCAGACAGGGCTGTCGCAGGGGCAGTCTGAAATCATGTTGGATGTCACGTTTTGAGTGAAAAATACTTCTTGTGACACAGTCGACGTTCAGATGTCCGGCCTACTATGAAGTAAGTGAAAACAGGGGGGCGTGTCCGTTTGTCTTCCGTCCTCGCTTCTGTCGAGCGCCGCTGATGGCGCGGAGCCATTGCGTAATGAGTTTCATCCCCACCCAGCACGCGTACGCCGCGCGCGACTCGCGTCTGTTGACGCAGGCGCGCGATGGCATGTTGCCTGTGCTGGACACCGCGTTTGCAGCGGCGTTGATGCGTTTCGACGATGCCTTGTTCGATCTTGCCGAAACTGGCGGTACGTCGCAGATGCTGTTTCTTGACGGTATGCGCGCATTGCGCCGCCATCGCGAAGACATCGCCGCGCGTTTCCGTACACAACTGCAGCTGGCCTGGCAGGCGCTGGAGACGGGTGAGCCGCTTTCGGCCGAGGTGGCCATGGCGGGCGACGGACACGGTTTGAGCCTGGTGTCGGAGCACGAGCTTGAGTTGCGATTGGCGGTGCGCAATCTGGCTGGCGTACTGCTGCGCGAATGCAAGTCGGTACTCGCTCGCATCGATCATCGCCTTGGCTGGATCGCCGGTGGTCTGCAACTGGATGCCGATACCAATCCGGTGGGCCCCGAACATATCGGTGTCGCCGTACACGCGGCATTCTCCAATACCGATCTGGAGCCTGAGGTCCGCCTGGTGCTGATCAAGTTGTGTGAGCGTGACCTCGCCGCCGACATTGGTCAGCTTTACCAGGAACTGGACGACCGTCTTGCCGAGGCTGGGGTCGCGCCGGAAATCCCGCGCCCACCACCGCCGCCGAAACATCCCGCGCACCACGACGAGGCTGGCGATATCGGCGACGACGAAGCGATCTACCAGCCGCCCTGGGCGAGACGTTTTGTCGAACGTTGGGCCGAGCGTCGCGACAGTGCGCGGGCCGCCACCAGCGATGGGACGGCGCACCTGCCTGAGGACGCTCAGGACGTTTTGCTGGATGCGTTGCAAGAGCTGTTGAAGCAGACCCGTAATGCGCGTGATACCGCGACCTCGGCGGCGCGCGTTGCGGTCGGCCAGCAGCGCGCACTGAGCCCACGCGAGATGATGTCGGTGTTGTCACTGTTACAGGCCACACCCAGTGCCACGCAGCGCGCAGTGGTCGGCGACGATAGCCAGTCGCTGGCGCATCGGCTCAAGAACGAGATGCTCTCCACTGTTGCTCAATGTGGCCTGGATCCGGCGGATGCGCGGTTGGATCCGGGGGATGAAGATGCGATCGACTTGGTCGGCATGCTGTTCGACGTGATGCTCGAGGAGCGTGACCTGGACGGTCGCTCGGGCGAGTTGATCGGGCGGCTGTTGGTGCCGTTCGTCAAAGTCGCGCTGCTGGATCGGCGAATGCTCGTGCAGAAGACGCATCCGGCGCGGCGCTTGCTCAACTCGTTGACAGAGGCCTGCGAGGGTAACGCTGGCGAAAGCCAGACCGAGCGCGTGCTGATGGTCAAGGTCGAGGAAATCATCGACCGGCTGCTCGCTGAGTTCAACGAGAACCTGTCGATCTTCCTGACCTTGGAAGAGGAGTTTCGCGAATTTCTGTCTCAGCATCGGCGTCGCGTCGAAATCGCCGAACGCCGTGCCGCCGAGACTCAGCGAGGCCAGGAGAAGCTGGAACTGGCGCGGCGTCGCGCCGAGGCAGAGTTGCAGACGCGCCTGCACAATCGACAGTTACCGCCGGCGCTGGAGGATTTTCTGCGGCGGCCTTGGCAGCACTACTTGACCATGGTCATGCTGCGTGAATACGAGGATAGCCCCAACGTGCGCGAGGCCATCGCGCTGGCCGATGGCATGCTGGAGGAATTGGCCGCCGCGCAACTGCATATTGTCGACAGACCTTGGTTGAAGGCTTGGCAGGAGTCGTTGCACAAGGTTTTCGCCAGTGTCGGCTTACATCCGGAGGCGGTCACGGCGGCGTTCGATGCCCTGTATGACACTCTGCGGGCGATAGCCGAGCTGCGCCCGGAACTGGAGCGTCGGTTGCCGGCACTGCCGCAGTTGGCGCTGCCGCAGCCGCCGGCACAGGAGGCGCAGCCGGTGGAAGTGGTCGCGCCGGAGACGTCGGACGATTTCGATAATGCCGACGCCGACCGTTTCCGTGCGATGGAGCTTGGCACTTGGCTGGATTTCGTTGATCGCGACAGCAATGTGCAGGCAGGCAAGTTGTCGTGGGTGAGCCCGATCTCGTCGCGGCTGTTGTTCGTCAACCGCCGCGGCGCGCGGTTATGCGTGGCCTCGCCGGAGGAGTTGGCGCTGATGGTGCGGCTCGGTCGCCTGCGCACTCATGTCGATGACGGCGCTTTCGACATTGCTTTGCAATCGGTCATCGAACGGCTTGATGCGTGTAGTGTCACGCTGCATTGAGCGAGCGTATCGATCGAGTGTGTGCCCGGTTTCCGCGATTGCCTCACTTGGAGCGTCTGCGTTTACGTGCTGTGCGCTGGCCTGCTCATGCTTCTGTCCAACCGCTGCCTTCTGTCCAACCGCTGCGATCATGCGCCGGACCCTGTAGCATCGGCACTGGACTGACGGGCAGCGCACGGGAAATCGCATGGCAGTGCAGGTTCTGGTAGTGAAGGAGTCGGCGCCGGGCGAGCGCCGCGTGGCGGCGACGCCGGAAACGGTGAAGAAATTGCTCGCGCTGGGCGCGCAAGTACGGATCGAACCGGATGCTGGTGCCTCGGCGGGCTTTGTCGATGCCGCGTATCTCGCCGCCGGTGCGCTGCTTGCCGATGCCCAGAGCCCGGCACAGGCGGATCTGCTGTTGTGCGTTCAGCCGTTGCCGGTCCAGGCGCTGGAACAACTCAAGGACGGTGCCGGTGTGGTCGGCATGCTGCAGCCGCAGGCCGATCCAGCGCGCGCTGCGGCGTTGCAGGCGCGACATCTGGTCGCGTTCCCGCTGGAGCGCTTGCCGCGCACCACGCGCGCCCAGGCGATGGATGTGCTCAGTTCGCAGGCCGGCATGGCCGGTTACAAGGCGACGCTGATCGCCGCGCAGTTGGCGCCGCGCTTCTTCCCGATGTTGACCACTGCGGCCGGCACCATCCGTCCGTCCAAGGTGCTGGTCGTCGGTGCCGGCGTGGCTGGTTTACAAGCTATCGCCACCGCCAGGCGCTTGGGCGCGCAGGTCGAAGGCTTCGATGTGCGCCCGGAGACGCGCGAGCAGATCGAATCATTGGGCGGCAAGTTTCTCGACCTCGGTGTCAGTGCTGCGGGCGAGGGCGGCTATGCGCGACAACTCAGCGATGCCGAGCGTGTCGAGCAGCAGCAGCGTCTGGCCGAACACCTCAAAGGCATCGACGTGGTGGTGTGTACCGCCGCTGTGCCGGGACGACCGGCGCCAAAGATCCTCAGTGCCGAGATGGTTGCCGGGATGCGGCCCGGCAGCGTGGTGGTGGATCTGGCCGCCGAGACAGGCGGCAACTGTGCATTGACCCGCCCTGGCGAGACCGTCGAACACGGCGGGGTCATCGTCGCCGGGCCGCTGCATCTGGCCAGCATGGGCGCCGTGCATGCCAGCGAGATGTATGCGCGCAACGTCTACAACTTCGTTGCGCTGTTCCTCAAGGACGGGGAGATCGCCTACGACTGGGACGACGAGTTGCTGGCGAAGACGCGCTGGCATCCGGCCTGAGTGCCGGCTATGGAAGCGGGCGTGTGGGATCGGGCATAGGCGCGCTCGCACCGATGTTGGCTTTGATCCAGGCCGTGCGCTGTGCCGGGGTCATCGCGTCAAGGCGCTCGCGCAGCGTCTTGCGCTGTTCTGGCGGTAGCGTGCGCATGTAGGCGAATAGTGCCTGTGCTTCCTGGCGTTGTTGCGGGGTCATGGCTTCGTAGCGGCGTGCGCCTTCGTGCGCGTGCGCGCGCTGCTCCGGGGTCATCGATTGCCAGCGTTGGGCGTGCTCGAACATCCGCTGCCGCTGTGAGGGGGCATCGTTCCAGCGTTGGCGCAGCGGTGCGATCAACAGTTCGCGCTGTTGCCGACTCAGGTGTTCCCAGTCCGGTAAGGCAGAGTCAGGCTGGGCATCGACGACGGCGGGAGGCTGTGGCGCTGACGCTGGAGCTGGAGCGCAGACGGCGGGTGTCACGCTGCTGGCCAGTAGCGTCAGCGCCAGGGAAAAACGGATCGGGCGATTCATCGAATTTATTCCATTGCCAATGCGGTATCGGAGCCCAACCACAGGTACAGGTCGGGGTTTTCGTCCAGCATGCCGGGGGGCGCGGTCTCGTCGGCGTCGCTCGTCACGGTGGCGAACGTCGTCGGTGTCGTTGCCGTTGCGCTGATCGTTGTGGCGGACGTCGCTTCCGCTGCCGATGGTGGCTGCAAGAACTGCTGCATGCCCAGTACGGCGCCGAGTAGGGCCGGCGCCGCCGCCAGCAGCCAACCCAGGCGCCAGCCAGGTGCGCGATTGGCTTGGTCGAGCCGACCGGCCTGCTGGCGCGCAGCGCGCAGGCGCGCCAGGGTCGGTGCCGGCAGGGCCTGCAGGCCAGCGTGATGGATCGCGCGCATCCGTGCGTCGAAGTGGGTGGGGTCGGATGTCATCGCAGATCCTCAAGATGTTTCTGCAGCGCTTCGCGGGCGCGCGACAGATGGGTTTTGACCGAGCCTTCGGAACAGCCCATCGCATGGGCGGTGGTGGTCACATCCAGCTCTTCCAGTACGCGCAAGGTGAAGGCTTCGCGCTGTCGTGCCGGTAGTGTGCGCAATGCGGCCACCAGTCGCGCATGGGTTTGTCGTTGCTCGTGCTGTTGGGCCGGATTGGGGCTGTCGTCGGCCCACTCCGGAATGCTGTCCGCGTCGCGGTCGCTGGTCGGTGCCCAGAAGCGCAAGCGAAAATTGCGACGACGCTGCAGGTCGATGATACGCCTGCGCAGGATGCTCCAGAACAGCGGCGTCCATTCCTGTGCCGGCCGCGTGCGGTAGCTCAGCAGTTTGATCATCGCATCCTGTACTGCGTCCAGTGCATCCTCGCGTTGGCGCAGGCCAGCCTCGGCGAACCGGAACGCGCGTGGCCCGATGTCGGCCAGAAACGCGTCCAGCGATGCCGATGACGGGCGCGTGGCGGCATCGTCGGCTCCGGGCAGCGGCGGTAGTGGGGCAGGGGGACTCACCAGCACAGCTTAGCTTCCTGGCGCAGGGATGCCTTGGTAAACGCATCGCAGCGGTCACGGTTGACCGCGCGATGTCCTCGCCGACGTCATCGCACAACGGTTCAGCAGATGGTTATGATGCGGTCGATGGGCATGGCGCCCGGGAGAGCGAATGCGATGAACGATGGGTTCGTGGCCTTGTATATCTTCATGCTGGCGGCGATTGCCGGGCATGTGATCATCTCGCGGGTGCCGGTGATCCTGCACACCCCGTTGATGTCCGGTTCCAACTTCATCCATGGCATCGTGCTGATCGGTGCGATGGTGGTGCTGGGTCATGCCAATACGCCATTGGAAAAAGTGCTCGGCTTTGTCGCGGTACTGCTTGGCGCAGGCAATGCCGCTGGTGGCTACGTCGTCACCGAACGCATGCTTGATATGTTCAAGTCCAGTAAGCCGGATCGGCACAAGACCAAAGCGCAGGATTGATGTGCGGCGCCTGTGCATCGCCGCGGCGCGGGTCGTGGGCGTACACGCGCCGCTGTTGCTTGGTGTCGTGCCGGACCGGTTTCCTTGCTTGCTGCCGTTCGCGCAGATGTCCTTCTCCTGAGAGTAAATACTGATGGAACTGTTGCCGA
Source organism: Xanthomonas sp. MUS 060 (assembly GCF_000963215.1). Lineage (NCBI taxonomy): Bacteria > Pseudomonadati > Pseudomonadota > Gammaproteobacteria > Lysobacterales > Lysobacteraceae > Xanthomonas > Xanthomonas sp. MUS 060. Next base: position 76,624 of record NZ_JZIM01000013.1, read on the forward strand.
TCCTGATCAAGAGCAGCTACCTGGTGGCTGCCACACTGTTTTTGCTCGGCCTGCAGCGGATGGCTTCACCCAGGACCGCGCGCAGCGGCATCCACTGGGCGGGCAGTGGCATGCTGTTGGCGACCGCCGCGACCTTCCTGCTGCCGGGTCTGCATAATTTGCCGTTGATCGTACTGGCGATCGTGCTCGGTACCGGCGCGGCATGGATTTCGGCGAAGAAGGTGGCGATCACCGACATGCCGCAGATGGTGGCCTTGTACAACGGCATGGGCGGCGGCTCGGCGGCGGCGATCGGTGCGGTGGAATTGTTGCGCTTTGCGTTCCTGATGCACCGCGACACCACGTACTGGAGCGCGGATGCGATCGCCGCATTGGCCGCGCGTCATCCCGGTGCGATCACGTTGATGCTGGCGGTGGTCGGCTCGGCGATTGGCGCGGTGTCGCTGTCCGGCTCGATCGTCGCTTGGGCCAAGCTCGATGGACGCCTGGACAAGCGCGTCGTCTTCCCCGCGCAGCAGCCGTTCAATCTGTTGGTCCTGGTGGCGATGCTGGGCGTGGGCGGATGGGCGGTGGTGAGCCTGAGTCCGCTGGCGATCCTGGTCTTTTTCGTGCTGGCGCTGGCGCTGGGCGTGTTGATGACGCTGCCGATCGGCGGTGCCGACATGCCGGTGGTGATTTCGTTGTACAACGCCTTCACCGGCCTGGCGGTGGCGTTCGAAGGCAATGTGCTCGGCAACGAGGCGTTGATCATCGCCGGCATGATGGTCGGTGCGGCGGGTATCTTGCTGACCCGGTTGATGGCCAAGGCGATGAACCGGCCGATCCGCGGTGTGCTCTTCTCCCACTTCGGCGGTGGCGGCCAGACGCAGGCGATTGGCGGGAGTCAGAAACCGATCGAGGCCGACGACGTGGCCGCGATGATGGCCTACGCCGAACGCGTGGTGATCGTGCCCGGTTATGGCATGGCGGTGGCGCAAGCTCAGCACAAGATCTGGGAGCTGGCGCAGCGGCTGAGCGAGCGCGGGGTCAAGGTGAAGTTCGCGATCCATCCGGTGGCCGGGCGCATGCCCGGGCATATGAACGTGCTGCTGGCCGAGGCCGGCGTGCCTTACGACCTGATCGCCGATATGGACGACATCAACCCGGAGTTCGCCAGCACCGACGTATCGCTGGTCATCGGCGCCAACGACGTGGTCAACCCGGTCGCCAAGACCGATCCGGCCAGTCCCATCTACGGCATGCCGATCCTGGACGTGATCGCTTCCAAGCACGTCATCGTGATCAAGCGCGGCAAAGGGACTGGCTTCGCCGGCATCGAAAATGCGCTGTTCTACGCCGACAACACGCGCATGTTGTACGGCGACGGTGCAGAGGCGGCGGGTGCGCTGGTCAGTGCACTGAAGACGCTGGATGGCGGCGGACACTGAGCGTCGTCGGCACCGCGCCAGCGCGGACGCGGGCGGCGCATCGGCCCTGGCGGCGCAATGGCGTCAGGCCATCATCACGCCCGCTGCAGCCAGCGCGTTCTGCCGCGTTCGCCCTCAGCGCGCGCTGAAATAGGCCGTCCCCACGCCGATGCACAGCCACAGCAGGTCGCCGGGGCGATTGGCAAGTACGGTCAGTGTCCAGGCGAACTGCGCGCCCATCCTGAGCGAGGAATCCCACATGTTCAGGCCCAACGCCGCGCCCATCTGCGCGGAGGCGATGCCCCAGTTGGCGGCAACGATCACCAGCACGGTGGCGATCACCGCCACGGCGGCGCGCAGCGTGCCGCCCGGTAGCGTGCCAGCGCGCAGCATCCAGGCGATCTCCAGCGCGACCAGGACCGCCATCCATCCGGCCTGATGGCCCAGCGACAATGCCGCCACCAGCCAGGCGATCAGGGCGGTAAAGCAGCCCAAGCCGAGCAGCAAGGGCCACAGCCAGTGCGCGGGCCTGGCTGGCGTTGAGGAAGGCGGCATGGGGGGATCCTGAAGAATCCATACAGGATACTCTTCGGCGTGTGCACCGCGTGCTCAGATACACTGCACGACTTGCAGCGGCGGGCTCGGTCCCCATATTTCCACCATGTACTCACGCAGTAGCGAACCTGTCCAATTCGAACGCGATTGTGCGGCGGTGATGGTGCCGCAGGGCGACGCGGTGACCCTGCCCGCGGGCAGCTATGGCTACATCACCCAGGCGCTGGGTGGCAGTTACACGGTCTTCGTGGAAGGCAACCTGTTCCGCATCGCGGGCAAGGACGGCGACGCTATCGGCAAGGAGCCGCCACCGGGCCTGGAATTGCCCGAGGACGCGGGCGACGAACAGGTCGAGAGGCTGATTTGGCAGCAGTTGCGGACCTGCTTCGATCCTGAGATCCCATTCAACATCGTTGATCTGGGATTGATCTACGATGTGGCGATGCACCCGCGCGAGGATGGCAAGCGCACCGTGGAGGTCAAGATGACTTTGACCGCACCGGGGTGCGGCATGGGCGAGATCCTGATCGATGACGTGCGTAGCAAGTTGGAGATGATCCCGACCGTGGCGCAGGCCGACGTCGAGCTGGTCTTCGATCCACCCTGGGGCCGGCATATGATGTCCGAGGCCGCGCGTCTGGAAACCGGCATGTTTTGACCTGTGCAGGACGCGTTGCGTCATGCTCCTGTGCTTGGATAAGTTATCGCCGTTGCCGATCGCACCATGCACAGGTCATGGCCGTTACTCGACTACCAATAGGAATTCCCGGTGCCCGCTCCCGAGCCGTCCATGCACTTTCGCCTGACTCTGTCCACCGCCGCACGCAGCGCCGAGGAGCGCGCGCGCATTCTCGCCGCGCCCGGGTTCGGTCAGTTCTTCACCGACCACATGGTCGCCATCGCATGGACCCGCGAGCAGGGCTGGCACGACGCCCAGGTCCGCGCCTACGGCCCGCTGGCGCTGGATCCGGCGGCCTCGGTGCTGCACTACGGCCAGGAGATTTTCGAAGGCATCAAAGCCTACCGGCATGCCGATGGTTCGATCTGGACCTTCCGCCCGGAGGCCAACGGCAAGCGTCTGCAGCGTTCGGCGCAGCGTCTGGCGTTGCCGGAATTGCCAGTGGAACTGTTTGTCGAATCGCTGCGACAGTTGATCGCGGTCGACGCGGCGTGGGTGCCTTCGGCACCGGAAACGAGTCTGTATTTACGACCGTTCATGATCGCCGACGAGGCGTTCCTGGGCGTGCGTGCCGCGCACAAGGTCAGCTACTACGTCATCGCCAGCCCGGCTGGCGCCTATTTCGCCAAGGGCGTGGCGCCAGTGGCGATCTGGCTGTCCACCGACTACGCGCGCGCGGCCAGGGGCGGCACCGGTGCGGCCAAGTGTGGCGGTAACTACGCCGCCTCGCTGCTGCCGCAGCAACAGGCGCAGACGCAGGGCTGCTCGCAGGTGCTGTTTCTGGATCCGGTCCAGGGCAAGTATCTGGAGGAGCTCGGCGGCATGAACGTGTTCCTGGTGATGCGTGATGGCAGCTTGGTCACGCCGGCGCTGTCGGGCAGCATCCTCGACGGCATCACCCGTGACAGCATCCTGCAATTGGCGCGCGACCGTGGCATGCCGGTGGTGGAGCGCCAGGTGAGCATCGACGAATGGCGGCAGGGCGTGGCATCCGGTGAGATCGCCGAGATCTTCGCCTGCGGCACCGCTGCGGTGGTGACGCCGATCGGACAGTTGAAAGGCAAGGACTTTTCGGTCGGCGATCTGAGTGCTCCGGCCGGCCCGGTGACCTTGTCGTTGCGCCAGGAGTTGACCGATATTCAGTACGGTCGCGTGGCCGATCGTCACGGCTGGTTGTTCCGGCTGGACTGACGCGCCTGCGGGCGCAGGCGACGTCGGGGCCGCGATCAGCTTGCCCTAGGCGTTCTCAGTCACCGGTCGCCTCGGATTTTTTGCCGGCGCATGCGCGCGATCCGGCGCGCTGATTGCGTCGATGGCTTTTGGATATCGCGGTTGTTCAAATGGCTTCGAAGCGATTTGCAGCCACGTTCTTGCGGACCTTTTGTGGATCCCAGATCTGCCCGTTCATGGCGATGTAGACCCCCGGCGGTAGTGATTGCACCGCGCCGACCGCGCAACCGATGTTGAATTCGGCGTCCGAGCCGCGAAAGCGCGCTGGATTCAGCGCACCGGTCATCACGATGGTTTTGTTCTGGAGCGTCTGCAATGCCTTGCCGGTCTGCACCATCGAATCGGTGCCGTGGGTGATGAGCACGTGGCGGGCCGATTGTGCGGCCACGGTGGCGCGGATCAGTTCGCGGTCGGCATCGGTGATGTGCAGCGAATCCTTGCGTAGGATCGGAATCACGCTGAAACGGAAGGTCACGCCCAGCTCCTTGAGGATCTGACCGATCTGCGGGTCGCCGATCTGATAATCGGACTTATCGTCGAAGTAGATCTTATCGATCGTGCCGCCAGTGGTGACGATCAGGAGTTCTTCCATTGCCGTTCCTCACGCATGTCCGAGCGCGTTCGCTGTCGCGCGGGCCGTCATGATAATGGGTGTGCCGATGCGCTCGCTCAGGTGCCTTTGTCGCGCTGTGCAGTCGCAGCGCGTTTGTGCGTCAAGCGTGCGCGGATGCCTGGTGCACTGGACAGGCCCACCACGAGCAATGCCAGCGACAGTTCGATCCAGCCGAAGCTGCGCTGCGTCGGCTGGCTCCAGGCAGTCATGACGCCATGGCTGAACCACAGCAGCGCCGCCACGCCGCTCCAGAACCGCGCCAGCGCTTTGCCGCGCAGCACGCCGATCAGCAGCAGCAACGGTGGCAGCACGAAGACCACGCATGCCGCGACACGTTGGCGATCGTCGTGGAACCAGACCACGAACAGCGTCGCCAGCGCCAACAGCGCCGCGCTCAGTGCCAGATGCAGGCGCAGCGTGCTCACGCGCCGCTCAACCGCTGGGCGATATCGGCCAGACGTCGGCCGAGCGCACGCGCCAAGTGCGCTTCTTCTTCGCTGGGTTGCGGATCGTCGTCGGCGCCGGCGACATGGCTGGCGCCATAGGGCGTGCCGCCGCTGCGCGTGCTGCTGAGCAGGGGTTCGGTATAGGGAATCCCGACGATCAGGCAACCATGGTGCAGCAGCGGCAGGTGCATCGACAGCAGGGTCGCCTCCTGGCCGCCGTGCTGCGAGGCGGTGGAGGTGAACACCGCCGCGGGCTTACCGGTCAGCGTGGCGCTGGCCCACTCGGCGCCGAGTCCATCGATGAAGTGCTTGATCGGTGCGGCCATGTTGCCGAAACGGGTCGGGCTGCCCAGCGCCAGACCCACGCACTCGCGCAGGTCGTTGGCGTCCACGTAGGGCGCGCCGCTGTCGGGGACCGGTGGCGCGCTGGTCTGGGTGACCGCGGCCACTGGCGGCACCGTGCGCAGACGCGCGGCCATGCCGGGGACTTCGTCCACACCACGCGCGATGTGCCGGGCCAGGCGCGCCACCGAGCCGCCACGGCTGTAGTACAGGACCAGGATCTCGGCCATGCGGCCCTCCCATGCGTCAGAACGGACGTCAGTATCGACGATGCCGGCGTCCGCGCGCATCGGGTACCCTTGCCCGATGCAGCCATTGGACACTGTCAACCTCTGGGCCGAACGCGTCCGCGACCGCGCGCGCATGCGCAGCTTCGCTGCTTTCCTGTGGCGGCGCTTCCTCGACGATCGCCTGTTCCAGGCGGCGGCCTCGCTGGCCTACACCACCATTTTTGCGCTGGTCCCGTTGGCGGTGGTGGTCTTCGGGGTGCTCTCGGCATTCCCGGTGTTCAACGAATGGAGCGACCAGCTCAGCGATTATATTTTTTCCCATTTCGTCCCCGTCGCGGCGCGCTCGGTGGAGGCATATCTGCGCCAGTTCTCCGCCAGCGCCGGGCAACTGACCGCCGCCGGCGTGATCGCATTGATGGTGTCGTTGCTGATCACCCTGCACAGCGTCGAGCAGACGTTCAACCAAATCTGGCGCGTGGTGTCGGCTCGGCCACAGTTGAGCCGCTTCCTGGTGTACTGGACGGTGCTGACCCTGGGCGCGCTGCTCGCTGCGGCGTCGCTGGCGGTGTCGGCGCGGTTCTTCGCACTGCCCTTGTTCAAGACCAGCGAAGGGCAGTGGCTGGCGCAACTGGTGCTGAGCGTGGCGCCGGTGTTGATCGAGTGCGTTTGCATCACCTTGGTGTACCGGGTAGTGCCACACCACACGGTCAGATTGCGCCATGCGCTGCCGGGCGCGTTGTTGGCAGTGGTGTTGCTGGAGCTGGTGAAATGGGGGCTGAGTCTGTATTTAGGCGGTTTTCAGTCGTACCAGCGCATCTACGGCACCGTTGCGTTCGTGCCGATTTTCCTGTTGTGGATCTACATGAGCTGGATTGCGATCCTGCTTGGCGCGTCGGTGTCCTCCTCGATTTCCGCATTTCGCTATCAGCCGGCGTCGATGCGGCTGCCCGCTGGCTACGAGATCTACGGTTTACTGCGCTTGCTCGGACGTTTTGTGCAGGCGCGCAAGCAGGGCCTTGGCTTGCAGCAAGAACGGATTTTGGAACTGGAGCCGATGCTCACCGATGCGTTGGTGCAGCAACTGTTGGGCGCGCTGGAACGCATTCGTCTGCTCAGCCGTACCGAACAGGGGGACTGGATCCTCGCCCGCGATCTGGACGAAGTGCCGTTGACCGAGCTATACGAGCATTGCCAGTTACGCATCCCCATTGTCGAAGCCTATCTGCCGTGCCGCGACGACGCCCTCGGGCAGGCTGCCTGTTGTGCGCTGGACCAACTACGGCTGCCACTGCGCGAAACGCTCAAGCGCCGTGTCGGCGACCTTTATCCCGATATAGGAGACCTTGCATGACTGCATTGCGCATCTTGTTTCCGCTGTTCGCCACCGCCGTATTGTTGACCGGTTGCAATCGGCAGCCGGCGCCAGCGCGGACCGATGACCACCCCACCAGCGCATCTGCCTCGCCGTCGACCTCATCTGCCGCACCGCCGGTGGCCGGGCCGGAGGTGGTGCAGCAGACCCGTGCCCAGCCGAGGCTGAAGATGATGGCGGTGGACGGCCACGAATACGATTTGGCCGCGCATCGCGGGCAATGGGTGGTGGTGAATTTCTGGGCCACCTGGTGCGCGCCGTGCTTGAAGGAGATGCCGGAGTTGTCGGCGTTGCACGTGATGCGCGACAACATCAAGGTTGTCGGGTTGGCTTACGAAGACATCGAGCCGGCGCAGATGCAAGCATTTCTGAAGCAGCATCCGGTGGCGTATCCGATCGTCATCGTCGACACCTATAAGCCGCCGGCCGATTTCGCCACGCCACGCGGACTGCCGATGACCTATCTGATCGGCCCCGATGGCAAGCTCGCCAAACAATTCCTGGGGCCGGTCACCGCGCACGACATCGAGGCCGCGATTGCCGCCGCCGGTGGGCCGCCGCCGGGCAAGGCTGCGGGTTGACGATCCCAGTAGCCGCGGATTTTTTCTTGCCGTGCCGCTGTAGAGCGATGGGCTGCGGATGGCATGATCCGCTCCTTGCACCGCTCGCGCGCATTTGTTTATTTGCCGCTGCTGCGCTTGCCGATGCCGGCCATACTGCGTGCCACTTCCAGCAGCGCGGCCTGCTGGCGGGTGTCGAGGTTGCGGAAGGCCTGCAATAGATCGTGCTCGCCACGGGTGCGAGCCGGGTCGAGTTGGCTGGCTAGCTCGCCGAGCAGCGCGCCAGCAGGCACACCGAAGGTGCGGGCCAGCGCATTGAGCTGCGTGCGACCGGGCATCTTCTCGCCCGTCATCCACGCTTTCACGGTGGTTGCGCCAGCGCGCGGAATGGCGGCGGCGATGTCTGCGGCGCTCATGCCGCTGGCTTTGGCGAGCAGGCGTAACGTGGTATCCAGAGGCATGCGGGTCTCCAGGTCATTCCTTCAGCCGCGGGCGTAGCGTGGCCAGGTTGCAAGGACGTGTGCGGGCATCCAGTTGCGCGGCGATGATCTTGTCCCAGGCGGTGCGGCAGGCCGAAGTGGAGCCTGGCAGGCAGAACAGGAAGGTGGCATTGGCCAGGCCAGCGAAGGCGCGCGATTGTAGCGAGGAGGTGCCGATTTCTTCCACGCTGATTGCACGGAACAACTCGCCGAAGCCGGGCATTTGTTTGTCCAGCAGCGGTAGTAGCGCTTCGGGCGTGGAGTCGCGGCCAGTGAAGCCGGTGCCACCAGTGACCAGGATGCCATCGACGTGCGGATCGGCGATCCAGGCCGACACGACAGCACGGATCTGGTAACGCTCATCCGGGAGCAGTTCGCGTGCGTACAGGCGATGGCCTGCTGCGTCGAGTGCCGACACGAGATAGTCGCCTGAGCTGTCCTCGGCCAACGTGCGCGTGTCCGATATCGTGAGCACGCAAAGGTGCAATGGGATGAAATTGGTGTTCGCGCTCATGTCCGCAGCCTAGCGGTTCGCCTGGTTGGCGTACAGCCTGAGGGCGGAGTTTTCGTCTGCATGCCGTGCATCTGCTGGGATGCACATTGGCGGCGATTTCCTTGTTGGCCTGCTGTGGCGGCTGTGCAACCGCGCGTCGGCTCCGGGAAAATTTTTGGATTGGCGTCTGCAGTGTAGATCGATGTGATCTGTTGTGCCCAAGCACGAACGGCAGCGTCGCTAGACGCTGCCGTTCGCTGTCACCACACAGTACGTGGTGACGGTGTTGCATTAGCTGATGAAATCAACGGCTGGCGCAGAAGCCGAACTCGGCCATGGCACCAGGCGCCAGGGTCTTGTTCCAATCCATGCCCGTGGCGCTGAGCGTGCTGTCGGACTGCTTCCAAACGGCATTCCACAGGTTGTTGATTGTGCCGCTGACCGTCACGGCGGTTGACCAGTTGCCAGTGCTGGTACCGGTGTTGGTCACCTGCACGCGCTCGCAATAGCCGACATGCCAGTCGCTGTCGACAATGGTACGCGTGCTGAAGCTCGGACTGCTCGTGGAGCCGCCACCGCCGGTCGAGCCGCCACCGCCAGTCGAGCCGCCACCGCCAGTCGAGCCGCCACCGCCAGTCGAGCCGCCACCACCAGTCGGATTGGCGTCTGCAGTGTAGATCGATGTGATCTGTTGTGCCCAAGCACGAACGGCAGCGTCGCTAGACGCTGCCGTTCGCTGTCACCACACAGTACGTGGTGACGGTGTTGCATTAGCTGATGAAATCAACGGCTGGCGCAGAAGCCGAACTCGGCCATGGCACCAGGCGCCAGGGTCTTGTTCCAATCCATGCCCGTGGCGCTGAGCGTGCTGTCGGACTGCTTCCAAACGGCATTCCACAGGTTGTTGATTGTGCCGCTGACCGTCACGGCGGTTGACCAGTTGCCAGTGCTGGTACCGGTGTTGGTCACCTGCACGCGCTCGCAATAGCCGACATGCCAGTCGCTGTCGACAATGGTACGCGTGCTGAAGCTCGGACTGCTCGTGGAGCCGCCACCGCCGGTCGAGCCGCCACCGCCAGTCGAGCCGCCACCGCCAGTCGAGCCGCCACCGCCAGTCGAGCCGCCACCGCCGGT
>NZ_JZIM01000014.1:0-79811 GCF_000963215.1 Xanthomonas sp. MUS 060
ACTTTGACTTCTTCATGGCGACGGGCCTCCTTAGGCCTAAGTGTCGCCGAATTTTCTGGTTCTGGCCGGCCCAAATTATAGGGGGGAGGTCACGAATGTCTACGAAAGGGAGGCCAGTCCACCGAGATCGAAAACTGGCGACGCGACTACAACGAGCACCGCCCAAGAAAGCGATCGGCGGCATGACACCGACTGCCTATGCCCAACAGTTGGCCAACAGCTATATCATCAACCCCCGACTCTAAACCCGAGCGCTACTCAAGGCGGGGGACGTCGCATTACAGTGGGTCAGTTTGAGATTGTTGTTGACAACCTGTCGGCTGCATACTGTTAGACATGCTCGTCATTCTCCTTGGCGAACCCGAGACACGTGACTTCGGAACCCACCCTGCAGCTGTCGATGACCCTGAAATTCAGGCATCCGATCACTGTCTATTCGCTGGTCCCCGGTGGCGTCTCGCCATTGGCCATGACCAGCGCGGTCATCCACATGCTCGATCGGAACGTCGTCAGCTGGATCGGCCGAGAGCTTCGCGGTGAACCGGACAGCCCGCGCGACGCCGCCATGCGCTGGTGGCTGAAGTTCCTGGACACGCCGACCCAGTCGATCAACCCTGTGCTGTGTGCGTTCGAGGGCAACAAGAGACGGATTCCGACGCTAGACGAGTTCAAGGACGAGTACCGGCGCTCCTGCGAGAAGATCGGCGCGTACTTCCGCAGCGCCAGGATCTTCCGGCACCAGGACGACGACTTCCTACAGATATACCAGAATGTCGTCGGCCTGCACGCGCGACATAGCGCGGAGGTGGACTTCCTGTGCGAGATCGCCCCCGAGATCGCCGAACGACACCAGCGACGCGAACTCATCGCGATCCGGAACCGTATCTTCGACGCGGCGCAACGTAGGCGCCTAGGCGCCTCGCTTGTACTCATTGCCACCCTTTCCTGCTTATACGAGGGTGCGACCGAGGCAGCCGCGTCACCGGCCAGGGGTGTCATCAAGCCTAAACCGAAGTATGGCCCCATGGCCGCGCACAATGCGTTGTCGGACGTGCGCGCAGTCGAGATGCTTGCCGTGAGCGCGCTATTGAGGCCGGGAACGCTTGGACTGTGCACCGGGGACCTCCGGCTTGCACGATTCTGGGCTGCACTGGGGATCACGTCCGCCACTTGGAACGGCAACAACGCATGTACCATTAGCCCGCGGATGTCTTCGCAGCTGTTCCCTATCCTGACTGATGTCCAATGCCATGAACTGGCGGAGATACTCGTTGAGCACGGGTTCACCGATGCTTGCTCACACCTGGGTTAATACCCGCGATAAATCGATCTAATCTCATCCTCCTAAGTTTCTTTTCGACAAGAAGCGTACCGAACCTCCCAGGGTTCACCCCCGTTCACGTAGAGGTACGTGAGCAGGTCATTGCCATCGCGCAACCCGAGCTTGGCCAATCTGCATACGTCAACGACATCCAAGGGTGCGCCTTGATGCTGTCCAGATCTATGCGGCTGTCCAGATAGCGAGAGCCCGAGCTAACCGCCTCGATGGCCCGAGCGAGTTCCGTCGCTGCACTGATGCGAATCACTGCAGCAGGCCATGAGATTGTCGGCGTTATGGCCTCGGCTTCACCAGCCGATACTGTTTCTTGTCGCCAAACTTTGGTGCCTTGTCGTCGATATTGACGCATAACCGACCATCACCACAGGGCACGATATCCGAGCGGTTGATCGCCTCCATGTAATTCAACTGCACCTTGAGTGCGTCATAACGGGTCGCGTAATCGCCATAAAGCATTTTATACGTTCCCATCAGAGCCACGAGTGCAAACAGCAACGACACGCCGGCCCCGATCCACACCCAACGCACGATGGAGGTCATGTCGCGGCGGGTGAGCTGCAATGCACGCACCGTCTGATCCGCCGCCGTGGTAATCCCCTGCACCCTGTCTCGCGCCTCGGCGAGGGGCGGCTCCAGTCCGGTACGCGTGATACTTTCCACTTGACCCGAAGCGCTCTGCAACCAACGCGCCAGATGTTCCTGGGCCTGCGATGGCAACTGCTCCGCCAAGGCGCCAAGACGGTGTTCGATCAGGTCGCAGCGTGCATCGAACCGCTTGATCATCGCCGCAATGTGGATGTCCAAATCGGCCTGTTCGTCGTCGTGCATGCAGGTAATCCTTCTTGTCAATCTCAGTTAACGTCCTTGCGATGGCCCCTGTCGGGACTGTGCAATTTGTTGTTGGATCATCTGCTGCGCATCCGCTTGACGTTGCGTTTCAGCTGCCATCTGTTGATACGCCTGCTCGGGGGGAGTCTGCATCGCTTGCTGGATGTTCGTGCTGCTGAACCGGGTCAGAAAGTCGAAGCCATCACTTTTTCTCTCGGCCAAAATGGCGCTTTTGTCGGCGTTGAAGTGCAACTGATCCACGCGCGTCAGCCCACTTTCCCGCACATTCAATGCCACGCTTGCGGTCAGGTGATCGAGCGTCTTGTTCGTCGGGCATATCCCATTGCGTGTATGCAGCCTCTCGACCTGCGCGCGGATGCTTTGGTTAAAGGCATGATCGGGATGGCTGGCTTCGCGCGGATCACGCGGTGGTCGTTGTGCCTCCTGCCGTGCGCGCTCCTGTTCTTCCCGCTGCACGATCGCGCTTGCCTTCGCCATGATGGCTTGGCCCCGTGGGGAGTTGGTGAACGCTTCACTGTACTTGCTTAAGGTTTCCATGTCGCCGTTTTCTATCGCCGTCGTAATGCGCTGTATCCGAGCCAAGGCGACCAGATATTCCGGCGAATGTGCCCGTGGCGGCGCTTCGACTGTCTTCGCCTGCTCTGCCGCCGCATGCGGGGTAGCCTTGGGTGGCATTGCGCCTTGCTGCAAGTATGCCGGCAACGGCGGTGCCGTTGACGCATGCGGATGCGGTCTATCCCGGAAGAACGCCGGCAGCGCTGGATCGGTGCGCTCAGGCGACACCACCACCGGGCGCATGGGCAGGTGTGTGCGCAACCCGGCATCCAGGGATTGGGCGTCGTTTGGGGCCAGGGTAATGCCCGTGCCATCCAGGTTATGCACATGCACGCGATGCCCGAGCGTCGTCGCCATGCCGGTGGTGTAATAGGAGCCGTGCTGTTCGGAGCGATGGATGACGTTCATTTCCGGCGCGCTGGGCACAGTGCGCGGTTGCAGGAAAGGTTTATCGCTGAGGCTGTTGACATAATCGGCCAACAGATTGCCGTTGCGTACCGACAAACCATCGAGCCGATAGGAACCACCGATATCCGAATGCGCGCCAGGATGGACCAGATTGAGGAATCGCCCGCCCGTCGTGGGAATGGCCGGGATGCAAGATGTCCTTGGCCGGAAAGAGATCGCGGCGTTCATCGCGTGCGGTGAGTTGCAAACCCGACACCACCGAGGGCGGCAAGCGCACATCGTGCAGATTCATGTCGCCGGTGGCGACGGGGTCCAGCAAGCCGACGGTCTGCGCGGTGCGGCCAGGCGGCACCAGCGGCGGATGCGTGGGAGTGAGTTTGAGGATTTGGCCGTGTGAGTCACGGTCGATCTTCATGTCAATCGGGTTCTGGATGCCGCGCTCGTGGACCATGCGCGTGAACATGGCCGCAGTGACCGCGCCACGGCTGAAGCCGGTGGATACGATGCTGATTTCGGCTTGCCGATCTTGTATCTTCCAGTCTTTGGCTTGGTTGATGAACTTCCAATACATCTCTTCCATCCGTGGGCCGTAGCTATAACCCATGGCGCCGTCGGCAATTCGGGTCAATGCATCGTCCTGGGTGCCTACGCCGGGGACGTAGTAGCCACCGATATTTTCAAAGCCTTTCTTTGCTGCCGTTTGCACCTGATCGTACAGGATGCCGATATTGGTGATGTGCTGAGGATCTTTGTTCTTGTCGTTACCGGTGCCATCGAAACAGGCCACGAACAAGCGGGTGTGCGGATTCTGTTGACTGACCAGGAGTGGAGCTTGGAACTGCGCCAGCGCATGGCGACTGTGTGCATATACCGTCAAGTCTTGCGCCGTCGCCGGATACGTTTCCACCTCATCCGGCCATGTCTTTGCATCGGTATGCTCGTTGCTCATTACATGCTCCCTGGCAAGAACGCCATCAGTAGGTTTTGGTGTAGGCGAGGATCAGGTCGTTGCGTGCATCACTATATTCATTGTCAGGGTTCTGTAGTACGGTCGTCTGCACCATCGCCTTCATATACACATTGATGGTGCGGTCGTTCACTTCTAGGATGATGTCCGGAGAGATATCGGCCTGCAGGATCGGCGGCAACTGATTCTGCGGCACGTGATGCAGGATCACCTTATCCTTGAAGATGGCTTCGAGATCGACCAGGGCATGGTGCGGCTGGCCGTCCTTGGAGCGCCACGTCACTTCCGCAGGAGGCGGGAAGTGTGGGAAGTTGCGGATGCCAATGGTGCCGGCGTGAAGGTTGCCGGGGTAGCGCCCCCCTAGCGACGCCGACGAAATTTGTTTGACATCGTCGGGATCGTTGGCCTCGTACCTGTCGTTGTACAGCACCTTGCAGCCATAAGTGTCATAACACATCGCCCCGAACGTATGTTCGGCGAATGGAATCGGCTTACGGGTATCGATATGCACGGTGCCATGAGCATCGACGGGAAGATTCCCGATCAGGTGGATGCCGGGCGGTTCATTGGTCGGAGCGTTGGTCGGCGTGTTCATACGCGAACATCCAGTCAGAGAGTGGGCGAAGACGGCGGTGAGCAGCAGGGGAAGCACTGCACCGGACGGCGTGGCAAAAGAAGGTCGCACAGCCATAGTTCTACCTATGGAAAGAGAGAGAAACAGCCTACTACCCAGGGCGTGATCGCGATAGCGTGATGCAGGATTGGCGCTCTAGCAGCGGCGCATGGAACTGCGCCAATACATGGCGGCTGTGTGCATATGTCGCCAAGTCTTGCGCCGTTGCTGGATACGTTTCCACCTCATCCGGCCATGTCTTTGCATCGTTATGCTCGTTGCTCATTACATGCTCCCTGGCAAGAACACCATCAGTAGGTTTTGGTGTAGGCGAGGATCAGGTCATCACGAAAATCGCTATATTTGTTACCCGGCTCTTGCAACACCGTTGTGAACACCATTGCTCGCATATACACATTTATGGTGCGGTCGTTCACTTCCAGGATGATATGAGGAGAGATATCTGCCTGCAGAATCGGCGGCAACTGATTCTGCGGCACGTGATGCAGAATCACCTTGTCCTTGAAGATGGCTTCAAGATCGACCAGGGCATGGTGCGGCTGGCCGTCCTTGGAGCGCCATGTCACCTCGGCCGGTGGGGGGAAGTGTGGGAAGTTGCGGATGCCGATCGTATGGGCATCAAGGTTGTCGGGGTAGCCATTCCCTAGCGATGCTGACGAGATTTGTTTGACATCGTCGGGATCGTTAGCCTCGTATCTGCCGTCGTACAGCACCTTGCAGCCATAGGTGTCGTAACACATCGCCCCGAACGCATGGTCGGCGAATGGAATCGGCTTACTGGTATCGATATGCACGGTGCCATGAGCATCGACGGGAAGATTCCCGATCAGGTGGATGCCAGGAGGGAGATTGATCGGAGCGTTGGTCGGCGTGTTCATGCGCGAACATCCAGTCAGAGAGTGAGCGAAGACGGCGGTCAGCAGTAGGGGAAGCGCTGCACGGGACGGTGTGACAAACAGAGGTCGCACAGCCATGGTTTCACCTGTGGGAAGGGAGAGAGACAGCCTACTGCCCAGGACGTGATCGCGATAGCGCGGTGCCGGGTTGACGCTGCTCAAGCGCCACGCGGGGTGAGCGGCCATCTTGGCTCCGCGTCCGGCATGCGTCGTCTTTCGTCGCTGGCAGGCCATGGAAATCATGGAATTTGACTGTCTTACTGTAGGAATTTTCCTACAGTTTCGCTTCGTACCAACACGACACTGGCAACCAGATTCTTTAGCGTCCGATGTCTTGCTTTGTGTTGGCGGCTTCACGTTCGATCTGCATGCATGCAAGCAGCAACGTCGTGAAAAGCCCATCCGTCACCATGGCGACACGATGCCTGCGGGGGAGTTCGGGCAACCCGATGGCGTTCATTGATTCCATGAAGGGAGCGCGGTGTAGGCGAGGATCAGGTCATCACGAAAATCGCTATATTTGTTACCCGGCTCTTGCAACACCGTTGTGAACACCATTGCTCGCATATACACATTTATGGTGCGGTCGTTCACTTCCAGGATGATATGAGGAGAGATATCTGCCTGCAGAATCGGCGGCAACTGATTCTGCGGCACGTGATGCAGAATCACCTTGTCCTTGAAGATGGCTTCAAGATCGACCAGGGCATGGTGCGGCTGGCCGTCCTTGGAGCGCCATGTCACCTCGGCCGGTGGGGGGAAGTGTGGGAAGTTGCGGATGCCGATCGTATGGGCATCAAGGTTGTCGGGGTAGCCATTCCCTAGCGATGCTGACGAGATTTGTTTGACATCGTCGGGATCGTTAGCCTCGTATCTGCCGTCGTACAGCACCTTGCAGCCATAGGTGTCGTAACACATCGCCCCGAACGCATGGTCGGCGAATGGAATCGGCTTACTGGTATCGATATGCACGGTGCCATGAGCATCGACGGGAAGATTCCCGATCAGGTGGATGCCAGGAGGGAGATTGATCGGAGCGTTGGTCGGCGTGTTCATGCGCGAACATCCAGTCAGAGAGTGAGCGAAGACGGCGGTCAGCAGTAGGGGAAGCGCTGCACGGGACGGTGTGACAAACAGAGGTCGCACAGCCATGGTTTCACCTGTGGGAAGGGAGAGAGACAGCCTACTGCCCAGGACGTGATCGCGATAGCGCGGTGCCGGGTTGACGCTGCTCAAGCGCCACGCGGGGTGAGCGGCCATCTTGGCTCCGCGTCCGGCATGCGTCGTCTTTCGTCGCTGGCAGGCCATGGAAATCATGGAATTTGACTGTCTTACTGTAGGAATTTTCCTACAGTTTCGCTTCGTACCAACACGACACTGGCAACCAGATTCTTTAGCGTCCGATGTCTTGCTTTGTGTTGGCGGCTTCACGTTCGATCTGCATGCATGCAAGCAGCAACGTCGTGAAAAGCCCATCCGTCACCATGGCGACACGATGCCTGCGGGGGAGTTCGGGCAACCCGATGGCGTTCATTGATTCCATGAAGGGAGCGCTTCATTCATCGCCTGAAGGGGTTGAAGGGGGCGCATTATTTTGCGCGCTCCCTTCACTCCCTTCAGTGCAGTTGTCAGCCGGTAACTGCCATGCCCATTCCTGCCTGCTACCACCAAAGTGGCCGCCACGCTTGACCGCTACCGCTCCAATTTTCCGCTTTGCCCGTTTCATCGCATCGACCGAAAACCCTGCCTCGCCCGCTTCCCGATACACGTCCTTCGCCGATTGCATCCCATCGCGCAATAGCTCGCGCAGGAAACCCACGGCATCCTGACCCTGGCCGTCATCCTGCCGCTCGGCATCGTCTAGCAACTCCCGCGCCGTTCCTTCCAGGGCTGCGCCCCATCGCACTGAGGATGCAATGACGCCTTGAAAATCGTGCAGTTCCACCTGTTGCAAGTCGTACACGTAGCCGCCACCGTCAGGGCCAATGTTCGACTTGGCTCGCGCCAGGAACCGCTTGGCCGCCTCGCCGTCTCTCGCTTGGGTTATGGCCGTCACCATGACCAACCGGGCCAATGCACCAAAAGCCAGCGACCCGGTAATGCGCTCCACTGGCTCACGGCCCGCCGTGCCCTTGGTGAAGTGGGTGATACCCAACAGGGCACAGCGTTGGTTCTGGGCAAGATCGACCAGCGGTTGCAATCCACGCCGTACCTCGGCGTTTTTATGCGAGTCACCAGCCACGGCAGAGACGATGGGATCGATGACCAGCAGCACCACGTCACCGATGTTGTCTAGTTCCGCCTGCAGTACATCGCTATCTATCGCCGGATCGAATGCGCGTCGTTCGCCCTTTTCCCGCACACCTTGCACGAAATAGACGCGGGCCATGTCCGCGCCCATGGCGAGCAGGCGCGGGGCCAGTGTGTCGCGTGCGTCATCCTCACCGGACCAGATCACCACATTCCCTCGCCGGCTGGGTGAGTGGTCCGGCCAGCTCTCTCCCATGGTCACGGTTGCAGCCATCGCCATGGCGATGGTCGTCTTACCTGTCCCCGGCTGACCTCCCAGAATGTGCAGCTTGCCGGCGGCCAGCCAACCGTTCCACAGCCAGTTGACTGGCTCAGGTATCAGCCTGTTGCCGCGTATCAATTCGACATGTGACCTGTGGCATGTATCCGCGCACGCTGCATCCGACGTGGTCTGCAACAGTGGCAGTGAACCTATCGCGACTGCATCGGCTTCCAGGTTGACGGACAGCCAGTCCACACAATCGCCCTTATCGGGTAAGGGCGGGACGATGGCTGCAATGTCGATCACCTCCACCGTGCAGCCCAGCGCGCGCAATCGCTCGGCCACATCGACGGCATACTTGCGCCCCGGCGCGTCGTTGTCGGGCCACAGGCGCACTCGACGACCGCGCAGTGGCGTCCAGTCTGTTCCCCCGGCGCTGGAACTACTGCCGGACGTGGTAGTCAGCAGGCCCAGGGCGGTCAAGGCATCGGCGCAGGCTTCGCCCTCGGCCACGTAGACGATGGCCTCGACATTGGCGGCCAGCAGTTCGGGCAACTTGTACAGCACCTTGCCCTCCGGTGGCGCGGGCGGTTCGCCGTGGACGTAGCGCGTCCCGTTCCAACGAAAGGGCCGGATTTCCTTCCGGCCATCGGGGTGCTTGCAGCGCGCGCGCCAGAACACCGGATTGCCCTGAGCATCGCGGTATTCGTGTAGACCAGTCAGCAGGTAGCCCTCGGCCAGGAAGCGGCCCAAGATGCGGGGTGCGGCGGCATGCGGAGTCTCAACAGGAATCGCGTTCATCGGCGCACCCCAGCCAGCAGGTCGGCCACGGCTTCCTTGAACGGCTTGCCGGTCAGGCGCATGTGGAAGCTCACCAGATCACCGGTCTCGCCCGTGGCGAAGTCCCGCCAGGGACCGCGCGGATTGCTCTGGCAGACGGAAAAAGACGGCTCACGCTCATCCCGGAAGGGGGAAACACCCTGCGCCCAGCCGCTCCCATTCGGTCTGCCCAGCTTGGCAACATGTTGGCGGTAGTAATCGGCAGGGTCCGGCAGCCGGTCGCGCCAGTTGTCCGGCAGGGACGCGCCGCCCCTGTCGGCCTGGCCGTACACTCGCCATGCACCCAGCGCGCCAGCGTGTGCATCGTGGGCCGCCTTGCGCGGGCTGCGACGTTTTTGGGTCATGGCGCCACCTTTGCAGTGGCAGTGCGTTCGATCAGCTCGCGGATATCCTCCACACGCCAGGCCGTGCAGCGTTCGCCCAGCTTGACAGGCTGCGGATAGCGGCCGGACCGCACGCCGGCCCACCAGGTCGACCGGGAAACCGGGATCAGTGCCGGGATAGCAGTGGTGTTGGTGTCGGGATCGGCAGCGCGACCGACGATCTGGGGGAGTCGCAGGAAGCCCGTGGCGGGCAAATAGTTACTTGAGCTAGTCATGTATCGGCCGCCTTACTATGGGGCTGGATGCCCTCGGCCGACAAATGATTTATCTCTCTAAGTCCGGGCTGCGTCCGTGCGCTAGCACGTTGGGAAGCGCGCTAGCAGGCTGGGGGACGGCCTTCCCTTACGCTCTTCGACCACTTGGTAGACCATCCGCAAATAACTTTGCTGCTAGTAAGTACCGGCCAGCGGCGCATGACTTCAATTGCGAATTGTTCGACGGTTCGCAGCGTCGGATGCTTGCCTGCGTGGCGCTCCTTCCACAATTCAAGTGCAGCAGCCTTGGCCGCCTGTTTTCCGTCCCTGTCGTTTGCCAATTTTGCAGCGGCGCCACGCCTACGGTCAGCCCTGTTGGCAAGGGCTCTAGCGACGTATTTCTCAGCCACGCTTCTCATCGCAGCCTCCTGCATTTTTGTTTCGGCGCTAATTGCCTCCCATCGCGCGATCACTTTTTCGCGGGCCTTCACTCCCCGCTCGACATGGCGTTCGGTCTTTTTCTTTTCAATCAACAGCAGCGCGGCGAGCGATAGATGCTCCGCTAGCGTCTCCTTCTCCTGCGTCATCCCCCACCGTTTGATTCGTGCAAGCCGTTTGTAACAATAACTTTCAAACCTACGATCCTCAGCTTCCTGACTGGCCTTTTCCATCTTCTCGCGTTCAATTGCCACTTTCTCGTGTTCAATTGCTTCGGCCAAATTTGGCCCACCAGACAGGGCCAAAAGAGAAATAAGCGGGCTCTTTGGTTGCTCGGTCATTGCGCACCTCCATGCTGCCAAGAAATCCTCGCACTCAATGTTGGCGCGGGGCGTAGTCAAGAAATCATATAGCCGTGGCTCTCAGGGGCACGATATTGCCGCCAGCGCATAGGCCGTCCAAGTAATCAGCCCAAGCCTGCATCATACGAATGCGCTCGGGCAGGTACTGCGCCGCGTGCGTGTATGCCTCGCGAACCTTGTTGGTTTCGGCATGGGCCAGTTGTCGCTCGATGGCGTCGGCATTCCAGCCCATTTCATTAAGCCGCGTCGCCGCCATGCTGCGGAAGCCGTGACCCGTCATCTCATCACCGGAATAGCCCAGTGCGCGCAGCGCGGCATTGATGGTGTTTTCCGACATAGGGCGGTTCGGGCGCAGGCCGGGGAATACATGGGGGCCACCACCGGTCAGTGCATGCAGGTCGCGCAGGATCGCCACGGCTTGGCTGGACAGGGGTACTAGATGCGCCGCCTTCATCTTCATGCGCTCGGGGCGGATACGCCACATGGCGGCATCCAGGTCGATTTCCCCCCACTCCGCCGCCCGTAGCTCACCCGACATAGGGCGGTTCGGGCGCAGGCCGGGGAATACATGGGGGCCACCACCGGTCAGTGCATGCAGGTCGCGCAGGATCGCCACGGCTTGGCTGGACAGGGGTACTAGATGCGCCGCCTTCATCTTCATGCGCTCGGGGCGGATACGCCACATGGCGGCATCCAGGTCGATTTCCCCCCACTCCGCCGCCCGTAGCTCACCGGGACGCACGAACACCAGCGGTAGGAGCAAGCCTCAATGCCGCATGGGTCACGGGTTGCCCAATGAAACCCTCGATGGCACGCAACAACTGTCCGATCTTAACTGGATCGGTGATGGCGGCATGGTGGCGGGCCTTTACGGTTTAGCAAGCCTCAATGCCGCATGGGTCACGGGTTGCCCAATGAAACCCTCGATGGCACGCAACAACTGTCCGATCTTAACTGGATCGGTGATGGCGGCATGGTGGCGGGCCTTTACGGTTTTGAGCGCGCCTCGCAGGCTGGCGGTGGGATCAATCTCGGCCTTGCCTTCCAGCATGGCGTAACGAAACACCTGGCCGGCCTTGATCTTGGCACGGCCAGCAGTTTCCAGCTTGCCGGTGGCTTCAATCTGAGCGCGCCTCGCAGGCTGGCGGTGGGATCAATCTCGGCCTTGCCTTCCAGCATGGCGTAACGAAACACCTGGCCGGCCTTGATCTTGGCACGGCCAGCAGTTTCCAGCTTGCCGGTGGCTTCAATCTTGCGCGCGCAGGGCATCCAGCAACTCACGGGGCGTGATCTCGCCAATGGGCCGGCTGCCGATCTCGGGGAACAGGAAGGTTTCCAGCAACCAGCGATTCTTCTCCGCCGTGACGCGCGCGACGGTCTGGCGGGCCATCCACGCGCGGGCCACGGTCTCGAACGTCTCCCCAGCGGGAGCCACCATGGCCGCCTGCTCCTTGGCCCGTTTCCGTTGCTCACCTGGGTCCACACCAGCAGCCAGCAGCTTGCGCGCGGCGTCGCGCTTATCCCGTGCATCGGCAAGGCCGGTATCGGGATAGGTGCCAAGGCTCAGCGTGTTGCGCTTACCGGTGTTCGGTCGGCGGTAATCCCAGCGCCACCAGCGGGCACCATCCGGCCGCATCAGCAGGTACAGGCCGCCGCCATCGCGCAGTTTAAGCGGGGCAACTCCAAGCTTGGTCTTGCGGATGGCGGTATCCGTCAGCTGCATGGCGGTAACTCTTGGCCTCAACGTGCGGTAACGACCGCTGTTACCGCCAAAGCTACCGCCAATTGACACCGGATTTCAACGCACACCCCTGGACATCACCGGATTAACGGGCACAAAAAAACCCGCCCGATCTCGGGGAACAGGAAGGTTTCCAGCAACCAGCGATTCTTCTCCGCCGTGACGCGCGCGACGGTCTGGCGGGCCATCCACGCGCGGGCCACGGTCTCGAACGTCTCCCCAGCGGGAGCCACCATGGCCGCCTGCTCCTTGGCCCGTTTCCGTTGCTCACCTGGGTCCACACCAGCAGCCAGCAGCTTGCGCGCGGCGTCGCGCTTATCCCGTGCATCGGCAAGGCCGGTATCGGGATAGGTGCCAAGGCTCAGCGTGTTGCGCTTACCGGTGTTCGGTCGGCGGTAATCCCAGCGCCACCAGCGGGCACCATCCGGCCGCATCAGCAGGTACAGGCCGCCGCCATCGCGCAGTTTAAGCGGGGCAACTCCAAGCTTGGTCTTGCGGATGGCGGTATCCGTCAGCTGCATGGCGGTAACTCTTGGCCTCAACGTGCGGTAACGACCGCTGTTACCGCCAAAGCTACCGCCAATTGACACCGGATTTCAACGCACACCCCTGGACATCACCGGATTAACGGGCACAAAAAAACCCGCTAAGTTGCGGGTTTAGTTGAAGTTTCTGTACGTCATCGGACGTCATGAAACAATACACTGGTGCCGAAGGTGGGACTCGAACCCACACGCTTTTAAGGGCGGCGGATTTGCGGCGGATTTTGAATCCGCTGCGTCTACCGATTCCGCCACTTCGGCGCGGCCGACGAGTATAGCTGACTTGGCTGCCAGAACACCATAGGCACCAACTTCAATCCTGCAGCAGGATGCAAGTCTACGCGCTAGGATTGACGCTGCCGCTATACTCTCATTTCTGAAACTTTAACGAGCAAGCGATGTCGGCATTGGGGGGCCTGCGTATCTTGGTGGTCGAGAACGACGAAATGAACGCGACGCTGCTGGAGTTACAGCTTGCCCAAGCCGGTGCCGATGTCGTCGGTATCGCCGCGTCGGTGAAGCAGGCCCTGGCCTTGATCGACAGCGAACGCCCAGATCGAGCGGTCCTCGATTTCCGATTGGCCGCCGGCGAAACCAGTGAGCCAGTCGCCCGGGTGTTGAGCGAACGCGCCATCCCCTACGTGCTGGCCACTGGGGTGGCCGCCGCGTCCCTTCCGGCTAGTTTCGCCACTGGGGTGGTGCTGACCAAACCCTATCTGTCCGAGCAGCTCATCAAGGCATTGGGAGACGCTCACACCAAGATGACCACTAGACCTTGAGAATCCTTGATTGCTAGTTTGTCATCGTGGCAAGCTCGACTCGAGGAACATCGCCATCAACGCACACGAACGTTCACCGCCTACTGTCAGGCTCCCTGCCGACAGCGTCACGGGGGAACTGTTGCGCGGAATCGACTGGTCCAACCACGCACTGGGCCAGATGGAAGAGTGGCCGCAAAGCCTGCGGACCGCCCTGTCCATCTGCCTGACGTCGCGTTTCCCGATGGTGATCCGCTGGGGCGAGCGGATGAGCAGCCTATACAACGATGCCTACATCCCGCTTCTGGGACAACGCCATCCCGCTGCATTCGGATGCCCAGCTGAAGAGGCATGGCCGGACGTGTGGCCAGCAATGAAGGCGCAGGCCGAACAGGCCTTCGCTACCGGCCAATCCACTTGGAACGCACACATACCTTTGACATTGCTGCGCAACGGCTACAGCGAACAGGTGTATTTCACCTTTTCCCATAGCCCGCTCTACGACGACCACGGCGATATCGGCGGTGTGCTGTGCGTTTGCATGGAAGACACCACGCACCTCACCCTGGAGCGCGAGCGCGATAGCCTGCTGAGGGCTCTGGACGTGCAACGCACCCAGATGGCCGATGCCTTCGAGCAATCCCCCGCCGCGCTGGCGATTTTGCGCGGCCCCGACTACGTGATCGAAAGCGTCAACCCACGCTATCAGGAACTGATCGGGCCACGCGAACTGGTCGGCCGACCGCTGGCCGAGGCGATCCCGGAGGTTCACCAGCAAGGCTTGCTGGAATTGCTGGACGGCGTGCGTGCCAGCGGCATGCCGTTCACCGGCAAGTCGATGACCTTCAACCTGTGCCGCACCGCACACGGGGCGATGTCGGAAACCAATATGGACTGTGTCTATCAGCCCATCCGCGATGCCGATGGCAACGTCACCAGAGTGCTGGTGCACGGCATTGATCGTACCGAGCAGATTCGTGCTCAGGCGCACGACAGTTTCCTGCTGATGCTCGAAGACACGCTGCAGAATTTGGATAACGCCGAGGCCATCTGCGAAACCGGCGCGGCGATGCTCGGCAAGCATCTGCGCGCGAACCGCTGCGCCTACGCGATCGTCGACCCCGACGAAGACACCTTCGATATACGCGCTGACTACGTCGACGGTGCCGCTCACCGCACCGGACGCGCGTGCCTGAGCGAGTTCGGTAGCGATCTGCTCGACTGCCTGCGCGAGAACCGCCCCTGGGTCGTGGCCGATACCCAAACCCACACTCCTGCGCTGCGCTTGGACGATCTCGACCAGCAGCGGCTGGAACTGCGCGCGGTGTTGACCGCACCGCTACACAAGGCAGGACGCCTGGTCGCGGTCATCAGCGTGCACCAAACGCATCCACGCGTGTGGACGTCGGCGGAAATCGAACTGGTGCGGCTGGTAGCGGCACGCTGCTGGGAATCAATCGAACGGGCGAGCGCACAAGCGGAACTGGCCAGCAGCGAGGCACGCCTGCGCAAGTTGGCCGATGCAATGCCGCAGATCGTATTCACCGCCACGCCCGACGGCCATGTCGACTACTTCAACAAACGCTGGTACGAGTACACCGGCCTGCCGGTCGGCGAAGCGGGCTACGAGAGTTGGCGCAAGATCCATACCGCAGAAGGTTTGGCGCGGGTAATGCAGGTGTGGCCGGAAGCCTTGCGTAGCGGCGAACCCTACGAAATCGAGTATCCGCTGCGCCGTCATGACGGCAACTATCGCTGGCACCTTGGGCGCGCCCTGGCGATCCGCGACGAGACTGGCCAGATCGTGCGCTGGATCGGCACCAACACCGACATTCACGACCGCCGCATGGTCGAACAGCGCCTGCAGGAAAGCGACTTGCGCTTCCGCAACCTATGCGACAACGCGCCGGTCATGATCTGGATGTCCAATGCCGATGGCGATTACGAATACATCAGCCGCCAGTGGTACCTCTACACCGGCCAGAGCGAACAGGAGGCAATGGGGACTGGCTGGCTGGAAAAGGTCCATGTCGACGACGTCGCCGCGACCGGACGCATGCTGGCGCGGGCGTCAAACGACCGCCGCGCCTACACGGTCGAATACCGCTTGCGCCGCCACGACGGCGAGTACCGCTGGTGCGTGGATACCGCCAGCCCACGTTTCAGTTCATCGGGCCAGTTCCTTGGCTTCATCGGCTCGTTGATGGACATCGCCGAACGCAAGCGCATCGAGCACGCTACCGCCGCCGAGCGCTCGGTGCTGGAGATGATCACTACCGGGAAACCCTTGAACGCGGTGTTGGAAGCAATCACGCGGGGTATCGAAGCGCAGAGCGATGTCGGCTTGCGCTGCACCATCATGCTCGTCGACGAACACCAGCAATGCCTGTTGGTGGGCGCGGCGCCGAGCATGCCGGACGGATTCCGCAAGGCCATCCATCGCCTACCGATCGATGCCAACACAGGCTCCTGCGGACGCGCGGCCCACTTGCGCCGGCAGGTACTGTGCAGCGATGTACGCCTGGATTCGCACTGGCAAGAGTATCTGACCGTGGCCGTCGAAGCCGACATCATCGCTTGCTGCTCCACCCCGATCATCGCCAGCGATGGCGATGTGTTGGGCGTGGTCGCGCTGTATTTCCCATTCGTGCACTACCCCAATGCAAACGAACAAGAACTGGCCCGCTCGGCCTCGCGCCTAGCCGGCATTATCATCGAACGTCGTAAAACCGACCTGCGCCTGCAGCAACTGCTCGACGCCGAGCAGAATGCGCGCAGCGAAGCCGAACGCGCCAGCCGCATGAAGGACGAATTCCTAACCACATTGAGTCACGAACTGCGTACCCCACTCAATGCAATCCTGGGCTGGGCGCGACTCATGCAGGAGACGGCGGTGCGCGAAAAAGATCTCAGCAAAGGCCTGCAAGTGATCGAGCGCAGCGCCCATACCCAGGCGCAGATCATCGACGACTTGCTGGACATGAGCGCGATTCTTTCCGGCAAGGTCCGCCTGGAACCGACAGAATTGGATCTGCACGCTCTGATCGGCGAAACGATCGACGCGGCCCGGCCCAGCGCCGAAGACAAGGGCGTGGATATCGTGCTGATCCCACATAGCGCGCCTCTCCCCCCGTATCTGGGCGATACGGTACGCCTGCAGCAGGTGTTGACCAATTTGATCGGCAATGCGATCAAGTTCACTCCCAGCACAGGCAAGATCACGGTGACGCTGAGCAACAGCAGCACCCATATGCGCATCGAAGTTAGCGATACCGGCTTGGGTATCGAACCGCTGTTTCTGCCGCACGTGTTTGATCGCTTCCGTCAGGCCGATGCCAGCAGTACCCGCAGTGCCGGTGGACTCGGCCTGGGCTTGGCCATCGCCAAGCAATTGGCGGAACTGCATCATGGGCAATTGTCGGTCAGCAGCGATGGCCTGGACCTCGGCTCGACCTTTACCCTGCTATTGCCGCGCAACGATCTGCATGGGCTGGATCACATCAGCAGCCAAGACGGCAGCGCGATCACCAGTGGTGGATTGCGTCCTGGCGGCATTCGTATGGACGGAGTCCGCGTGTTGGTGGTCGACGACGATATGGATTCTCGCGGCGTCACCCAGCGCTTTTTGCAGGAAGCCGGTGCAACAGTGGAAACCGCAGTATCCGCCAACGACGCCGAGGCACTGTTGCGCGAGCGCCCTTATGCGCTATTGATCAGCGACGTGGGCATGCCGCGCCGCGATGGACACAGCCTGATTCGCAGCATCCGCGCACGCGGGGCCGGACCGACCAGCCGCATTCCCGCAATCGCACTGACCGCCTACGTGCGCAGCGAAGATCGTGCGCTGGCCTTGGAGGCCGGCTTCGATGCACACCTGGGTAAACCCGTGGATCCGGTGAAGTTGATCGAACTGGCGGCTTCGCTGGTGACGCCACAGCCAGTGACCGAACAAGGTTCCAACTCCAAGACCGAACCGGCCTGAGTCTGGCTGCCGAGATCACTCGGCAGCCAGCGTCTTCACTTCAACCGCGCTTTGCCCGCGCGAACGCGTCGGCCAGTGCGTTGTTCGCCGGTACGACTGCAGCTGGACGCGGTTTGGCGTTACCGCCGCCCCTGTTGCCATCGCGTTGCTCGCGACGCGCCGCATCGGCCGGCACGCGTGCGCCACCGTCGCGTTCGCCTGTCCGCGTCGGCGCCGGTGTGTCGTCCAGGCGGCGGGTCAGTGCGATGCGCTTACGTGCCACATCCACTTCCAGCACCTTGACCTTGACGATGTCACCGGCCTTGACCACCTCGCGCGGATCCTTGACGTAGCTATCCGACAAGGCGGAGATATGCACCAGGCCGTCCTGGTGCACACCGATATCGACGAATGCACCGAAAGCGGCGACGTTGCTGACCACCCCCTCCAGCACCATGCCCGGCTTGAGGTCCTTGATGTCCTCCACGCCGTCGGCGAAACGTGCGGCCTTGAACTCCGGACGCGGGTCGCGCCCCGGCTTTTCAAGTTCCTTGAGGATGTCGCGCACGGTCGGCAGACCAAACGTCGCGTCGGTGAACTGATCCGGCTTGAGGCTGCGCAGGAAACTGCCATCGCCGATCAGCGCCTTGATCGGCTTGCCGGTGGCACTGACGATGCGCTCCACCACCGGATAGGCTTCCGGATGCACTGCCGAGGCATCCAGCGGTTCCTCGCCATCGGCAATGCGCAGGAAGCCGGCGCACTGTTCGAAGGTCTTCTCGCCCAGCCGCGACACTTTCAGCAGCTCCTTGCGACGCTTGAACGGACCATTGTCGTCGCGATGACGCACGATGTTCTCGGCCACGCTGGAGGAGAGCCCCGACACCCGCGACAGCAGTGCCGCCGAGGCGGTATTGACGTACACGCCCACCGCGTTGACGCAGTCCTCCACCCTGGCATCCAATGCCCGCGCAAGGCGGTACTGGTCCACGTCGTGTTGGTACTGGCCCACGCCGATCGCTTTCGGCTCGATTTTGACCAGTTCCGCCAACGGGTCCTGCAAACGCCGCGCGATTGACACCGCTCCGCGCAACGATACGTCCAATTGCGGAAATTCCTTTGCCGCAAATTCCGAGGCCGAATACACCGATGCCCCTGCCTCGCTGACCACGATCTTTTCCAGCGACAGTTGCGGATTGCGCTTGATCAAATCCGCCGCCAGCTTGTCGGTCTCGCGGCTGGCGGTGCCGTTGCCGATGGCGATCAACTCCACGCCATGCTGGGTGCACAACTGCTTGAGGGTGTGCAACGCCTGATCCCATTGCCGGCGCGGCTCGTGCGGATAAATCGTCTCGGTGGCGAGCAGCTTGCCGGTGGCATCGACCACCGCGATCTTGCAGCCGGTCCGGATGCCCGGGTCCAGCCCCAAGGTCACGCGCGGACCGGCCGGCGCGGCCAACATCAGATCCTGCAGGTTGTCGCCGAACACGGCGATGGCCTCGGCCTCGGCTTTTTCGCGCGCCTGGTTGAACAGATCCAGCAGCAGATGCATGTGCAGCTTGGCACGCCAGGTCATGCGGCAGGCATCGAGCAGCCAGCGATCGCCAGGCCGGCCCTGGTTGGCGATCCCCGCACGCAATGCGACCCGCCCCTCGGCGTACTGGTGGCCAGCGTCGGCGTCGCTGCCAGGATCCAGTTCCAGGGAGACGATATCTTCGCGACGCGCACGAAACAGGGCCAACAAGCGGTGCGAGGGAATTTTCGCCAGGGCTTCGGCGTGATCGAAATAATCGCGATACTTGGCCCCTTCCTGCTCCTTGCCTTCGGCGACGCGAGCGCGGATCACCCCGACCTCGCTCAACCAGGTACGCAATTCGCCGACCAACGACGCATCTTCGCCCCAGCGTTCCATCAGGATCGCGCGCGCGCCCTCCAACGCCGCCTTGACGTCGGCCACACCCTTGTCTGCATCGACGAAACAGGCGGCAACCGTTTCCGGCACCTGCGACGGATCGGCCAGCAGCCCATCGGCCAGCGGCTCCAGCCCAGCCTCGCGGGCGATCTGCGCACGCGTGCGGCGCTTGGGCTTGTATGGCAGGTAGAGGTCTTCCAAACGCGACTTGGTGTCGGCGGCGACGATTTCCGCGCGCAGTTCATCGCTGAGCTTGCCCTGCTCGGCGATGCTGCTCAGGACCGCGGCGCGGCGCTCCTCCAGTTCGCGCAGGTAGAGCAGACGCACTTCCAGATTGCGTAGCTGGGTATCGTCCAGGCCGCCGGTGACCTCCTTACGGTAGCGCGCGATGAACGGGACGCTGGCACCTTCATCGAGCAGCGCGATGGCGGCGCGCGCTTGCGCTGGCTGCGCACCGATCTCGGCGGCGATGGTGTGGGCGATCTGCTGGGCGAGCTGAGTGTCGTGCATTGCGTCCGGCCGAAGCCGCCTTGCGGAAAGGCCCTATTTTCGCAGTGCGCGCGCCACCGGGGAACCCGTTGACAGGCGCGCGCGGACCTGTCGCGCTCAACTCACTCCGTTCCGTTCGGACCATCCAACACCATGCGGACCTTGCGGGTCAGCTCCTGGCGGTTGTAGGGCTTGGCCAGCACTTCGAATTCATTGCCACCGGCATCGGTGCGTTCGATCGAGGACTCCGCATAGCCAGTAGTCAACAATACCTTGATGCACGGCCTTCGGCGTCGCACCTCGCGCGCCAGCATCACCCCATTGAGGCCGCCGGGCATGATCAAGTCCGAATACAGCAAGTCCACATGGATGCCGGTATCGATCAGCGCCAGCGCTTCGCGCGCGTTGTACACCACATGCGTGACATAGCCCTGGTCCTCCAGGAACAGGCGCGCCAAGTCGGCGATGTCTGGCCGATCCTCCACGATCAGGATAGTCTCGTCGCCCTGGCGATCGAATGGACGGCGTGTGCGCGAGTCGCGCGGCGCCATGTTCTCGACATTGTCGTCGATCGGGAAATACAAGCGCACGGTGGTGCCATGGCCATCCTCGGAATACAGGCGCACCGCACCGCCGGATTGCTTGGCAAAGCCATACACCATCGACAGGCCCAGGCCAGTGCCCTTGCCTTCGTCCTTGGTGGTGAAGAACGGATCCAGCACACGGGCCAGCACCTCCGGCGGCATGCCGCTGCCGTTATCGGTAACCGATACGCACACGTAGTGACCGGGCAGCAAATTATCGTAGGTCGTCGGTTCGTTGACCCGCACCGACACGTTGCGGGTCTGGATCACCAAGCGCGGCACGGGCTGCTCGGCCATCGCATCACGTGCGTTGATCAGGATGTTCAGCAACGCGACCTCGGCCTGGGTCGGATCGATCCGGCAGTTGCGCAAATCCGAGGCCAGTTCCAGCGAAAATGCGATGCTGTCGCCGAGGGTGCGCTTTGCCACATCGCTCATCCCGGCTACCAGCGTATTGAGATTGAGTACGCGTCCTTCCAACTTCTGCTTGCGCGCGAACGCCAACAATTGCTGGGTCAACCGCGCCGCCTGGCTGGCGGCATCGCGGGCACGCTCCACGCTCTTGGACAACAATGGCGAAGTGACCGGCTCGCTCTGCACCGCATTCTCGATCAGCTCCAGATAACCGGACATGATCTGCAGCAGGTTGTTGAAGTCGTGCGCGATACCACCGGTGAGCTGACCCAAAGCCTCCATCTTCTGCGCCTGACGCAAGGCATCCTCGGCATCGCGACGACGGCTGACATCCAATTGCGAACCGAAGTAGTAAACCAGCTCGCCACGCTCGTCGTAGACCGGAGAGATGTACAACGCGTTCCAGAAACTGGAACCGTCCTTGCGATAGTTGAGGATCTCCACGGCCACTTCGGTGTGCGCGGCGATGGCATCGCGCACGCTGCGCACGGTTTCGCGGTCGGTGTCGGGCCCTTGCAGGAAGCGACAATTATTGCCGATCAGCTCCTCATGGCTGTAGCCGGTCATCTCCAGGAACGCGTTATTGACGAAGATGATCGGGTTGTCCGGCTGGTGCGGATCGGTGACGATCATCGGCATGCGCGTGGTCTGCACCGCCGCGAAGAAGATATCGCTGCGCCGGTTGGACACGCTAGCAGGTGAGTCCGGGTCGACGCTTACAGGCAACGAATGGGCGGAGCTGGAGTCGGATGCGGTCATGGTCGGGACAGGTCGATGCGAACCATCGCTGGCCCGACTAGGCGGGCGACCACCCCAGGGTTCGCACGCCGGGGTCAACGCGAATCATACCTATGCAAACGCTCCGCCAGAATATCGTCTTGCAACGACTCCGGCGCCATGATCCTTGGCTGCCGGTTGCTCAGCTACAGCAGACACTCGACGTCAATCTCAGATCCACGCTTGGTTTCTTTCATGGACATGCGCAAGTCATGCGCAAGTGCCGAGGTACCAGTTGCTTCTCACCACCATTGCTACGGCCGATATCAACAGCAACCAGAGATCACGTTTCTTCTAACGGGAACTCAGTGGAGCCGACATGCACACTACACAGCGCCATGTGAGGAAGTTCTGCACCAAAGCCCATCCAGGGATATTGCTCTACGGGCGAACCTCCAAAAATCACATGAAATTAACCAAGCCAACAACTTCTCTGGAAGGACCTGGACCATATCGTCACCGTCCACCTGGCGTGTTCACCGCCGGGGCGAGTGCGGCCAACGTGGTGATGCGACGGCGCAAGTCGGTCATTTCGGCATGAAACGCTGGTCGGGGCGCTGCCGAATGGGCGAACCACGGTAGACGGCAAACTCAGTGTCCGCCGTCGCGCTCGGCCAACCAGCGATGCAGCGCTGCCGGTACTTCACGCTGGGCGCGGCCAGAGACGTAGATGCCGATATGTCCACCACGGAAACTCAGTTCGGCGTAGTCGTGGCTACCGACCACCCCGCGCAGCGCACGCGAGGCGTCCGGCGGCACCAGATGGTCTTGCTCGGCGTAAACGTTGAGCACCGGCATCGTCACCTGTCCGAGATCCACCGTGTGCTCACCGATCCGTGCACGGCCATGCACCAGCGCATTGTCCTGATAGAACTGTTTGACGAATTCGCGAAACGTCTCGCCCGCCAGATCCGGCGAGTCGAAGATCCACTTCTCCATGCGCAGGAAATCCTCCAGCGCCTGCGGATCGTCGAGGATGTCGAGCAGGCCGACGTATTTCTGCAGATTCAGCCGGAATGGTTTGAGCATCAGGTAACTGACGTTCATCATATCGGCCGGCACATTGCCCAAGGTATCCACGAGCAGGTCCACGTCGAGCTGACGTACCCAGTTCGAGAGCATGTTGTCCGGCGTGTGGAAATCCACCGGAGTCACCATCGTCACCAGATTGCGCACTTTCTCCGGTCGCAATGCGGCATAGCACAGCGAAAACGTGCCGCCCTGACAAATACCCAGGACATTCACCGGCGCGCAGGCATTGCTGCCGCGCAGATGATCCACCGCACCGTCGATGTAGCGCAGCAAGTAATCTTCCAGGGTCAGGTAGCGCTCGGATCGATCAGGGTAGCCCCAATCCAGCACATACACATCCTCGCCCAGGGCCAGTAGACCCTGGACCAGCGAACGATCAGCCTGCAAATCCACCATGTACGGGCGGTTGACCAAGGCATACACGATCAGCAATGGCACCTTGGCCGTCGGTGCTTGACTGCCGAGGAAGCGGTACAACACGACCTTGCCATCGCGCCATACCTGCTGGCGTGCAGTGGCCCCGTACTGCACCTCGTCCAGGCCGGGCAGTACCCGCATGCCTTCGAGCAGCTTGCGCTGCAGTTCCAGGGTTTCCTGCAGCAGATCGTCGCTACTGAAACTCAACGGCCCCTTCATGCACGGCTCCGTCGTGGCGGCGACGCACCGAGGCCACGGTGCGCTTTGGCCGTTGCCGACGGCATGGCCTGAGCCGTCTTCGCCGGGGCCTTCTTGGATGCGGCGCGTTTAGCCGGCGCGGCCGGAGGTGTCGAGAGGGCGGCGGCTGAGGCACTCTCCGCCGCTGGCGGATGCGCCGTGCCAGCGCCCTGCCCCGCGCCGCGCTCCAGCCGACGCAGACGCCGCTCCAGATCGGCGATGCGGCCATGCGCGGCATCCAGCTCGGTACGCGTCGGCAGGCCCATTTGCTCGCAGACCTGCTCGAGCTCGCGTTGCAGCAACGCCCGTAACCGCATCTGCGCATTGGCGAAATCGGCGTAGACCTGTTGGAACTGCGGCGACAACGCCGCCGCCGCATAGGCCTCTTCGGCGGCGTCGATCCACAGGTCGAACATCGCCCGCGCGTTGGTCAATTGCCGGCCTGGGTCCTCGTGTGCGCGCAATTTCTCCTCGAACACAACGAACGCACGGTCGATGGCCGCATGCAGCAGCGCCAGATAAGCCTGCGACTGTGCCAGATACTCCTGCTGCGCCTTGGTCAGCGCCCGCCAACGCGCATGATGGTTGCGGGCGGGGCCGAATCCAGGCATCTGCAGCCATGGGCTGCTATCGCGTCGCAGGCCCTGCATCCACTGCGCCGTTTGCTGCAGCCACGGGTCGAGCGTGGCCTGACCAGCGCCACGCAGCGAACCGAGCAACCACTGCAGGCATTGCTCGCGTTGGCTCTGCACCTGAAGCTTCCAGGCATCGGCCACCTCGGCACTGCTGGCATCGCGCCCGGCGAAGCTGGCGGCCACTTGCTGCATCGCGCCGAGCCAAGCGCCGGCGTGCTGCTGGAACTTTGCAACCGCGTCCTCTGCCTGCGTTGACGTGCCACCCGGCAGCCATTGCGCCCAGGCATCGATGGCCTCGCGCCAGGACCCGCTCTCGCGCATGGGCGCCGCCGCCGCCGCGGCGCTCCCCTGTTGCAACATGGCACTCCAGGCGCCCCAGTATTGCCGTGCCATTGCTTCGAAATCGCCGGGGCTCGTGCCGCCGCTAGCTTTCATCGCCACTCTCCCAAGCAGGTTCGCGATGATAGCAATACGTCGCCGCTCAAGGCTTGGGAATGCGCAGGGTCTTACTGATCATCAGGGACCCGGACAACGCGAACAGCAGCACCAATGGGTGCAGTAACCAAGGGCCCAGGCGACATTGGCCCCACCACAGTGCATCGCCGATGCGGCCAAGATGCGCGGCGATCGCCAGCACGATCACCAAGCCCAGGCTGCTGGGAATCGGGGTACCTTCGAAATACGGGACCTTGTCGTCATCGCCGGCCAGTTGCTCGGCGGTGACGTTGTAGCGTGCCAGGCGGCTGACTCCGCAACACACGAAGAAGCTCAGTACCAGCCAGTCCCAGGCGCCTTGCATGCCGCAGGCGTAGGCCAACGCCGCCGGAGCGACGCCGAAGGAAATCACGTCGGCCAGCGAATCCAACTCGCGCCCCAGAGTGGAGGCCGACTTGCGCCAACGCGCCACCCGGCCATCCAGGGCATCGAACACGAACGCCAATGGAATCAGCGTCATGCCGAAGAGCAGGTCGCTGCATCGGCCATCCTGCAGAAAACGCATCGCCGCGAACACCGCGCCAGTCCCGCAGAAAGCATTGCCGAGGGTGAACCAATCGGCCAGCCGGAACTCGCGCAACATCGAGAAATGACGTTTCATCGACATGTCATTGGCATGTAGGGCGGATTCGACGTAGGCGTCCTAATGGACCAATACAGAGTAGCGTGCCGCCGCCGCACTGGCGAGCGCCGCCGCTGCGGCTTGTCGCGCTGCGCTGTTACGCTGGACGCCCTACTCCCGCACAGGTACGCCCCATGCAGACTGTCCTGATCACCGGCGCCGCCAGCGGCATCGGCGCTGGCATCGCCCGCGAACTCGCCAGCAGTGGCCGTCACATCGTGGTCAGTGACCTCGACGCCGACGCCGCTGCCAGCGTGGCCACGCAATTGCGTGAGGCTGGCGGTTCGGCCGAAGCGGTGGCGTTGGACGTCGGCAGCGCGGCCAGCATCGCGGCGGCGCTGGCCGCGTTGTCGCGACCGGTGGACGTGCTGGTCAACAATGCCGGGTTGCAGCACGTGGCACCCTTGCAGGACTTCCCGATGGACAAGTGGAGCCTGCTGGTGGACGTGATGCTCACCGGCGTGGCGCGACTGACCCAGGCGGTGTTGCCGGGTATGCGCGCGCGCGGTTTCGGCCGCATCGTCAATATCGGCAGCATCCATTCGTTGGTCGCCAGCCCCTACAAGAGCGCCTATGTCGCGGCCAAGCACGGGCTGGTCGGATTCTCCAAGGCGATCGCACTGGAAACCGCCGATACCGACATCACCATCAACACGCTTTGCCCCAGCTACGTCAAAACGCCACTGGTGGACAAGCAGATCGCCGACCAGGCCCGCACCCGCGGCATTTCCGAAGCCGACGTGGTCGCGCAAGTGATGCTCAAGCCGATGCCCAAGGGCGTGTTCATCGACTACGACGAATTGGCCGGTTGCGTGGCGTTCCTCGCCTCGCCTGCCGCGCGCAACATCACCGCACAAACCATCGCCATCGATGGTGGCTGGACCGCGCAGTAGTTGCACTCATCCCCGTCGCTGTGGGGAAGGCGGCCGCGCTCTTGTGGCCGCCCTGGCGCTATTTTCGCCAACGTCGACACCCGCCTTGCGCAGCAACCCCGGCCAGTGCTTATCCACAGACTTGCGGCGATTCCATCCACAACCGCTGTGGAGAACCACGCCAATGCCTGCCGATTTTTTCGCCACTCAGCGCATATGACCAGCAATTTCAGCTACTTGTCGACGTTGCCCACAACCTTGTCCGGCATCGATCCACAGCCGTTGTGGACAACCAGCGCGCGCCGACACCGATGTGCAGCTCACACCCGCGAATAGCGCCAGGACAGCATGCGTCCATCGCGATAAGGCATGACGCCATGGAAAGGACGCGGATCGTCGTCGAACACCAACGGCAAGAAATGGCGGTCGCCTTCCCACAAAGGCAGCGTCGCCATCTGCGCCACCGGCACCCAGGCCAGGCTGCCCTCGGCATTTTCGCAATACGGTTCGCCGCTGTAGGCATCGATCAGGAACACGAAGCCCAGCCAGTCCTCGCCCTGCTTGCCGAAGCCCGGCCAACTGATAGTGCCACGCAACTGCAAGGTTTCGCACTCGATGCCGGCTTCCTCACGGATTTCGCGGCGCATTCCGGCCAAGACATCCTCGTCCGCCTCGACCTTGCCGCCGAGGCCGTTGTACTTGCCCAAGTGCTGGTCGCCGGGCCGCGCATTGCGATGCACCAGCAGCACCTGGGAGCGGTCGGGAGAAAGCACGTAGCCGAGGGTGGCGACGATCGGGGTATAAGGCATGCGCGGGCGGAGCGATGGGCTGTGGCGCAGTATGCCGTATCGGCGTTTAGACTGCGGGAGCCGCCGTATCGTGTCGCAGGCGTGGCAGCGGCGGCACCGGCTTCAATGTGGCCACGCCATGGCCGCGCTCGGCCAGGTAGTCCAGCCACTTGCTGAGAAACGTATTCATGCGCATGCGGTGGCTGATCAGTTCCGCTGGCGGCGGATACAAGCCCATGACGTCCTGCCAGCGACGACCGACATAGCAATGGGTGGTTTCGGCCTGGCGTGCGTCGCGATACAGGCGCACATAGGCCGACGGATCCGGTTCGCCAGTCAACGGATCGCACAGGTCGTAGGTGATGCGCAGTTCCACGGTGTAGCGATGGTGTTCGATCACGTCCAGACGCAGGTCCAGACCGTCGCCGATACTGGAGACATAACTGCCCACGACCAGATCGGCCGGCGCGAACAGGCGATTGAGATGCTGATAATTCTCGGCATACAACCCCATCAACCAGGCAAATCGGCTCAGCCGGGGGATACGTTCGCTACGGGTCAGGGCGTGCGGCATGGTCCCGATCGTACACGCTGGAGGGTGTAAGCGGCAGCATTGACGGATCGGACCAGCCGGCCTACCGTGGAAACCCACTTCGCGAACGCGAGTACGCCGGTTCAGCAAGATTCTGCGCCGCTCAGGCCCGGCCCGTATCGCTGAACCTGCCCTCAGAACATCTCGCGCTGCAGCCCCAACGTGGTCAGCACCTTGCTGGAAATCTCCTCGATCGAGGTATGCGTCGTACTCAAGGTCGGGATCCGCTCCATGCGGAACATGCTCTCGGCCGCGGCGACTTCGCGCCGGCACGTCTCCAGGTTGGCATAGCGCGAATTTGGCCGCCGTTCCTGGCGGATCTGCTGCAAGCGCTCCGGGTCGATGGTCAGCCCGAACAGTTTGTTGCGATAGGCGCGCAGACGCGGCGGTAGACGGTCGTGATCCAGATCTTCATCGGTCAACGGATAATTGGCCGCACGCACGCCATAGTGCAGCGCCAGATAGATGCAAGTCGGTGTCTTGCCCGCGCGCGAGACGGCCACCAGGATGAGATCGGCTTCGTCGTAAGTCAGCGCGATGCCATCGTCATGGGTCAAGGCGAAATTCATCGCATTGATGCGGCGGTGATAGGTCTCGAAATCCACCATGCCATGCGCCTGCCCCACCCGCGCGTGCCGTGGCGCGTTCAATTCGCGCTCCAGTGGCTCGATAAACGGTGCGAACACGTCCAGCATCAGCGCTCCGCTCTCGGCCAGCAGCATGCTCAACCGCGGGTCGACGCAGGAATTCACCACGATCGGCCGCACCTGATAGCGCTCGCCCGTCGCATGGATCCGCTGCGCCGCCTCGCGGGCTTTTTCCGCATCGTCGACGAATGCAATGCGGTCAGTGACGAAGTTGAAACCAGTGAACTGGGTCAGCAAGCTATGCCCAATGGTTTCAGCGGTGATACCGGTTCCATCGGAGACGTAGAACACCGGCCGGATCGTCGACATGGTCTGCATGTTCCTGGCTGTCACGCAAAGGACACGCTCCATTGCGCTTGTGCGGATGTGCGGATGCGCTGCATGATACGGCGTATTTTCTCACGGATGCGGCTGTTCAGCCCGCCTCGGGCGATGGCCAAGACGGAGCCTGGCACTTGAACGAGAACATTCTTTGGCTGCATGAGTTGCGCCTGACCGATCTGGCCCGCGTCGGCGGCAAGAACGCCTCTCTCGGTGAAATGATCGGCAATCTGGCCGGATTGGGTGTGTCGGTGCCGGGCGGTTTCGCCACCACATCAGACGCATTCAAGGCGTTCGTCGCACACAACGCGCTTGATCGACGTATCTTCGACAAGCTCGCCACCTTGGATGTAGAAGACGTCACTGCGCTGACCGCCACCGGCAAGGAAATCCGCGACTGGGTCATTGACGCGCCGCTGCAACCCGCATTGGATCAGGCCATTCGTCACGCCTATCTCAAGCTATGCAACGAAAACGGTGGTGGCGAGGTCGCGGTGGCCGTGCGCTCCTCGGCCACCGCCGAAGATTTGCCCGATGCCAGCTTCGCCGGTCAGCAGGAAACCTTCCTCAACGTGAGCGGCGCCGACGCTGTCGTGCAGAAGGTCAAGGAGGTGTTCGCCAGTTTGTACAACGACCGCGCCATCGCTTATCGCGTACATCATGGCTTCAAGCACGAGGACGTGTTCCTGTCCGCCGGCGTGCAACTGATGGTGCGCTCGGGCGTCGGCGCATCCGGCGTGCTGTTCACGCTCGACACCGAATCGGGCTTTCGCGAGGTGGTGTTCGTGACCGCGAGCTTCGGCCTGGGTGAAATGGTCGTGCAAGGCGCGGTCAACCCCGACGAGTTCTACGTCTACAAGCCCACACTGAAGGCCGGCAAGCCAGCGATCCTGCGTCGCTCGCTCGGCAGTAAGGCGATCCGCATGGTGTATTCCGAGGTGCCCGGCGAGCGCGTGCGCATCGAAGACACACCGGCGGCACTGCGCAACACCTTCTCGATCAGCGACGAGGACGTGCAGGAACTGGCCAAGCAGGCGTTGGTGATCGAGCAGCACTACCAGCGCCCGATGGACATCGAATGGGCCAAAGACGGCGTCAGCGGCAAGTTGTTCATCGTGCAGGCGCGCCCGGAGACGGTGAAATCGCGCGGACATGCCACCCGGATCGAACGCTTCGTGTTGCAACAGCGCGGCGACGTGATTGCCGAAGGCCGCGCCATCGGCCAGAAAATCGGCGCTGGTGTCGCGCGCGTGGTGCGCAGCCTGGAGGACATGCATCGGGTGCAGCCCGGCGACGTGCTGGTCGCCGACATGACCGATCCCGACTGGGAGCCGGTGATGAAACGCGCCTCGGCCATCGTCACCAACCGCGGCGGGCGTACCTGCCACGCGGCGATCATCGCGCGCGAACTGGGCGTGCCGGCGGTGGTCGGCACCGGCAACGCGATGGGCTTGATCGCCGACGGCAGCGACATCACCGTCAGTTGCACCGAGGGCGACACCGGTTACATCTACAACGGACGCCTGCCGTTCGAGCGCATCAGCACCGATCTGGACAACATGCCACCGGCCCCCTTGAAGATCATGATGAACGTGGCCAACCCGGAGCGCGCGTTCGATTTCGGCCAACTCCCCAATGCCGGCATCGGCCTGGCGCGACTGGAGATGATCATTGCCGCGCACATCGGCATCCACCCCAACGCACTGCTGAACTACGCCAAGCAGGACGCGGCGACCAGGCAAAAGATCGATGCAAAGATCGCTGGCTACGCCGACCCGGTCAGCTTTTACGTCAACCGCCTGGCCGAGGGCATCGCCACTTTGACCGCCTCGGTCGCGCCGCACCCGGTGATCGTGCGCCTGTCGGACTTCAAATCCAACGAGTACGCCAACCTGATCGGTGGCACCCACTACGAACCGCACGAAGAAAACCCGATGATCGGCTTCCGTGGCGCCAGCCGCTACGTCGATCCGAGTTTCACCGCCGCGTTCGCACTGGAATGCGAAGCGGTGCTGAAGGTGCGCGACACCATGGGCCTGGACAATCTGTGGGTGATGATTCCATTCGTGCGCACCCTGGAAGAAGGCCGCAAGGTCATCGAGGTTCTGGCTGGTAACGGACTGCGCCGGGGCGAGAACGGCCTGAAGATCATCATGATGTGCGAAGTGCCATCGAACGCCTTGCTGGCCGAGGAATTTCTCGACATCTTCGACGGCTTCTCGATCGGCTCCAACGATCTGACCCAGCTCACCCTGGGACTGGACCGCGATTCCTCGATCGTGGCGCACCTGTTCGACGAGCGCAATCCAGCAATCAAGAAGCTGCTATCGATGGCGATCAAGGCCGCACGAGCCAAGGGCAAGTATGTGGGCATTTGTGGTCAGGGTCCGTCGGACCATCCCGACCTGGCGGAGTGGCTGATGCAGGAAGGCATCGAGTCGTTGTCGCTGAATCCGGACACGGTGGTCGATACCTGGCTGCGACTGGCCAAGCGCAAGCGCGAAGGTTAAGGCAATGGCAGGCAGATGGAGGATGGCATGGGCAGCGGCCACGGGCGCTTCTTCGGTTGCGCCAGCGACGCCCACGTTCGATTGGACACAACTGGATTGGGCTCGATATGCGCTCGACCTAGCTGTGGCGTTGCTCATCCTGATCGCCGGGATGTGGATCGCCAAACGGCTGAGTCTGTGGTTGCAACATGCGCTGCTACGCGCTGGAGTGGAAAGCACGCTCAGTAAATTTCTGCGCAACCTCAGCTATGCCTTGATGCTGGTGCTGGTGCTGGTGAGCGCACTACAGAAAATCGGGGTACCGCCGACCTCGTTGTTCACCGTACTCGGCGCCGCTGGATTGGGCGTCGGCCTGGCGCTGAAGGATTCACTGTCCAACATCGCTTCGGGCGTGATGCTGATCGTCCTGCGGCCGATACGCGACGGCGATCATGTGGTCGTGGCCAGCCAGGAAGGCGTGGTGGAAGAGATCCGGATCTTCCAGACCCGCCTGCGCACATTCGACGAGCGCATGGTCACCCTGCCCAACAGCACGATCACGACCGCACCGATCGTCAACTACAGCACCCTGCCCAATCGGCGTCTGGAGATCACCGTCGGCGTCGGGTATGGCGACGACCTCAAGAAAGCGCAAGACCTGCTTGTGCAGATCGCCGAGAACAATCCCGCCATCCTGAAAACGCCAGCACCGTTCGTCCAGATCGCCAAGCTCGGCGAAAGCACGGTCGATCTGACGCTATTCGCCTATACCAAGAACAGCGACTTCGGCACCGCCAAGAGCACCACCCTGGAACAGATCCGCAACCAACTGCTGGAGAACGGCCTCAGCATTCCCTACCCACAGCGTGACTTGCACGTGTATCACCACGCCGCCGACGGGGCTATGATCGCCGAGCTGTTGCGCAGGAGCGTCATCGATCAAGGCGGCAGCACGGCCGAGCCGCCACAGACACCCTGATCTGGACACAAAAACGACAACTGCGCCTAGATCGCGCGGACCTGCCGATACGAAGCAGGCCTTAGCGTGGCTAACAAAACGTCGCGAAGCGACTCTTAGGCGATGTGGAACAGATCCGCAACCAACTGCTGGAGAACGGCCTCAGCATTCCCTACCCACAGCGTGACTTGCACGTGTATCACCACGCCGCCGACGGGGCTATGATCGCCGAGCTGTTGCGCAGGAGCGTCATCGATCAAGGCGGCAGCACGGCCGAGCCGCCACAGACACCCTGATCTGGACACAAAAACGACAACTGCGCCTAGATCGCGCGGACCTGCCGATACGAAGCAGGCCTTAGCGTGGCTAACAAAACGTCGCGAAGCGACTCTTAGGCGATGTCCTGCCCGCCCAACGTGCCCATGAACGGCCGGTAGTAACGCAGTTCGGCGATGGAGTCGTGCACGTCGCTGAGCGCGGTATGCGAGGAGGTCTTGACGAGCCCGGCGGACACCGTCGGCGCCCAGCGCCGCGCCAGTTCCTTCAGTGTGGACACGTCCAGATTGCGATAGTGGAAGAAACGCTCCAGTCGTGGCATCTGCCGGTGCAGGAAGCGCCGATCCTGGCAAATCGAGTTACCGCACATCGGCGAGACGCCAGGCTTGCACCACTGTGTCAGGAACGCCATCGTCTGCGCCTCGGCCTGGGCCAGACCGACCTGGCTATCGAGCACACGCTGCCACAGCCCGGACTGACGGTGCTGATTGCGGTTCCACTCGTCCATCGCTTCCAGCGTCTGCAATGGATGCGCGATGGCGAACTCCGGCCCCTCCGCCAACACGTTGAGTTGCGCATCGGTGACCACCGTGGCGATTTCGATGATCGAATCGCCTTCGGTATCCAAACCGGTCATTTCCAGATCGATCCAGATCAGTGGATCGTTCGCCGCGTGGGTTTGCGCCATATCACCATCCTATCGTTCGCAACGGCACTGCCGCGCGAGAGTGTACGTATCGTTCTTTCATGATACCGCGTGGCCTGCGACACCGGCAGGGGCGCGCAGGCTCAGCCGCCGACGAGCGGCTTGCCGCGTTTAGCGCGGAAGTAGTTGGTCAGCCGCACGCTGGCCGCCGCCGCCAGCACGCCACTGCGGACCTGTACACGGTGGTTGTGGCGTGGATCGCCCAGCAGATCGAACACGCTGCCGCAGGCGCCAGTCTTCGGGTCGGCGGCGGCGTAAACCAGTTCCGCCACGCGTGCGTGCACGAGCGCCATCGCACACATGGCGCACGGCTCCAGGGTCACGTAGAGCGTGCTGCCAGGCAAACGATGGTTGCCCAGCCGGCGGCCCGCCTGTCGCAACGCCACGATCTCCGCATGCGCACTGGGATCGTGCTCGGCAATGTTGAGATTCCACCCCTCGCCCAGCACCGCATCCTCGGCCGACACCAACACCGCACCGACCGGGATCTCATCGAATTCGCGCTCGGCGCGCTCGGCCAGCGCCAGTGCATGGCGCATCCAGCGTTCGTCGCGCGCCTGCTCGCCGTCGCTCATCGCAACGCGCCGTGGCTGCGCACGAACTCGGCGAACACCGCCAGCGTCGCCTCGCTGACGTGATGTTCGATGCCTTCTGCATCACGGCGCGCCGTATCCGCATCGATGCCCAGCGCGAGCAGAAACTGTTCCACCGTTTGATGCCGCTGCCGGCTGGCTGCGGCCAGCGCTTCGCCCTCGGCGGTCAGGAACACCCCACGGTAGGGCCGTTGCACCACCCAACCACCTTTGACCAGGCGCTTGAGCATCTTGGCCACCGTCGGCTGGGCCACGCCCAGGCGCGCGGCGATATCCACCTGCCGCGCTTCGCCGCCATCGGCGAGCAGATCGGAAATCAGTTCCACATAGTCTTCGATCAGCTCCAGGCGGTGCGCCTGCCGCACCTGACGGAAGCTTTCGACCTGCACTTCGGCATCGAGCAGCGCCGCCACCGGCACCATCGACTTCCCGCTTTTCTGCATCGCAACGCCCTTGTCCGGTGCCGGCGCATGCCGGCCACCTGTCTATTCTGGCCGAAATCGCGGCTATCGCAGCGATTTGATTTACCAATGCTAAAGCATATAGCACCCGCTATATAATGACGCATACTCCGTCGCTGCGCCCGTTGCCATGGCCGACCCCCTCTCCCTGCCCACCTCCGCCAGCCCATTGCCCGCGACAAGCGGCGATGCGCGTCCCACGCTGGGCCACCTGCATGCCAGCGTCGCCGTACCTGGGAACGGACGCGGATGGCGGCGTTTCCTGGCCTTCCTGGGACCGGGCTACATGGTCTCCGTCGGCTACATGGACCCCGGCAACTGGGCGACCGACATCGCGGGCGGCTCGCACTTCGGTTACCTGCTGCTCTCGGTGATCCTGCTCTCCAACCTGATGGCGATCGTGCTGCAAGGATTGGCCGCGCGGCTTGGCATCGCCACCGGCCACGACCTGGCACAGGCTTGTCGCGCGCACTACTCCAGGCCGGTGAACATCCTGCTGTGGCTGGCTTGCGAGGCGGCCATCGTCGCCTGCGACCTGGCTGAAGTGATCGGCACCGCGATCGCGCTGAAGCTGCTGTTCGGCATCCCGCTCACTGTTGGTGCGATCATCACCGCCATCGACGCGCTGCTGGTGCTGCATTTGATGCGTCGTGGCTTCCGCGCCCTGGAGGCATTCGTGATCGCCTTGCTGGGGGTGATCTTCGTTTGTTTCCTGGCGCAGATCGCGCTGGCCGCGCCGCCGTTGCGCGAAGTGCTGGCCGGCTTCGTCCCACACGCGCAAGTGGTCACCGACCCCGCCGCCCTGTATCTGGCCATCGGCATCATCGGCGCGACGGTGATGCCGCACAACCTGTACCTGCACTCGTCGATCGTGCAGACCCGCGCTTACGAGCGCAGCGATCAGGGTCGCCGTTCCGCGCTGCGCTGGGCGCTGACCGACAGCACCATCGCGCTGAGCCTGGCCTTGTTCGTCAACGCCGCGATCCTGATCCTGGCCGCCGCCGTGTTCCATGCGCATGGCCGCACCGACGTCGAAGAAATCGAACAAGCACATCAACTGCTGGCGCCGATGCTCGGCGTCGGCCTGGCCTCCACGCTGTTTGCAGTGGCACTGCTGGCGTCGGGCATCAACTCCACCGTGACGGCCACGCTGGCCGGACAGATCGTCATGGAAGGCTTCCTACATCTGCGCCTGCCGGCCTGGGCACGGCGCCTGCTGACCCGTGGCCTGGCGATCATCCCGGTGATCGTGGTCACCTGGTTGTATGGCGAACAGGGCACCGCCAAGTTGCTGGTGCTCAGTCAGGTATTACTGTCGATGC
Source organism: Xanthomonas sp. MUS 060 (assembly GCF_000963215.1). Lineage (NCBI taxonomy): Bacteria > Pseudomonadati > Pseudomonadota > Gammaproteobacteria > Lysobacterales > Lysobacteraceae > Xanthomonas > Xanthomonas sp. MUS 060. The sequence continues at coordinate 35,019 of NZ_JZIM01000014.1, forward strand.
AACTGCCGTTCGCGGTCATTCCGCTGGTGCGCTTCGTCACCGACAAACGCAAGATGGGCCCATTGGTGGTACGGCGCTGGCTGGGCTGGTTGTCCTGGGCCATCGCCGGACTGATTGTGGCGTTGAACGTGAAGCTGCTGGCGGACATCTGGCTGCATTGAGCACTGCGACACCGCAGTGCATCGCCAGGCATCGCCTTCACGAATCCGCGGACAAATAACACCGCTCTACAGCCGTAATCCGGCATCCACGATGCACGCCTGATCGGCGTTTTCGCGTGATCGTCATTTTGATGGTCGTCCACCGTGCTTTTGCTATTGCTCGTCGGCGTGTCGAATCGTCTACCGGCACAGAACTGGCTCACGCAGAATATCGCAACGATACGCATGACAGCGACAGACCTTGGGCACCACGGCAGTCCGCGCCCAGCCAATGGAGAAGAGACAGAAGATGAAACACTTCACCCTGAAAACCCTATGCATGACCGCGCTGTTGGCCACCACCAACCTTGGATTCGCCGCAGATACCGGCAAGGCACCGTTCTCGCTTCCACCACTACCGTATGCGAACGCAGCCTTGGAGCCAGCCATCGATGCGCGAACGATGGAAATCCACCACGACCGCCATCACAAGGCTTACGTGGACCATCTCAATGAAAAGGTGAAAGACTATCCGGACCTGGCGACGACCTCGCTCGAGGACATCCAGGCTCACATCTCGCGTTACGACACGACAGTCCGCAACAACGCCGGCGGTCACTACAACCACAGCCTCTTCTGGACGCTGATGGCACCGGTCGGCAAAGGCGGCAGTCCCTCGCCCGCACTCAAAGCCAAGTTGGTGCAGACATTCGGCTCGGAAGCCGCCTTCCAGACCAAATTCTCCGAAGCGGCGGGGAAAGTATTCGGCTCTGGCTGGGCATGGCTGATCCTCAAACCCGATGGCTCGCTCGCCATCACCACCACGGCCAATCAGGACAACCCACTGATGGACGTCGCCGCCGAGCACGGTACGCCGCTGCTGGCACTGGATGTGTGGGAACACGCTTACTACCTGCAATACCAGAACAAACGCACCGACTACATCAAATCATGGTGGTCGGTGGTGAACTGGAATCAGGTCAACGCACGCTTCGAGAAAGCCGTCGGCAAGCATTGATCAGCGATGTCATGACAGCAGCGTTCTGCTCAGGTCATGCGGCTATCGCGGCATACGCCATATCCGGGACCTGAGCAGGCGCGACTTGCAAGTGCGGCACGAACACCGAACTGAGCGATGTGCGCATGCAGGGCTTCGTCCATGTCACCGGCTGCCGACCGCGTGCGGCAGCGTTCTACGACCGCGCATCTCATACCAGCAAACGCCGAGGTCACCAGACCAGATCGTCGGGGATCTGATACTTCGGATCGGCATAAGGGTCTTCCTCGGCCGCTGCGTTCGGGTCCACACGCAGCGCCACCGCCGCCGGGAAGATCGCCTCCGCTTGGTCCAGCAGTGCCGCGGTCACCAACAGATAGCGGCCATTCTGCTGCAACACACCCAATTCACCGGCGTTGAGCGACTTGAGCTGATCGGCGGTGACGTAGATGCGCTTGATCTTGCCGCCATAAGGGAAATGCCGGGCGATCTCGGCCTCGGCCTGATTCAGGGCCTGACCCTTGAGCAGCTCGTCGAGCCTGGCCCGGGCCTCGCGACGCAGCCGCGCTTCTTCCTGCTTGCGCCGCTCCGCCTCGATGCGCTCGTCCTTCTCACGCTGGGCGCGAATCGCATAGGCCTTGGCCAGATCGATGTCCTCGCGACGACGCGATGGCTGGCTGAGCGCGTGTACCTTGCCGCCAGCATGCGGCCGCCCCGGCTTACTGCCGGGCTTGCCGGTGGCGGGTGCCGCACCGGACGCACGTTCGCCGCGCCCTCCGGCAGGCACCGGTCGCTGCCCCGACCGCCCACGTGACGACGGCGTTGCGGCAGACGGAGCCTGGCGTTCGGGTTTGGGCGCGGGCTTAAAACCCAGGCCAAGCAATTGGTCGCGGAGGGTATCGCTCATCGGGACGGGATCGGATCGATTCGGGGGGATCAGTAATGCGGCGGCGGCGGTTCATCGGAGGAATCGGCATATAGCGTGCTGCGCACTTTGCCCAAATCTTCAAGCAAATGACGCAGCAACGCCGCGTTACGCTGGCTTTCGGCACGCGCCTCGGCCAACGCATCGCTCAATTCGAATAACGCCTGTTCCTGGAAGGAAAGGCGCGTCTCCAATTCGATCAGACGGTTTTCCAACAGCCTCTCCTGGGTAAAGACATCATGCTGCATGGATCGAACGTCCACGGCCGATACCGTAATAAGCCAAGCCGAAACCCTCCATTTCCTGCGGATCGTAGAGATTACGGCCGTCGAACACCACTGCGTCGGCGATCATTTCCTTCATCCGCATGAAATCGGGACTACGAAACTGCTTCCATTCGGTGACCACCACCAACGCATCGGCACCTTCCAGGGCCTGGAAAGCATCGCGGCAGAAGGTCAGATCGGCACGTTCGCCGAAGATACGCTTGGCCTCCTCGGTCGCCTCAGGATCGTAGGCGCGCACACTGGCACCAGCCTGCCACAACTGCGCCAGCAATCGACGACTGGAGGCGGCGCGCATATCGTCGGTATTGGGCTTGAACGCCAGTCCCCACACCGCAAAGGTCTTACCGGCCACGCCCTGCGCGGTACCGTAATGGCGCTGGATCAATGCGTACAAGTGGCCCTTCTGGGCCTCGTTGACCGCCTCCACCGCCTCCAGCAATTTTGCCGTGTGGCCATGCTGCTGCGCGGTGCGCGCCAGCGCCTGCACGTCCTTGGGAAAACACGAGCCACCATAGCCGGCACCCGGATAGATGAAGTGCCAGCCGATGCGCGGATCCGAACCGATGCCCTGGCGCACTCGCTCCACGTCGGCACCGACCCGCTCGGCAATGTTGGCGATCTCGTTCATGAAACTGATCTTGGTCGCCAGCATCGCATTGGCCGCGTACTTCGTCAGTTCTGCCGAGCGCACGTCCATCTCCACGATACGGTCGTGGTTGCGGTTGAACGGCGCATAGAGACGGCGCAAGCGGCTCGCCGAGGTCGACTTGCTGCTACCGATCACGATGCGGTCCGGGCGCATGCAGTCGGCGAGCGCGTCGCCTTCCTTGAGGAACTCCGGGTTGGACACCACATCGAACTCGACCGCCACGCCACGCGCCTGCAACTCCGCAGCAATAGCCTCGCGCACCGTGTCGGCGGTGCCGACCGGGACCGTGGATTTATTGACCACGATGGTCGGCACCTGGATGTGCTGGCCGATGGTACGCGCCACCGCCAGCACGTACTGCAGATCGGCACTTCCATCCTCGTCCGGCGGCGTGCCGACGGCGATGAACACGATGTCCCCATGCGCGATGGCGCTTGCCGCATCGGTGGTGAACGACAGTCTGCGTGCGGCGTGATTGGCCCTGACCATCGGCGAGAGGCCAGGCTCATAGATCGGAACCAAGCCCGCGTTGAGCGCATCTACCTTGGCTTGGTCGATGTCGACACAGACCACATGGTGGCCGACCTCGGCCAGACAGGTTCCGGTGACGAGGCCGACATAGCCGGTTCCGAATATCGCGACACGCACGCAATGTCCTTTCGCTTACTTAAGGATGCTCAGCAGTTCCACGTCGAAAGTCAACGTTGCATCCGGACCGATCGGACCACCCGGCGTCCCCTTGGGGCCATAGCCAAGGTTGGAAGGAATCCAGAAGCGGTACTTGGAGCCGACCGGCATCAGCGCAACGCCCTCGCTCCAGCCCGGAACCACCTGGTTCAGCATGAACTCGGCCGGCTGGCCGTTCTTGTAGGAACTATCGAAGACGGTGCCATCCAGCAGCTTGCCTTCGTAGTTCACCCGCACTTTGCTGGTCGGCATCGGCCGCTCGCCGCTGCCCTGACGCAACACCATGTACTGCAGCCCCGACGGCGTGGTGATCACGCCTTTCTGGGTCTTGTTATGCGCCAGGAAAGCATTGCCCTTCTCGCGATTCTCCGTGGCCATCGCGGCCTGCTTGGAGGTGCCGAAGGCCTGCAGAATGGCTGCCGACTGCTCCTGGGTCATGACCGTCTCGCCCTTGGCAAAGACAGTGCGCACCGCCCCCATCAGCGTCGGCAGGTCGATATCGCTCTGGATGCGCGCCAGCGACGGGCCGACCGCACGGTCGCCCAGCATCAGCCCGACATTCTCCTTGGACACCTGCGGCGGCTTACTACCCGGCGCCACGCCAGGCAATGGCTGACCGCTACGCGCGGCCAACTGGGTGCGCAGCGCCGTGTCGGTCGCCTTGGTCTGCTCGTCCGACAGCAACGGCTTGCCGCCCTTGAACGCATTCTCGATCGCACGCTGCAACGCATTCAGGTCGATATCCTGGGCAATCGGCTCGAACGAACGCGCGACATCCATGCCGATCGCATAACTGACTTTTTGTTTCTCACTGGTCAGTGCCGCTGCCTTGTTGACCGCCGGCCCTTCCGCGAACGCATTCCCCATCAACACCACCATCCCCATCATCAGTGACGCCGCGGCGCCGCGTATTGCCATCTTCATTCGCTTACTTTCCTAGAAGTGAATTGCACGCGCCAGGATGGCGCAAGAGCCGCATTGTCGCACGCGCGGCAGAGATGTTGCTTCGCATTCAATGTGAACCCGATTGCGCTTTCAGTTCGCGCTCGATGGCGCTGCGTAATGCCGGATCGTCCGGCTTGACCTTACTCGGGAACTGCGCCACCACGTGCCCATCGCGGGCGATCAAATATTTGTGGAAGTTCCAGCCTGGCGCAACGCCGGTGGCTTGGGTCAATTGCCGGTACAACGGCGTGGCCTCGGCACCGACCACATGCACTTTCTCGAACATCGGAAACTTGACCCCATACGTCAGCGTGCAGAACTCCTGAATCTGCTTTTCCGATCCCGGCTCCTGCCCCATGAAGTCGTTGGACGGGAAACCCAGCACGCTGAAGCCCTGTGCCGCGTAGCGCTGCTGCAACTTCTCCAGGCCTTCGTATTGCGGGGTATAGCCGCATTTGCTCGCAGTATTGACCACCAACAACACCTTGCCGCCATAGGTTTTGTTCAGATTAATCGTGTCCTTGCCGGCCAGCGGACGGTAATCCACATCCAGCAAAGAGGCCGCCCAGGCGCTACCGACGACACCGGCAGCAGCCATAATCACCATGAAAAACAATCGCTTGGGAGCTTTCATCAGAACACCATCAGAGTATGAGGAGATGGAAGACAGCTGCGACCATACCGAAGGTTGAGATGAGGTGGGTTGACATGTCGCGCCATAGTGCTATAGTTTAATACAACACCACACAAACAGTACAGAAGCGATGCGCAACGAACGTCTCCGGCACCACTTCCCGGCCACACTGATCGTCGGCGCTGTGCTCCTGGCTGGCGGGATCGGCACCCTGCACAGCCTGGGACGGCTGCCAGCTGATGGCGGCAGCCCCCTTCGTACCGACAACGCCGACGAGGCCCCGGCCGTCACCACACCGACGAGCAGACAGCTACGTACCTCGCTGTCGATGCCTTATTTCTCCTTCGCACGCGCACTGCACTCACGGAGCTAAGCATGAGCGATATCCACTGGAGCGACGGCGCTCCAATCTACCGGCAGCTAAAAGACAAGGTCATCGCGATGATGCTCGACGGCCTCATCAAACCCGGTGACGCGCTGCCCTCGGTGCGCCAGGTCGCCGCCGAGTACAAGCTCAACCCGATCACCGTCTCGCGCGCCTACCAGGAATTGGCCGACGATGCCCTGGTCGAAAAGCGCCGCGGGCTGGGCATGTTCATGACCGAGGCAGCGGCACAGAAGCTGCGCGGCAGCGAACGCGAACGCTTTCTCACCGAAGATTGGCCCTTGATACTGGAACGCATCCAGCGTCTTGGCCTGACGTTAGAAGACCTTTTGTCAGAGGGAAGAACACCATGAACGCCGCTGTCGCCGCATCCGAACCCGTCGTCTTCGCACAAGGATTACGCAAGACCTACAACAACGCGCCAGCACTGGCACAGACCTCCTTCGTCATCCAACCCGGACGCATCATTGGCCTGATCGGCCCCAACGGCGCCGGCAAGACCACCGCATTGAAGGCAATGCTCGGCCTGTGCTCAGTGGAAGGCGAACTGCGCGTGCTCGGCCTGGATCCACGCAAGCAGCGCGACGCGCTGATGAACCAGGTGTGCTTCATCGCCGACGTCGCGGTGCTGCCACGCTGGATGCGGGTGCGCGAGGCGATCGACTTCGTCGCCGGCGTGCATCCACGCTTCGACCGTGGCAAATGCGAGCGTTTCCTCGCCAACACCAAACTCTCGCCCAAACTGCGCGTGCGCGAAATGTCCAAGGGCATGATCGTGCAATTGCACCTGGCGCTGGTGATGTCCATCGACGCGCGCTTGCTGGTGCTGGATGAACCAACCTTGGGGCTGGACGTCTTGTATCGCAAAGAGTTCTACCAGCGCCTGCTGGAAGACTACTTCGACGCGGAAAAGACCATCATCATCACCACCCATCAGGTGGAAGAAGTCGAACACATCCTCACCGACGTGCTGTTCATCCGCGACGGTCGCATCGTACTCAGCGCCGAGATGGAACACATCGCCACGCGCTACACCGAACTGCTGGTTCCGGCCGAACGCAGCGAGCAGGCACGTGCATTGCACCCCATCGACGAGCGCAGCCTGCCGTTCGGCAAATCGGTTTTCCTGTACGACGGCGTGGCGCAAACAGACCTCGTCGCACTCGGCGAAACCCGCACCCCCGGCCTGGCCGATCTGTTCGTCGCCATCATGAAAGGCACCTACGCATGAATGCTCCAGTCAAGACCATCACGTCCATGTCCACGTTCAAGTGGCTACTCAAGCGCGAATTTTGGGAACATCGCGGCGGCTTTCTATGGGCGCCGGTCATCACCGGCGGCATCATCGCCGCGCTGTACGCGCTGCTGGCAATGGTCGGCAGCGTGGCAGGCCATGATCGCGGCAGCAACGACATCCATTGGAGAGATGCTGCGGAAAATGCCAACGAAATCATCGGCAAGATCGGCGACGGCACCATGCTGGCAGGCGTGCTACTAGCCTGTATCGTGATGGCTTTCGTGGTGTTCTTCTACGCATTGGGCACGCTGTACGATGACCGCCGCGACCGTAGCGTGCTGTTCTGGAAATCGCTGCCGGTGTCGGACCTGAGCACGGTGCTGTCCAAGGTCGCGTGGGCGCTAGTGCTGGCACCGATCCTGGCGCTGGGAATCGGCCTGCTGTTTGGTCTGCTGCTGTGGCTGGTCACCGCCTTGACCATGTCGTTCAACGGCGTCCAACAAAGCGGCGCGGTCTTCACCCATTCGCATCCACTGCAGATCATCGGCGGCGTGCTGTCCAACCTGCCGATCTACGCGATGTGGTCGCTGCCGACAATCGGCTGGCTGATGTTCTGTTCGGCCTGGGCACGTTCCAAGCCGTTCCTGTGGGCGGTGCTGATCCCGATCCTCAGCTGCGTCACCGCCAGCATGATGAACATCCTGCCGATGCTGCATTTGAACAACAACCTGATCTGGTACACGGTGATCTACCGCGGCCTGCTGAGCGTGATGCCCGGAACCTGGCTGCCGGTGCTGCGCGAAAGCGCGCCGCCGACGCAAATCGACAGTGCACAGGACCTGGCCAACACGATCCAGCTCAGTGGCGCTTGGCGCATCTTCCAGCAACCCGATATCTGGATCGGTGCCGTGATCGGCGTCGCCTTCATCGGTGCCGCGATCTATCTGCGTCGCTGGCGCGACGAAGCCTGAGCGCTGCTCTGCCCCGTCTGTGCTTTTTGATCAACAAGGAGTTCCGCCATGCGCAAGACCTTCGTCCTGTGCGCGCTGCTGGTGCCCGCCGTGGCCATGGCCGAGGAGTGCAAGTATTCCGAACCGCGCGAACTGAAGCTAAAACTGGACGGCATCAAGTCGGTCCTGTTGGACGTACAACAAAACGCCATCAAGCTCACCGGTAATGCCAACGGCATCTCCGAATTGCGCGGCAGCGCCTGTGCTTCCGATGCGGACATGCTGAAGGAACTCACCGTACATCAACGGCGCGATGGCGACACGCTGGTGGTGAACCTGCAGCATGAAGGCAAGATTCACGGCATCAACCAGGGCAACCGCTATGCCTATCTGAACATGGCCGGCAGCGTTCCCGCGAATCTGCAAGTGCAACTGCGCCTGGGTTCCGGCAATGCCGACATCGGCAGCGTTGCATCGCTCGAAGCCAGGGTCGGCTCCGGCGACCTACATGCGCACGCCATCAATGGCCCCGTCACCGTCACTGTTGGATCGGGGGACGTGGAGTTGCACGGCATCGGCAGCCTGACCATGCCGACGCTCAATTCGGGCAACAGCACGGTCAATCAGGTCGTCGGCGACGTCAGGATTGGCAACGTCGGCTCGGGCGAGCTGAGCGTACATGGCGTACATGGCAATGTGCAGATCGACAGCGTCGGCCCAGGCGACGTAAGGTTGAATGATGTCACTGGCAATGTCGCGCTCCATAGCATCGGCTCTGGAAATGTGAGCGTCGACAACATCGGCGGCAATCTGAGCGTGCAACGAACCGGCAGCGGCGACATCCACCAGCGCGGAGTAAGCGGCAGCGTCCACTTGCCCAAACCACGTTAATCTAGCGCCCCTATGCACCACGCTCCACACCATACGAGAACACGACTAATGCAGCACTCCTCCTCACTACCTATGTCCGCCATCGTGCTGGCCTGCTTACTGATGCTGTCCGCCTGCCATCCCTCGACCCCGGTCGACAACACAGACGCAGATCGCAATGACGTGCAAAGCACGATGACCTCAGACGGCGACATCATGCTCAATGCCCCAGGCCAACCACCGGCCATCATCGGCCACGACGGCAGCTTGTCGATCGACGGCAAACACGTCGCGCTTAACCCCGAGCAGAGTGCGCTGCTGATGGCGTATCGAGGGCAAATCCAAGCGCTCGGCAAACAGGGCATGGAGGTCGGCAAGCAAGGCGCGGCACTGGGAGTCAAGGCAGCTGGCGAGGCGGTATCCAACGTCTTCAGCGGCAATGCCGGCCACACCGGCGATAGCATCACTGCCCAGGCCGAGCAGGTGAAACAGGCAACCATGCAAATCTGTGGTCAGATCGGGGCACTCAAAACGGTGCAAAATCTACTCGCAGAGAAACTGCCGCAGTTCCGTCCGTATGCCCATTTGCAGCAAAGCGACATCCAACGCTGCAAGGATGCGAACAAGTAATCGGCACCGGGCTGGCCATCAGCATCACGATGCCAGCCCACCGGTTTGCCTTGGCGCCAAAGCAAAACCCTCTGCACGGCGCTGAAGAACAACGCATCTGGCTTAGCACCCTCTAAGATAGGCGACACTTTCCCGCACCATCGCCGACCAATGAAGAAAACACCGCTCGCCTGGCTTTGTCTGTTTTCGCTATCTCTGCTGCTGGCCGCCTGTGGCGGACACGGTGGCGAGGCCGCATCCGCGCGCGCCGAGCGCAGCAAGCCGCGCGTGGCGGTGGACAGCATGACCGTGATGCTACGCCGCGCACCGGCCGCCAACGCCAGCATCGGCCCCGATGGCAGCTTGCGCGTCGACGATATCCAACTGCCATTACCCGAGGCACAACGCGCTCAGTTGCAGCAGTTGTTCATGCAATTGCAGATGCAACGCCAGCGCACCCTGGAAAGCGCACCGGCGGATCCGAACATGCGCTCGGTGGGCTTCCCGTCCACACCGGAAATCCACGCGTTGCAGGAGACACTCTTGCGCGACATTCCGCCGCTGCAAGCGTATCGCGAGAGCTTCGACAACCTTCAGGCCGAGCGGCACTGAATCCGGCGACACCGGCTAACCGCGTTCGTCAACGCACACGCGACTCAACCGCTCCCGCTCGCACCGGCATGAATACCACCTTCTGTCAGTGCTGCCGGATCCAGCAAACGGCGCAGTGCATCCTTGCCCAGGCCACTGTCCTGTGCAGCCACGTCCAGCACCGGACGGTTTTCCTTGTAGGCGCGCTTGGCGATTGCCGCCGCCTTCTCGTAACCGATGATCGGATTCAGTGCAGTGACCAGGATCGGATTACGCTCCAGCGCCTCGCGCACCCGCTCCTCGCGCACGCGCAGGCCGGCGATGGCGCTGTCGGCCAATCGCCGCGACACATTGCTCAGCAAGTGGATCGATTCCAACAGATTGGCCGCGATCAGCGGCAAGGTCACGTTCAACTGGAAGTTGCCGGTCTGCCCGGCGACGGTGATCGCGGTATGGTGGCCGATGACCTGCGCGCACACCATCACCGTGGCCTCGGGAATCACCGGGTTGACCTTGCCCGGCATGATCGAACTGCCCGGCTGTAGCGCAGGCAGCTCGATCTCGCCGAGGCCTGCCAGCGGCCCGGCATTCATCCAGCGCAGGTCATTGGCGATCTTGATGAGCGCCACCGCCAGCGCATTGAGTTGGCCGGACAATTCCACCGCATCGTCCTGCGCAGCCAATCCTTCGAACTTGTTGTCGGCGCTTTCGAACTTGCACCCGGTCAGCGTCGACAGCGCTTTGGCAACCTTACCGCCGAAGCGCGGATCGGCATTGATGCCAGTGCCAATCGCGGTGCCGCCCAGCGGCAACCGGCGCAGCCGCTTGAGGCTATCGCTCACCCGCTCCTGCGCCGATGCCAATTGCGCCGACCAGGCGCCGAATTCCTGAGCAAAGGTCAGCGGCATCGCATCCATCAGATGCGTGCGTCCGGTCTTGACCACGTGCTGCAACTGCCTGGCGCGCTTGTCGATGACCTTGCGCAGGTGTTTGAGCGCCGGCAACAAGTGCTCCTGCGCGGCCAGCAACGCCGACACGCGAATCGCGGTGGGCACCACGTCGTTAGAACTCTGACCAAGGTTGACGTGGTCATTGGGATGCACCGCCGATGTGGCCTTGGCAGCGGACTTGCGCGCACGCGAAGCCAGCGTGGCAATGACCTCGTTGGCGTTCATGTTCGACGAGGTCCCCGAGCCGGTCTGGTAGATATCGATCGGGAAATGCGCGTCGTGGCGGCCCTCGGCCACCTCCAGTGCGGCGGCCTGGATCGCCTTGGCGAGCGCCTTGGGCAGCAGCTCCAGTTCGGCATTGACGCCAGCGGCGGCGGCCTTGATCAATCCCAGCGCGCGAATGAAACCGCGCGGCATCGGCCGCCCGGAAATCGGAAAATTCCGCACCGCACGCTGGGTCTGCGCGCCCCACAGGGCATCGATGGGGACCTGTAGTTCGCCCATGCTGTCGTGTTCGACGCGATACTTTTCGCTCATGCGCAATCTCCGGATTCAGTGATGAGGGGTAACGCAATACGCCGCTGACACCCCCACACAATACGCTCTGAGGCACGTCGCGGCAGCGGCCAGGGCGACCCGCCCTCCCGCCTGATGGCCACTTCGCTCCCACCCATCTGGCCCAGGACATGCTGGGCAGCGACATCGCCACCAATCCCATGCCGACCCGCAACGCCGACAGCAATCGCAGCAACGTAGAATGGCGGCCCAGCCGTCACCACCCCACGCCCAGCCATGTCCGATTCCGCCCTGCTCGCCTTGTCCCCGCTCGATGGCCGCTATGCCGGCAAGGTCGATGCCCTGCGACCGATCTTCTCCGAATATGGTCTGATCAAGGCAAGAGTGAAAGTGGAAATCGAATGGCTGCTGGCGTTGGGTGCCGAACCGGGCGTGGTCGAACTGGCCGCGTTCTCGCCGGCCGCCGCGCAGCGACTGCGCGCCCTGGCCGAGCGCTTCAGCGTCGAACACGCCGCGCGGGTCAAGCAGATAGAGCGCACCACCAACCATGACGTCAAGGCGGTGGAATACTTCATCAAGGAGCAGCTCAAGGACGACGCCGAGCTCGGCCCGGCGCTGGAATTCGTCCATTTCGCCTGCACCAGCGAGGACATCAACAACCTCAGCTACGGGGTGATGCTGGAGCAGGCCCGACGCGACGTGCTACTGCCGACGCTCGACAGAGTGATCGCCTCGCTGCGCGCACTGGCCCATGCCCAGGCCGCGCAGCCGATGCTCTCGCGTACCCACGGCCAGACCGCCTCGCCCACCACCCTGGGCAAGGAAGTGGCCAATGTCGTCGCGCGCCTGGAACGCCAGCGCAAGCAGATCGCCGCAGTGGAACTGACTGGCAAGATCAACGGCGCGGTCGGCAACTACAACGCGCACGCGGTCAGCTACCCGGACGTGCACTGGCCGGGCTTCGCACAGCGCTTCGTCGAGAGCCTCGGCCTGGTGTTCAACCCCTATACCACCCAAATCGAGCCGCATGACAATGTCGCCGAACTGAGCGATGCCACCCGCCGCGCCAACACGGTGCTGATCGACCTGGCCCGCGACATCTGGGGTTACATTTCGCTGGGCTATTTCAAGCAGAAATTGAAGGAAGGCGAAGTCGGCTCCTCGACCATGCCGCATAAGGTCAACCCGATCGATTTCGAGAACGCGGAGGGCAACTTCGGCATCGCCAACGCGCTTTTCGAACATTTTTCGGCCAAGCTGCCGATCAGCCGTTGGCAGCGCGACCTGACCGACTCCACCGTGTTGCGCGCACTCGGCACCGCCTTCGGTCATACCCAGGTCGCACTAGACTCGCTGACCAAGGGGCTGGGCAAACTGACGGTGAATCCGCAGCGCCTGCAAGACGATCTGGATGCCGCCTGGGAAGTGCTGGCCGAAGCCGTGCAAACGCTCATGCGCCGCCACGGCCTGCCCAATCCCTACGAACAATTGAAGGCGCTGACCCGCGGTCAGGGCATCACCGCCGACTCGATGCGCGCCTTCGTGGAGAACTTGGATCTGCCCGAGGACGCCAAGCAGCGCCTGCGCGCACTGACACCGGCCAGCTACATCGGCTTGGCAGAACCCCTGGCGCGCTCGATTTGAGCCAGCCGATAGCACCTGGACAATAGGCGATCAGGCACCGGCATCCCGAAACAAACTCAGGCGCCAAGTGATGAAACGCACTCCATTGTGGCATCTCCCGCTCCTTGCGCTGGCTGGCTGCGTGCAGCAGGCGCCATCGACTGCCGGCGACACCGCCTCCCTGAACAACACCTCCTCGGCGCAGACAACCAAGGACATGGACAACGATGCACGCGATGAGCAACTTACGATCAATATGGTCAGCGCGCTCAACGGCGACATCGACTGCGACGGCCATGATCTCAACATCGTCGGCCCGGATGCGGATCTGGTGCTGCGCGGGCATTGCAACAAAGTGACCCTGTTCGGCCGCAACGACAGCTTGCAGATCGAACAAGCAGACGCACTGCGTGTACTCGGCGACAACGCCCAGGTCACCATGCATGGCGATGCCAAACGGGTGATGTTGCTCGGACGCATCGGTAACCTGCAGATGCAGCACATCGCCACACTGGAAGTATTCGGGGACGAAAATCAACTGCATGCGACCGTAATCGACAAGATCGCATTGCACGGCAACCACAACCAAATCGTCCAAGACAGCGGCACCGCGGTGATCGACAATGACGGTAGCGACAATCGCATCGCCGGCCAATGAGACGCTAGGACAGGCCAGACATCGCGCCTGGCGATGGCCCCGATTCACTGACATGACGCTGTCTCGATAAGACCATCGGCTCCATGCACGGGCGCGCATTGCCGGCATACGACCACGACATCGACTAGGCCGAAATCGCGACGCTGCGCCCCGCGATGCGCCGCATCGGCCATGTTTCGCATCCCATCGCTCAAGCTCCAGCAGATTCGCTGCACCTGCTTGAGCATGCGCGACGCGGCGTGCGTCGATTGGGCGACAATGCGTCATCGTCGGCTCCCTCGCCGCCTTTCCCCTGCCGAATGCCATCATGAAAAAAACCGCCTCGCTCCCGATCGAACGCCATGCCACCCGGCAACATCCGCTGGGCATGTCCGCCGCGACTTTCCTGCGCGACTACTGGCAAAAACGTCCGCTGTTGATCCGCAATGCCTTCCCCGACTTCGTCTCACCGATCGAGCCGGAGGATCTGGCCGGGCTGGCCTGCGAGGAAGCCGCGCTATCGCGCTTGGTGGTGCACGAGCGCGCGAGCGACCGCTGGAGCGTGCGCAACGGACCGTTCCAGGAACACGAATTCCCCGGCATGCCCGATCACGACTGGACCTTGCTGGTACAGGATGTGGACAAATGGGACCCGGATATCCGCGCCCTGCTTGCGCAGTTCAGTTTCCTGCCGCGCTGGCGCGTGGACGACGTGATGGTCAGCTTCGCCGCGCGCGGCGGTTCGGTCGGTGCCCATGTGGACCACTACGACGTCTTCCTGCTGCAGGCGCATGGCCGGCGCCGCTGGCAGATCGACGCCAGCGCCGCGATGGGGCGCGCACCGCCGCCCACCGAGTTTCGCGACGATGTGGAACTGAAGCTGCTGCGCCAATTCACCCCGACCCACGACTGGGTGCTGGAACCAGGCGACATGCTCTACCTGCCGCCGATGGTGCCGCACCATGGCGTCGCCGAGGACGCCTGCCTGACGTTCTCGGTGGGCATGCGCGCGCCCTCCTCGGCCGAACTGATCGCTGATTATCTCGACACGCTGATCGACGATGCCGACGAAGCACTGCGCTACCACGACGAGGACCTGAAGGCACCGACCGATCCCTACGAGATCGACGCGGCGGCGATGGGCCGAGTGGTCGAGGCATTGAACGCACTGCGGATGAACGATCCGGACCGCCTCGGCGCCTGGTTCGGCCGCTTCATCACCACCTACCGTGCGGGCGGCGAGATCCTGCCAACGCACAATCAGCCATCGGCCGAGGAGACTGCCGCGGCACTCGCGCAGGGCACGATCCTGCAGCGGCATCCATGGGCGAGGCTGGCTTGGCGCCGGGCCAGCCGTGGCGCCGTCCTATTCTGCAACGGAATGGAATTCGCGCTGCCGATCCAGGACGCCAAGCGTCTGGCGGCAGCCGAACACTTCGACTCAACCGATTACGCAGCGCTGTCGGTAACCGGTCGGAAAACCCTGCTGCAACTGATCGAAAACGGTTTCTACCAGACATTGGATACCCAGGACGAGGACGACAGCGAGCACTGACCCCCGATGCCCACGCCCTCTTTCCGTCTGGATGTCCTGGACCCCGCCCGGCAGGGCGCAGAACTGCGCGCGCTGCGCGCCCAGGCCGGATGTATCGAGGACCCGACGGATGCCGCCGTCGATGCGTTGGGCTACCACCTGCTGGCGCGCAACGACGACGGACAGCCAATTGGCAGCGCGCGGCTTGGTGCCGATCGACGCGTCGGCGCGATGGCGGTACTGCCGTCCTGGCGTGGCCGCGGCGTCGGTAGCGCGCTCCTACAAGCTCTGCTGCAAGAAGCGCAACGCCGGCAATGGACACAACTGGAGCTGCTGACGCCGCCGACGGCCCTGGCCTTCTATGCACGCCATGGCTTTCTGCCACAGCCGTTGGCCGATCACGACCACAACGGCGACCAGCGGCTACGCTGGCAGCTCGGCGCCAGCGCGGTGGAAGACGTGGCTGGGGCCATCGCGGCCTGCACCGGGATCCTCGCCCAGGCCCGGCGACAGGTGCTGATCCACAGCCGTGCACTGGACCCTGGCCTGCTGGACATCCCGCAAGTCCTGGCGCAACTGCGCCGTTTCGCCGTCGCGCCGCATGCCAAGCAGGTCTGCGTGCTCCTGCACGATGCAGCCACCGCGCAACGCGCCAGCGCGCCACTGCTGGCGATGGCGCAGCGACTCCCGAGCGTGTTCCAGTTCCGCGCGGTGACCGATCCGGTGGACCGCAACGACGCCACCGCCTACCTCGTCAACGAGGCCGGCGGCTATTACTTTCGTCCGCTCGGCCACCGCTACGAGGGGGAGGCCGACCTGATCGGCGATGGTCGCGCACGTCAGCTGCGCAGCGCGTTCGCACCGGTCTGGGAGCGTGCACGGGTCTGCACCGAACTGCGTGCGTTGGGCTGGTAAGACCCGCGCACCGACACCGGAAAGGAGCCAAGCATGAACCAGCATCCGACCGACGGCCAGCCAATGCACACCCTGGGTGGTTCATGAGAGTATAATTTTTACGTTTGATTACACCCGCGCGCGGCCTCGTGTCCGCGGCTCCTACTAAGCACCCATCAAAAACGAGCTGACCCCACCATCGTGGACAATCTACTCAAGCAGTTTGCGCAGTCATCGCAACTCGCCGCCGGCAATGCCGCCTATATCGAAGACCTGTATGAGCAATACCTGGTCTCTCCCGACAGCATCGACCCCAAGTGGAAAACCTACTTCGACGGCTTCCAAGGCCGCGATGCCGGTGACGTTCCCCATTCTGCGGTCATCGCCCACATCGCCAGCGCCGCGCGCCAGGCCGTCAACAGCGGCACCAGCCAGAGCGGGGACGAGCGCGAGCGCCACGTCGGCCGCCTGATCACCGCCTACCGCTCGCGCGGCCACCTCGGCGCGCGTCTGGACCCCCTGGGCCTGACCCCACCGATCAATCCGCCAGACCTGGGCTTGCCGTTCCACAGCCTGTCGGAAAGCGACCTGGGCAGCGAGTTCAGCACCGGCGGCCTGGGCGGACAGCCGCGGATGAAACTGCGCGATCTGCTGGCACGGCTGAAGGCGACCTACACCGGGTCGATCGGCAGCGAATTCATGCACATCTCCGAGTTCGAACAGCGCCAGTGGATCTACCAACGCCTGGAGAACGTCGGTGGCCAGATCGCCGCCGACGTCGCCAGTCGTCGCCGGATCCTGGAGCGGATCACCGCCGCCGAGGGCCTGGAGCGCTACCTGCATACCAAGTACGTGGGCCAGAAGCGCTTCTCGCTGGAAGGCGGCGACGCGCTGATCCCGCTGATGGACGTGCTGGTGCAACGCGGCGGCGGCGACGCGGTCAAGGACATCGTGATCGGCATGGCCCACCGCGGCCGCCTGAACGTGCTGGTCAATACACTGGGCAAGAACCCGCGCAAACTGTTCGACGAGTTCGAAGGCAAGTTCGAACACGCTCACGACGACCGTGCCCATACCGGTGACGTGAAGTATCACATGGGCTTCTCCGCCGATGTGGCGGTGGGTGACGGCAAGTCGGTGCATCTGGCGCTGGCCTTCAACCCCTCGCACCTGGAAATCGTCGACCCGGTGGTGGCCGGCAGCGTGCGTTCACGCCAGGAGCGCTACGGCGATGCCACGCGCAAATCGGTGCTGCCGGTGATCATCCACGGCGATGCCGCGTTCGCGGGTCAAGGCGTGGTCATGGAACTGTTCCAGATGTCGCAGGCGCGCGGCTTCGCGGTCGGCGGCACCGTCCACATCGTGATCAACAACCAGATCGGTTTCACCACCAGCGCCCGCGACGATGCACGCTCCACGCTGTACTGCACCGACGTGGCGAAGATGATCGGCGCGCCAGTGTTCCATGTGAATGGCGACGATCCGGACGCGGTGGCGTTCGTGGCCGATATCGCTTACGACTTCCGGCAAAAGTTCAAAAAGGACGTGGTCATCGACCTGGTCTGCTACCGCCGTTGGGGCCACAACGAGGCCGACGAACCGGCGGCGACCCAGCCGGTGATGTACCAGACCATCCGCAAGCACAAGACCACCCGCGAACTGTACGCCGCGCAGTTGGAAAGCGAAGGCGTCCTCCAGGCCGGTGAAGCACAGGCGCTGGTCGATGCGTACCGCAACAAGCTCGACTCGGGCGAGTACACCACCGAACTGGCGACTCGCAAACAGGACGAATTCGCCATCGATTGGTCCAAGTACCTGTCCGGCAAGCTATCGGACAAGGTGAACACCACGGTCAAGCGCAAGACGTTGGACCAGTTGGCCAAGATCATCACCACCATCCCCGACAGTGTGGAACTGCATCCGCGCGTCGCCAAGATCTACGAGGACCGGGTGAAGATGGCCAACGGCGAGCTGCCGGGCGACTGGGGCTTCGCCGAAAATCTGGCCTACGCCACCCTGCTCGGAGAAGGCCATAAGCTACGCCTGGTCGGCCAGGACGCCGGCCGTGGCACGTTCTTCCACCGTCACGCGATCCTGCACGACCAGAAGAACGACAGCTACTACCTGCCGCTGCGTCAGTTGGTGGAGAACCCGGAAGACGCCACCGTGATCGACTCGCTGCTCAGCGAGGAAGCGGTGATGGGCTTCGAGTACGGTTACTCCACGACCGACCCGAATACCTTGTGCATCTGGGAAGCGCAGTTCGGCGACTTCGCCAACGGCGCGCAGGTGGTGATCGACCAGTTCATCGCCGCCGGCGAAGCCAAGTGGGGACGTATCGCTGGCCTGTCGCTGTTCCTGCCGCACGGATACGAAGGCCAGGGTCCAGAGCACAGCTCCGCGCGCCTGGAGCGCTTCCTGCAACTGTGTGCCCTGGAGAACATGCTGGTCTGCGTGCCCACCACTCCGGCGCAGGCATTCCACATGATCCGCCGGCAGATGCGCATGTCCACGCGCAAGCCGCTGGTGGTGATGACGCCCAAGTCGCTGCTGCGCCACAAGCTGGCGGTCTCGAGTCTGAAGGAACTGGCCGACGGCGAGTTCCAGCATTTGATTCCCGACGCCAAGGCCGAGCCGAAGAAGGTCAAGCGAGTCATCGCTTGCTCGGGCAAGGTGTACTACGACCTGCTCGAAGATCAACTCAAGCGCGGCCAAGAGGATGTCGCCATCCTGCGCGTGGAGCAGTTGTATCCGTTCCCGCGCGCACTGCTGGCGGCCGAGTTGAAGCGTTACGGCAATGCCACCGACCTGGTCTGGTGCCAGGAAGAACCGCAGAACCAAGGCGCCTGGTATCAGATCAAGCATCATCTGCAAGCCTGTCTGGCCGACGGGCAAAGCCTGCACTACACCGGTCGGCCGCGTTCGCCCTCTCCCGCTGCCGGCCATTTTGCCGAGCACCAGGAGGAGCAGCTGAAGCTGGTCGCCGATGCGCTATTGAATCCGTTCAACGACCAAGTCGCTGAATAAACCTCCTCTCACATTTCAAAAAGACACCACTAGGACGCTCCTGCAATGGCCACCGAAGTCAAAGTTCCGGTACTGCCCGAATCCGTATCCGATGCCACCATCGCCAGCTGGCACAAGAAAGCCGGCGACGCGGTCAAGCGCGACGAGAACCTGGTGGACCTGGAAACCGACAAGGTCGTGCTGGAAGTCCCCTCGCCCGTCGATGGCGTGTTGAAGGAGATCAAGTTCGAGACCGGCGCCAGCGTGACCAGTTCGCAGGTCTTGGCGATCATCGAGGAAGGCGCAAGCGCCGCTGCGGCCCCGGCCGCAGCCAAGGACACCGCCACACCGACACCGAGTGCGCCCAAGGCCGCCGCCGCGGAGCCGCCCAAGGCGGCCAAGGTGGAAACGCCGAAAGCCTCCGGCGACGTGTCCAGCCTGCCGCCGGGCGCGCGCTTCAGCGCGATCACCCAGGGCGTGGACCCGGCACAGGTCGAAGGTACCGGCCGCCGCGGTGCAGTGACCAAGGAAGATATTCTCAATTACGCCAAGAACGGCGGTGCCGGCAAAGCATCCGGCGCGCGTCCGGAAGAACGCGTACCGATGACCCGCGTGCGCAAGCGCATCGCCGAACGCCTGATGCAGTCGAAGAATTCGACCGCGATGCTGACCACCTTCAACGAGGTCAACCTGGCCAAGGTCTCGGCCGCGCGCAAGGAACTGCAGGACGAGTTCCAGAAGGTCCACGGCATCAAGCTCGGCTTCATGAGCTTCTTCGTCAAGGCCGCGGCCAACGCGCTGCAGCGCTTCCCGCTGGTCAACGCCTCGATCGATGGCGAGGACATCATCTACCACGGTTACAGCGACATCTCCATCGCCGTGTCCACCGACAAGGGTCTGGTGACGCCGGTGCTGCGCAATGTCGAGCGCCTGTCCTTTGCCGACATCGAACAAGGCATCGCCGACTACGCCAAGAAAGCGCGCGACGGCAAGCTGAGCCTGGAAGAACTGCAGGGCGGCACCTTCACCGTGACCAATGGCGGCACCTTCGGCTCGCTGCTGTCGACCCCGATCATCAACCCGCCACAGAGCGCGATCCTGGGCATGCATGCGATCAAGGAACGTCCGATCGCCGAGAACGGCCAGGTCGTGATCGCGCCGATGATGTATCTGGCGCTGTCCTACGACCACCGCATCATCGACGGCAAGGATTCGGTGCAGTTCCTGGTGGACATCAAGAATCAACTGGAAAACCCGGGCCGGATGCTGTTCGGCCTGTAACCTCCAGTGGCTGGGACGCGGGAGACTCGGGACGCGGAACTCGGCTAGCCAAACACGCGAAGAGAGGCAACATGCCGGCAGTGCGTCGGCGTGTTGCCGCCTCCGACTCCCGACTCGCGTACAACACAGGACTCGCGCAACATGTCTGAACAACATTTCGACGTCGTCGTCATCGGTGCCGGTCCTGCCGGTTATCACGCAGCCATCCGTGCCGCGCAGTTGGGCCTGAAAACCGCCTGCATCGACGCGGCGCTGGGCAAGGACGGCAAGCCGGCCCTGGGGGGCACCTGCTTGCGGGTGGGCTGCATCCCGTCCAAGGCGCTGCTGGATTCATCGCGCCAGTTCTGGAACATGGGACATCTGTTCGGCGAGCACGGCATCAGCTTCAAGGACGCCAAAATCGACGTCGAAGCGATGGTCGGGCGCAAGGATAAGATCGTCAAACAGTTCACTGGCGGCATCGCCATGTTGTTCAAGGCGAACAAGATCACCCCGTTCTACGGCTTCGCGCAGTTGCAACCGGGCAACATCGTCAAGGTCAAGCAACACGAAGGCGAAGAAATCGCGCTCAAGGGCACCAACGTGATCTTGGCCGCCGGGTCGGATTCGATCGAACTGCCGTTCGCCAAATTCGATGGCGAAAGCATCGTCGACAACGTCGGCGCGCTGGACTTCACCGAAGTCCCCAAGCGCATGGCGGTGATCGGTGCCGGCGTGATCGGCCTGGAACTTGGAAGTGTGTGGAAGCGTCTAGGCGCCGAAGTCACCATCCTCGAAGCGATGCCTGCGTTCCTGGCCGCTGTCGATGCCGAAGTGGCAAAAACTGCCGCCAAAGAATTCAAGAAACAGGGCCTGGACATCAAACTGGGAGCCAAGGTCTCCAAGACCGAAGTCGTCGGCAAGGGTAAGAAAAAGGAAGTCGTGGTCACCTACACCGATGCTGCGGGAGAGCAGACCCTGACCGTGGACAAGCTGCTGGTGGCCGTCGGCCGCCGCGCGGCCACCAACGGCCTGATTGCGGAAGGGACTGGGGTCAAGCTCAACGCGCGCGGCCAGATCGAAGTGGATGCGCACTGCCATACCGGGGTGGACGGCGTGTGGGCAATCGGCGATTGCGTGCGCGGGCCGATGCTGGCGCATAAGGGCTTCGAGGAAGGCATCGCGGTCGCCGAACTGATTGCCGGCCTGCCTGGCCACGTCAACTTCGACACCATCCCGTGGGTGATCTACACCGAGCCGGAAATCGCCTGGGTTGGCAAGAACGAGCAAGAGTTGCAGGCCGAGGGCGTGCCGTACAAAGCCGGCAGCTTCCCGTTCGCGGCAATCGGCCGCGCGGTCGCGATGGGGGAGCCGGCGGGTTTCGTCAAGGTCATCGCGCATGCCGAGACGGACCGTGTCCTGGGCTTGCACCTGGTTGGCGTTGGCGTCTCCGAACTGGTCCACGAAGGCGTGCTGACCATGGAGTTCAACGGCTCGGCGGACGATCTGGCACGCATTTGCCATGCCCACCCCACCCTATCCGAAGCAATCCACGATGCGGCGATGGCGGTGAGCAAGCGGGCGATCCATAAGGCGAACTGAAGCCCGGACGCGGGACCGGGGACTCGGAACCCATGCGGAACCCGCTCCACTGAAGAACGCCGGGCCTCGCCCGGCGTTCTGCTTTCCGAATTCCGAATTCCGAAAAAAATCATCCCACCTCTAAAACGTCCAATCCCATGAAAAGCATCTGCGTCTACTGCGGCGCCAATTCCGGCAATAAACCCGCCTATGTCGAACACGCCACCGCACTAGGCACACGTATTGCCCAGCAGGGCCTGCGCCTGATCTACGGCGGCGGCAATGTCGGGCTGATGGGCACCATCGCCAACGCGGCACTGGCGGCAGGTGGCGCGGTCACCGGCGTCATCCCCCAGCAACTGGCCGACTGGGAAGTGGCGCACCATGGCCTCAGCGCACTGGAGATCGTCGGCTCGATGCACGAACGCAAGTCCCGCATGTTCGAGCTATCCGACGGTTTCGTGGCCCTGCCTGGCGGCTTCGGCACAATGGAAGAAATCTTCGAGATGCTCACCTGGCGTCAGCTACGCATCGGCCATAAGCCGTGCGCCTTTCTCGATGTGGAAAACTTCTACGCACCGCTGATCGGGATGATCGATCATATGGTCGAAGAAGGCTTCCTGCACCCGGAGCAGCGCGCGGACCTTTGGTACGGCAGCGACATCGACGCCATGCTGGGATGGATGCGGCACTACAACCCGGTGCGGACATCACGATGAATCGACACCACAACCGTCAGGCACGGCCATAACATCGCGATAAAACACCGCACCACACCGCCAGCGAGATACTCGAATAAGGCGGAAGAGGGTTGCGCTACAGCACCACAGCGATCGCGCTCATACCATCGGTGCGGGTATCGGCCGCCCAAGCAAATATCCCTGCCCGTATGTGCAACCTAGCTCACGCAACGTCGCCAGTTGCTGCTCGGTCTCGATGCCTTCACCAACCGTCTCGATGCCCAGTGTGTCGGCCAGGGCCAGAATGCCACGCACCATTGTATGGCTGCCGACGCCCGCTTCGTCATGCAGTGCAGCGACGAAACTCTGGTCGATCTTGAGCACAGAAATCGGGAAGCGGTGAAGGCAAGACAACGCCGAAAAGCCGGTACCAAAATCATCCAGTTGCGCCAGCACACCGCGCTCGCGCAAGGATTGCAGAATGTCGTAAGTACGCGTCGTATCGTCGAGCAGTGCAACCTCGGTGATCTCCACCCGCAACCGGCACGGATCAACGCCATGTGTCTCGATAAGGCCGAACAGACGTTCGGTAAAATCCGCAGAGCGAAAATGTCGCGGGGACACATTCACCGAGACATAGCCATCCTGTTCCTGCACGAGACGCCGGATCACCTGTTCATACAGTAACCAATCGACCTGCTCGATCAGTCCGCTTTCCTCACCAAGGTCGACGAACTGGCTCGGCAACAGCATGCCACGTCTGTCGTGGTGCCAACGCAGCAACGCTTCGTGGCCGATCACCTGACCGTCGTCCAAGCGCACGATCGGCTGATAGAACGGCTCGAAATCTCCGTTGTTGATCGCCTGGCGCAGGTCCGCTTCAAGATCCCGGCTACGCAACGCGGCCTCGTGCATGGTCTCGTCGAATACCGCGCAACGGTCATGGGTTTGGGCCTTGGCCCGGTACATCGCCACATCCGCATCGCGTAGCAACTCATCGCCATGGCTGTAGCGCGGATGCCAGAACGCAATCCCAAGGCTGCCGGAGGGTAACAGTTCGCGACCAGCGATCCACATCGGCTGACCAAGCACATGCAGCAGCCGCCGCGCCAATTCACAGGCACCGTCCACCCCAATGTCGCACGGCATGAGGATCGCGAACTCGTCGCCACCCAGACGCGCGACTAGATCGTTGCAGCGAATCGTGGACACGATCCGCTTAGCGACCTGTATCAGCATCTCGTCGCCAGCGGCATGGCCGATGCTGTCGTTAACCAATTTGAACCGATCCAGATCAAGGAACAAGACGGCGAAAGTCTTGCACTGGCCACCGCGTGCGTGCTCAATCGCCTTGCCGAGCCGGTCGAGCAGTTGCAAACGATTTGGCAAGCCGGTCAGCGCATCGTGCAGCGCCTGGTGGGTCAAGCGTTGCTCGGCGAGCCCGCGCTCCGCAATCTGGGCCAGCAACTGCTCATTGACCTCGGCCAGTTCGCGGGTGCGTTCGTCCACCCGATGTTCCAGTTCGGCATGCGCCAGGCGTATGCGCTGCTGCGCGTGCTGCCGCGCTAGACCGTTGACGACATTGTGTGCGACGAAGGTCAGTAATCGCTGATCGTCTTCGGTGAAGCGCACATGCTTGGTGTAGCTCTGCACGGTGATCACGCCAATCACCTTGCCCTCATCGAACAAGGGCACGCTCAGCCAACTTTGCGAGCGCTGGCCATACGTCTGAACCTCTCCCTGCTCGATGAGCGCGTCGATCGCCTCGCGTTCCAGCAATTGTGGTCGGTGAATACGCATGACATATTCGGTCATGCCACGACCGAAACGTCGCTGCGGCCGGTGCTGGGTGTATTCGTCCACCGAATAGACGAAATCCAGCATCGTCGCGTCGTCGGACAACAAGGCGATATACAGGTTACGCGCTTCGATCAACGCGCCGATGATGGCGTGCACCTCGGCATAGAACTTCTGCAAACTTTCCGAGCGAATCGCCAACTCGGTGATGCTAAATAACGCTAGTTGCAGGGCTTCCGAACGCTCGCGCTCCTGAATCTCGTCCTGAAGGTCGCGATTGGCGCGCTGCAATTGCTCGGTGCGTAACTGCATACTTTGCTCGAGTTGCACCTGGAGATGACGTCGATCCATCGCCGTCTGCACGTACTGCGCCACATAAGTCAGCAAGGCACGGTCGGCATCGGTATAGCGCAACGCATGGTCGTAATTCTGCACCACGATGGCGCCGCACACCCTGCCATCGCGCAACATCGGCACGCCCAACCAATGCTTGCTTTCTGGGCCATGCGCGGAGCTATATTCCACATTCAGGCGTTTGCGCACCTGCTTCGATGGCCCACGCACGGCACGACCATGTCTTAACAGCGCGCCGATGAGGCTATGCGGTATATCGCGCAATAAGTACGTCTGCTGCGGATCGGCAGAAAAGTCATCGTAGCGATCGGAGAAGTACAGAAAGCGCATGCTCTGCTGATCTTCGTTGTACTCGACGATGTAGCAATTCTCCGCGTGCATCAATGATTCCAGCACGGCATGCACGCGCTGCAGCATCTGCCCTATTTCCAGATCGGCAGCCGCAAGGTTGGCGATCTCGTACAACGCTTGCTGTAGTTGCTTGGACTTTTCCAGGCTCTGGATGCGTAGACGCATCCGCTCGCTATCAAGCAAGCACTGACCGAACGCGATGGCGATATCGCACCAAGCCTTGGTCTGTGACTCGGATAATGGCTGCGCCAGTTGCGCCGCCACCGCAACGCAAGCAGCTTCGGCCATATGACGCACATGCAGCAAAGCCGGTACTGCCGACACCACCAACGCCGGATCGGCCAACGCCTCACAAACCAGTGCAGGCAACCATTCCGGCGCCTGCGAGGTGGCGCCGCACAGACGTCCGACCACGCCGTCGCCGCAGCCAATCGCCACCGCGCTACCAGGCGGCAATAGTTCGCATAGCACCTGCGCGCTGTAGGCAAGCGCGCTAGTGCTGCTCTGTTGAGACTCGCTGGCGATAGCGGACGGATTGAACAACATCGACGACGACCCTCCTGCCTGCTAGACGTCAGACTACCCCACACACCCCATATTGACGACAGCATCTTCCTTACGTAATGAACGCAATTGGGGAGTTGACCCCATCTCCAAGGGCACCGGCACCGGCCGAGTCTGCCCGAATACCGCACGCCTGAAGGCTTGCGATCATCGGCGAGCCTTCGAACACGCGTGATCGCGGCAATCGGGGCTGGATGCGTTCCTGAACATGCGGATAAACAGGCCCATCCACCGCCACGCTCTCAAATACGACCAACTGCAACGCCAGCACATTGGACCACTCCTACAGAATTGAACCTGGGTCGCTACTTGCAGCGAACGCGGACGGCAAGCCGTGTTCTCAGCTCGTCTACAATGCCAGCGATGCCCGATACGCTCACCCACACCATCCGTCACGGCATAGAGATCAAGCGCAGCCGCTTCCTCGCCCATGCCGCGCCGATTCCTAACGCCAGCGCGGCACTGACGTTCGTCCAACAAGTCGCGATAGCCGATGCCACCCACAATTGCTGGGCCTACCGTCACGGCACCACGTACCGCTCTAGCGACGACGGCGAGCCAGCCGGGACCGCCGGGCGTCCAATCCTGGCAGCCATCGACGGCCACGGCATGGATCAAGTGGTGGTCGTGGTGACGCGCTGGTTCGGCGGCACCAAGCTTGGTGCAGGTGGCCTGATACGCGCCTATGGTGGTTGCGCGGCACAATGCCTGCGACAGGCATCGCGACGACCACTGCTGACGTCGAGCCTACTGACCCTGCACTGTCACTTCAGCGATCTAGGCACAGTGCATGCGGCGCTGAACAGCGACGCGGTGGAAAAACTCGATGAGCGCTTCAATGCCGACGGCGCCGAACTGCACCTGCGCTTACCCCAAGAACGTCTGAAAGCCTTGAAAACTCGTCTTCGCGACGCCACTGGCGACCGAGTCCGTTATTCGGAACCCCCAACTGCATGAACATCCCATCGACCGACCGGGCCAAATCGCTACGCAAGCTCGGCAATCTGCGCGCCCTATGGCCGTTCGTTCAACACCGACGTGGCCTGCTCGTGGCCTGGCTGGTGGCGCTGGCGATCTCCTCCAGCGCCACGCTGAGCCTGCCAATGGCGGTGCGGCAGATGATCGACCACGGCTTCAGCGACCCCAGCCGTATCAACCAATCCTTCGCCTTGCTGTTCGCGGTGGCGGTGGTGTTGGCAATCGCCACCGCAGCACGTTTCTACTTCGTGTCGCTGCTCGGCGAGAAAGTCATCGCAGACCTGCGCGAGCGGCTGTACGCGCATCTGATCGGCCTGCATTCTGGCTTTCACGACCGCAATCGCAGCGGCGAACTGGTGTCGCGCCTATCGGCCGACAGCGAGTTATTACGCGGCGTCATCGGTAGCACGATGTCGGTCGCATTACGCAGCATGGTCACCGCGATCGGCAGCATGGCGATGCTGTGCGTGACCAGCCCACATCTTGCAGCCTATACCCTGCTGGGGATCCCACTGGCAGTGTTGCCGATCGTGATCGGCGCACGCCGTCTGCAAAAGATCGCGCGTGCCAGCCAGGACCGCATCGCCGACGCCAACACACTGGCCGCCGAAACGCTGGGCGCGGTACGCACGGTGCAGGCGTATGCGCGCGAACCTTACGAGCGGGAGCGGTTCGGCCAGGCGCTTAGGCAGACCGTGGCAGTGGCGCAACGCAGGGTGCGTGCGCAGGCGCTGATCACCGCCATGGGGATCCTGCTGGTGTTCGGTGCCATCGTGCTGGTGTTGTGGTCTGGCGCGCACGAGGTCGCCGCCGGCACACTCAGTGCCGGCACACTCGGCCAGTTCGTGCTGTATGCCATGTTCGGCGGCGGCTCGGTGGCCTCGCTGGCCGAAGTCTGGAACGAACTGCAGCGTGCAAGCGGCGGGATGGGCCGCATCGCCGAGTTATTCGACGAACGCTCCGAGGTGGTGGCGCCAGCACAACCGCGCACCCTGCCGCAGCCGCTGCGCGGCGAAGTCCGCTTCGAAAACGTCAGCTTTCGCTATCCACAACGCGACGAACATCCGGCACTGGATGGCTTCGATCTGCATGTCCGCCCCGGCGAGAGCGTGGCCCTGGTCGGCCCCTCCGGTGCCGGCAAGAGTACCGTGCTGGCACTGTTGATGCGTTTCCACGATCCGCAATCGGGCAATGTGCAGGTGGACGGCATCGACGTGCGTGCGCTGGATCCTGCACATCTGCGCGAAGCCATCAGCCTGGTACCGCAGCACCCCACCCTGTTTGCAAGCAGTGCCGCCGACAACATTCGCTACGGCCGGCTCCAAGCCAGCGACGCCGAGGTCGCGGCCGCCGCACGCGCGGCGGAAGCCGATGCCTTCCTGCGCCAGTTGCCTGAAGGCTATGCCAGCGAGCTAGGGGAGCGCGGCGCGCGCCTGTCCGGCGGCCAGCAACAGCGCATCGCCATCGCCCGCGCACTGCTCAAAGACGCCCCGATCCTGCTGCTGGACGAGGCGACCAGCGCACTGGACGCACAGAGCGAATACGCCGTGCAACATGCGCTGGAACGACTGATGGCAGGACGCACGACGCTGGTGATCGCGCACCGCCTGGCGACCGTGCTCAAGGCAGACCGTATCGTGGTGATGGACCACGGCCGCATCGTCGCCCAGGGCACCCACGACACGCTGCTCGCACAGGGCGGGCTATACGCCGAACTGGCGCGACTACAGTTCATCGATTGAATCCAGCACACACCTGGCGCGGCCAGGTTCGCATTGCAGCCGGTCGCTTCACCCTTGTCAGCACGGCACCGTGCAGTGTGCGGCGACCAGACCGACGGGAGAACGCTGACCCGCCATGCTCAGCCACTCAAAGAGCGTCGTTCGACCACCGCATTGAGGCCAGGGGCGCCTGCCCATGTACCGCCTATGCTTCAGCCGCTTACCCAGAAGCAGGTGTGACGCCGGTCAATTTTTCACCATACCTCTTGACAGGCCCGCCAGGCAAGGCATTCAAACGGTTGTCCACAGGTTTATCCGAGATCCATCCACAGCATCTGTGGACGACCCCTCCCTGTGGGATCAAGCCTTGGGACTATCGACATCCGTTCCCGCAGATGGATAAACATGGAGTCGTCCACCCCGATCAATCCGCCAAGACCCGGCCGATGCCGCTGGCATCGATTTCGGCTGCCGCAGCCTGTAACGCGACGGCCTCGGTGGCCGGATCGAAGCCAAGACGGAAATGCAACTCGCCTGCCGGAGTACGCGAAGAATGGATCGATGCCAGATTCACCCGATGGCGCTCGAACACATACAGCAGGGTCCGCAGCGAGCCGGCACGGTCCTGCGGCAGATAGACGCTGAGCGTGAGCTGCTCGGTGAGATCGGCAAGCAAATAACCGACTCGCTCGTAACTGTAATTGCCTTGGGCGATCACCTCGGCCCCCAGGGCCTGGCGATTGGCGTCGAGGAAATCGGCACGGAACTGCGCTCGCGCGACATCGTCGCCACAGGCGACCTGCGCGCGCAACCGCGACAATTGCGCAATCAACCCGTCCAGCACGGCACCGACATGCGGATTGCCGAATTGGATGTCCTCGTAGATGGCCGGATTCAACGCCAGAATGCGCGCGATGATCGCCGTATCCAGCTCGAACGAGGCCGAGCGATACGGCAGCAATGCCTGCAACGATCCCAGCGTCGGCGCGTACTCGCACAACACACCCGCCTGCGCCAGATGACTGGCATGGACCATCGCCTGCACCAGGGCCATGACCTGGTCGTGGTGATCGGGGGTGGTGCGCACGCATTCGGCTTCCAACGCGGCGTACAGGTGTTGCAGCCAGGGCTGCCACTGCGCCACACGCGCTTCGCACACCACCATCACCCTGCCCTTGAGCGTAGGCGACTTCGGCGGCGCGGTCATCGGGTGCAACCCGGCCACATCCGCCTGCGAGGCGAGCATCGCCGCGACGGGTTCACGCTTGACTGAAGTCACGTCGAGCCAGAGTTGTCCGCGTTCGCGTCCAGCGGCACGTTGCACGTACTCACCGATCAGCGCCGGCGTGTGCCGGATCGGGACCGAGAAGATCAACACCTGCGCGCGTTGCAGCAGCGTGTCCGGGTCGCACGATTGCGGATCGGTCGGATCGTGGCCCACGACCTGCAACTGCATGCGCTCGCGAAAAAAGCGACTCAGCCAGCGACCATAAGCCCCCGCACTGCCCACGATGCCGACAACCGGCTGCAGGCTGGTCATTGCAGACGCTCGGCGGCGCACCGCAACGGCGAGGCGGGAATGGAAACGACGTCGACCGTCACCGGCCCGTCGAGCCGTCGGCAATGTTGATGAAGAAGATGACGCTCGGTGGATGCGTTCATCACGCTAGTGTAGCGCCGCGATCTGGAACCGCAGGCAGCCATGAGCGTGTCGCATTGCGATCACGCGATTTGATAAAAAACGACTGGCTGCGAACGGAACAGCCGCGCTGCCTCCGTCAGGCATCGCGGCTGATGTGTGGAGCCAGCCCAAGTCGCCACACGCGTCGCTGCAGACATCGCGACCGAAGCAACCGTCACGAGCACACACGACACAACCGCCATGCAGCAGCGGATTGGCAAAGAGCCGATGAATCGGCGCCGCTAGGACGTCATCCGATCCCAGAACCCCTTCACCCCATCGATGAAGGTTGCCGACTTAGGCGAATGCTTGCGTGCGTCCTCGCCAGTGAACGTCGCCTCGAACTGCTCAAGCAACTTACGCTGGTCGGCAGTGAGGTTGACCGGGGTCTCAACCACCACGCGACAGTAGAGATCGCCTTCGGCGCGGCTGCGCACCGAACGCACCCCCTTACCGCGCAGGCGGAACAGCTTGCCGGTCTGAGTCTCGGCGGGAATGCGGATCTCCGCTTCACCGCCCAGCGTCGCCACACGCACGATATCGCCCAGTGCCGCCTGCGAGATGCGGATCGGCACTTCGCAATGCAGATCATCGCCGTCGCGCTTGAAGATCGGATGCTCGCGCACCCGCACTTCCACGTACAGGTCACCTGGCGGAGCACCGGCAGGGCCAGCCTCGCCCTCGCCGGACAGACGGATACGGTCGCCGTTGTCCACGCCAGCGGGAATCTTGACCGACAAGACTTTGGTCTCTTGCACCCGCCCGGCACCATGACACACCACGCAGGGGTTTTTTATGATGTGACCGCGACCGCCGCACTGCGGACAGGTTTGCTGCATGGCAAAGATGCCGCGCTGGATACGCACCTGACCACGCCCATTGCAGGTGCCACAGGTCTCGACTTTGCCGTCTTCCGAGCCGCTGCCATGGCAATGCTCGCACTCGGCCAAGGTCGGGATCTCGATACGCCGCTCGATACCGACCACCGCGTCTTCAAGATCCAGTTCCAGCACGTAACCGATATCGGCACCGCGCCGCGTCGTCCGCCCCCCCGCACCGACACCGCCAAAAATATTGCCGAAGATATCGCCGAAGATATCTCCCATGTCCGCGCCGCCGGGCCCACCGCCCATCCCACCCATGCCATGTTCGAAGGCCGCATGGCCGTGTGCGTCGTACATGCGCCGCTTGCTGCCGTCGGACAGGACTTCGTAGGCTTCCTTGCATTCTTTGAAGGCGGCCTCGGCGGCCTGATCGCCCGGATTGCGGTCCGGGTGGTACTTCATCGCGCAACGCCGATACGCCTTCTTCAGGTCCTCGTCGCTGGCAGTGCGGGCCACACCCAGCACTTCGTAATAGTCGCGTTTGCTCATTGGTCGAGGCTCCGGACGCGGGATGCGGGACCCGGCATGGCGAAAGATTGATACACGATAGTCACTCCAGACAATAAGAAACCTTGGACGCGGACAGCAACGGGACCCGGCAAGCTACCCTGCCGGGTCCCGGGTCACGCATCCCAGCTTTACTTCTTGCCGTCCTTGACTTCGGTGAACTCAGCGTCGACCACGTCGTCGGCCGACGAGGACGCGTGCGCGCCACCGGCACTGGCACCGGCCGGCTGCTCGCCACCGGCCGCCGCCGCCGCGTACAACGACTGGCCGACCTCCTCCAACGTTTTGGTCTTGGCCTCGATCTGGCTCTTGTCCTCGCCCTTCATCGCGGTTTCCAAATCGGCCAGTGCGGCTTCGACCTTACCGATCACGTCACCGCCGACCTTGCTGCCGTGCTCGGTGATCGCGCTGCGCGTGGAGTGGATCAAGCCGTCGGCCTGGTTGCGCGCCTGCACCAACTCGTGGAACTTCTTGTCTTCCTCGCGGTTGGCTTCAGCGTCGGCGACCATCCGCTGGATTTCCGCATCCGACAGGCCCGAACCAGCCTTGATCTCGACCTTCTGTTCCTTGTTGGTCTTCTTGTCTTTGGCCGACACGTGCAGGATGCCGTTGGCGTCGATGTCGAAGGACACCTCCACCTGCGGCAAGCCGCGTGGCGCCGGTTCGATGCCGGACAGATCGAACTTGGCCAAGGACTTGTTGTAGCGAGCCTGTTCGCGCTCGCCCTGCAACACATGCACGGTCACCGCCGACTGATTGTCCTCGGCGGTGGAGAACACCTGCGCGGCCTTGGTCGGGATGGTGGTGTTCTTCTCGATGATCTTGGTGAACACGCCGCCCAGGGTCTCGATTCCCAGGCTCAGCGGGGTCACGTCGAGCAGCAAGACGTCCTTGACGTCGCCGGCCAGCACACCGCCCTGGATCGCCGCGCCCAATGCCACAGCCTCATCCGGGTTGACGTCTTTGCGCGGGTCCTTGCCGAAGAACTCGGCCACGGCCTGCTGCACCTTGGGCATACGGGTCTGCCCACCGACCAGGATCACCTCGGTGATGTCGCTGGCGCGCAGGCCGGCGTCGTTCAGCGCGGTGCGGCACGGATCGATGGTGCGCTTGACCAGATCTTCCACCAGCGCTTCGAGCTTGGCCCGGGTCAGCTTGATGTTCAGATGCTTCGGGCCAGACGCGTCGGCGGTGACGTAAGGCAGGTTGACTTCGGTCTGCTGCGAGGACGACAGCTCGATCTTGGCACGCTCGGCGGCATCCTTCAGACGCTGTAGCGCCAACGGATCCTTGCGCAGGTCGATTCCCTGATCCTTGTTGAACTCGTCCACCAGATAGTCGATGACGCGCTTGTCGAAATCTTCGCCACCCAGGAAGGTGTCGCCGTTGGTGGCCAGTACTTCGAACTGCTTTTCGCCGTCGACATTGGCGATTTCGATGATCGACACGTCGAAGGTGCCGCCACCCAGGTCGTACACGGCAATCTTGCGGTCGCCGCCGTGCGCCTTGTCCAAGCCATAGGCAAGCGCCGCCGCCGTTGGCTCGTTGATGATGCGCTTGACATCCAAGCCGGCGATACGACCGGCGTCCTTGGTCGCCTGACGCTGACTATCGTTGAAGTACGCCGGCACGGTGATGACGGCCTCGGTCACCGTCTCCCCGAGAAACGCCTCGGCGGTCTTTTTCATCTTTTCCAGCACCTGCGCGGAAATTTCCTGCGGCGCCAGCTTGCGTCCGTCGGCGGTGGCCACCCAGGCATCGCCGTTGTCGTGCTGGGCGATGGAGTAAGGGACCAGGCCAATGTCCTTCTGCACTTCGGCATCGCCGAATTTACGGCCGATCAGACGCTTGACCGCGTAGAAAGTGTTCTTCGGGTTGGTCACTGCCTGACGCTTGGCCGAGGCACCCACCAACACTTCGCCATCCTTGGTGTAAGCGACGATCGAAGGCGTGGTACGGTCGCCCTCGGAATTTTCGATGACGCGAGCCTTGCCGCCGTCCATGATCGCCACGCACGAATTGGTCGTGCCCAGGTCGATGCCGATGATCTTGCCCATTGGAATGACTCCTGAAATGTCGTGTGTCCGGCCTGTGCCGGGGGTCTGGTTTGGATATAGGGATGGCCGCAGATCATTCAAGCCATCGCCGCAAATTTGCGTTCTAACGCCAGCGCATCGGCTGCATGCGCACGCGGCAGCCGCGCTCAATCGTGCTTGGCCACCACCACCAGGGCTGGACGCAGCAGGCGCTCGTTGAGCAGATAGCCCTTCTGAAACACTTGAATCACGTGTCCCGGGGCGATGCCCTCGGCCTCGGCCTGACTGATCGCCTGGTGATGTTCGGGGTCGAACGGCTGCCCGGCCGGGTCGAGCAGGGTCAGACCGTTGTCTGCCGCGACCTTGAGCAATTGCTTGTAAGTCAGTTCCAGGCCATCGCGCAGTGGACTGGGTTCGCTGCCGGCGGCGGTCAGCCCCGCATCCAGGCTATCGAACACCGGCAATAAGTCGCCGAGCAGACGCTCGTTGGCGAACTTGCGCGCCTGCTCCACGTCGCGCGCGATGCGCTTGCGCTGGTTCTCAAGGTCGGCCCGCTCGCGCAGCGCATCGGCCTTGACCAGGGCCAGTTCGCTGCGCAGCGTCTCCAACTCCGCCTGCAGCGGATCGGTCGCGGGCTGTTGCGCCTCGGTCAGGTGTTCGGAATCGAATTCGGGGTGATCTTGGCTCATGTCTGGTCTATGTCCCTGGCGGGAGGTACACCCGCTCTACCGGACCACCTATGTGGGCGATGCGGAGGGATTCAAGATACTGTGTTGCAGGGAGAGACCCTGGAATGCGATCGCCAGCGCAGCAGTTCGGATCGACAAGACAAGAGCTGACGCGCCGGCCTCAACGTCCATCGGGCGGAGCCGGGTCGAGCCTTGCGCCGAGCACCTCGGCGGCGATCTGCACCAGCGGGATGACCCGATCGTAATCCATGCGTTTGGGGCCGATCACCCCCAGCACGCCGAGCACCTGACCACCGGCCATGTAAGGCGCCGTCACCAGCGATACGCTCTCCAGCGGCACCATGCCGGTCTCCTCGCCGATGAAGATGCGCACCCCTGGGGCACGGATGGTGCGCTCCAGCAGTTGCAGGATCTCGCGCTTGCTGGCGAAAACCTCGAACAGTTCGCGCAAGCGCTCCAGGTCCGACAGGTCCTGCACCCCCATCAGCTTGGTCTGCCCGGCCAGCACGACATCCTCGCCGACCGGTGCCAGCGCTTGTTCCGCCAATTCCACGCTGTGCGCGAGCAACTGTTCCATCGCGTCGCGCGCGCGGCGCAGATCGCGCAACAGGCTGGCACGGATGTCGGCCAACGCGCGCCCGGCGAAATGGGCGTTCAGATAATTGGCGACGCGTTCCAGTTCCGCCGGCTCGTAGGCCTTGCGCGGCTCGATCACCCGGTTTTGCACTTCGTTGTCGGCAAACACCAGGATCGCCAGCACGCGCCGCGCGTCCAGCGGCACGAAGTCGATGTGCCGGAACGCGAACTGCTCGCGCTTGGGCGCACTGACCACCCCGACGAAATGGGTCATCGCCGACAACAACTCCGAAGCGCTGCCGAGCAGCGCCTGGGTGCCGGCGGCATTGGCCATCTCCGCGCGCAGTCGCGCCACTTCGTCCTCGGCTGGCGGGCGCATCTGCACCAAGCTGTCGACGAACACCCGGTAGCCGGTGGCGGTGGGCACGCGTCCGGCCGAGGTGTGCGGCGAACTGAGCAAACCCGCGTCTTCCAGGTCGGCCAGGATGTTGCGAATCGTCGCCGGGCTCACATCCAGCCCGGCGTGACGGGCCAGGGTCTGCGACCCGACCGGCTCGCCGTCACGGATGTAACGCGAGATCAGGGTGCGCAGCAATTGCCGGGCACGCGGATCGAGGGCGGACTGGAACAGGGAAGCAGGCATGGGATCAACCCGTGAGACTGGACAATAGATAATCCTTACCTGCCCGCCTGGCAAGTAAGTCAATTGGCCCACCTACCCGCGCATGCTAGCGTTGCGCGGCCCTGGATGTAGACCTCATGCTCAGACACCTCTCGATCAAGGATTTCGCCGTCGTTCGCAGCACCGAACTGGAATTGGGCCCCGGCATGACCGTGGTGTCCGGTGAAACCGGGGCCGGCAAGTCGCTGATGGTCGATGCGCTCGGCTTCCTGTCCGGACTGCGCGCCGACAGCGGCGTGGTCCGCCACGGCGCCGAGCGCGCCGAACTGTCGGCCGAATTCAGCATCCCCGCCACCTCACCCGCGCGTGCATGGCTGGACGAGAACGAACTGAACGACGACGCACACTGCCAACTGCGCCGCGTGATCCGCGCTGATGGCGGTTCCCGCGCCTGGATCAACGGACGCCCGGTGACATTGTCGCAACTGGCCGAACTGGCCGGCCATCTGGTGGAAATCCACGGCCAGCACGAACACCAGGCGCTGCTTTCGCGCAGCAGCCAGCTCGGCCTGCTCGACGCCTACGCCCGCAATGAAGCCGAGCGCGGCATGGTCCGCAGCGCGGCCACGCACTGGCAGGCACTGCTGGCCGAGCGCGAGACCCTGCTGGCGCAGGGCGAGGTGTCCGACCGCATCGGCTTCCTGCAACACCAATTGAGCGAACTGCAGCGCGAGGACCTGGACCCGGCGGCAATCGCTGCGCTGGACGCCAACCACCGTCGCCAAGCCCATGCCACCGCGCTGATCGCGGCCTGCGAGAGCGCAGCGCAACGGCTCAACGGCGACGACGCACCAGCGGTACTCGAAATGCTGCAGCAAACCCGCCATGCACTGGGCAAGGTCGGCGAATACGACCCGCGCCTGACCGAGGTCCAGGCACTGATCGACAGTGCCAGCATCCAACTGGAAGAGGCGCTGGCACTGCTCGAACGGGCGCGCGACGACCTCGATGCCGACCCCGCGCAGTTCGAGGAGATGGAACGCAAGCTTGGGCGCCTACACGACCTGGCACGCAAACACCGGATCGGCGTGGACGCGCTGAGCGCGCACCGCGACGCACTGCTGGCCGAAGTGGAGCGCCTGCGCGGCGCTGGCGAGCGCCTGGACGGGCTCGATGCGGAAATCGCGCAGGCCACCCATGCCTGGCGCGAAGCCGCGACCGCCCTGACCGCCAGCCGGATACAAGGCGCGCAAGCGCTCTCGCGCGACACCACCGCACTGATCGGCGAACTCGGCATGGGCGGAGGGCATTTCCTCATCCAGCTCGAACCGCACGAGCGCGCGCGCCCCGATCCAACAGGGGCCGAACGGGTCGAATTCCTGGTCGCCGCCAACGCCGGACAACCACCTCGTGCCCTACGCAAAGTCGCTTCCGGCGGCGAACTCTCGCGCATCTCGCTGGCGATCGAAGTGGCCGCGCTGGGTCTGGATGCCGTGCCGACCATGGTTTTCGACGAAGTCGACTCGGGAATTGGCGGTGCCGTGGCCGACATCGTCGGCAAGAAGTTGCGCGCGCTGGGCGAGCAACGGCAGGTTCTATGCGTGACGCACCTGCCGCAGGTCGCGGCGCAGGGCCATGCCCATTACCGGGTCAGCAAGGCACCGGTCGAGGGCATGACCCAGAGCGCGGTGGAACTGCTGGAACCGCGCCAGCG
Organism: Xanthomonas sp. MUS 060; assembly: GCF_000963215.1. Taxonomy (NCBI): domain Bacteria; kingdom Pseudomonadati; phylum Pseudomonadota; class Gammaproteobacteria; order Lysobacterales; family Lysobacteraceae; genus Xanthomonas; species Xanthomonas sp. MUS 060. The sequence continues at coordinate 72,080 of NZ_JZIM01000014.1, forward strand.
CGAAGAAGAACTGGCACGAATGCTCGGCGGGGTCGAAGTCAGCAAGGAAGCGCGCGCGGCAGCCAAGCGGCTCCTCCTCAGCGTCGGCTAACGCACACCGGGCACATCGCGTCACGGCCTACAGGACGCATCGGGGTACGATAGTTCAGGCATCATCGATGCTGCGCCCAGCAGGGGCGCGTCGCCCCATCACATTCGACGCATGGCGACCGCACTGCCGGGGCTCAGCCCCGCCTGCCGACCAAGCGCTTGCTGCGCACATACAGCACCAGCGAGTGCTCTTCCAGCTCATAGCCGTGCTCGGCGGCGATCTTGCGCTGTAACTCCTCGATTTCCGCGCTTTCGAACTCGATGATCTTGCCGGTATCCACATCCACCATGTGATCGTGGTGAACGCCGCGGTCCAGTTCGTAAACCGCCTGGCCACCCTCGAAGTTATGCTTGAGCACGAGCCCCGCCGCTTCGAACTGCGTCAGCACCCGATACACCGTGGCCAAGCCAATCTCATCGCCATGGTCGATCAACTGACGATAGATTTCTTCCGCCGTCATGTGGTGACGCGCCGACTTCTGCTCCAGCAGCTCGAGTATGCGCATCCGAGGATGCGTGACCTTCAAGCCGACTTTGCGCAGATCGTGGGATTCCATGGTGTCTCCGTTCATAGCGGGTTTATCGCCAACTCCCCTGGATCGGTCGCGGCGGTCGCGGTAAGTGTATCATCGGCGTGATTTCCCTCAGTCCTGTCCCCGATGCGCACTCCTCTGCTGGTCGCCGCTATTGCCTTGTCCACCGCTAGCTGCGGCATCGTCTACAAGCAGCCCATCTACCAGGGCAATCTGATCAAGCAGTCGGCCGTCGAGCAGCTCAAGGTTGGACAAAGCAAGCAGCAGGTCAATGCACTGCTGGGCAGCCCTTCGATCCCGGATCCGTTCCATGCCCAACGCTGGGACTACACCTCAACCGAGCGCATCAATCGGCTGGGGCAGACCAAGATCAAGAATTTCGTGGTGTTCTTCGAGAACGATCAGGTCACCCGTTGGGAAGGCGACTACTTCCCTGACCAGGATGCGGAACTCTCCAAGAACAGCGTGCATCAGTTCGGCCGCAATCTGGCCAAGGACAAGAAGAAGCAGCGCCGCGGCGAGTAAACGTCGCTAACAAAGCGACCGCCTCGCCGCCGGACGGGCCCGAGCAGTGGTCGGAATGCCCCCCCCCTAACCGACTGTCACTGGCGACGTTCTGCTAGCCGCTCCACGCCCATCGCGGCTATCGGCCGCCAAGCCACGCTCAACGCGGCTTGGCGCGCCGCCGGCGGGCATCCTTCGGGTCGACCAGCAGCGGCCTGAGCAGCTCCACCCGATCGCCGTCCTGCAATACCCGGTTCGGCGCGGCAAGCTCACCGTAGATCGCACAGGGCATGTCCGGCGTCGCCTCGGCCAACGCCGCCAGGGCCAGCGCATCGGCGACCGTCGCGCCATCGTGCAACTGCAACGTCTGCGACACGAATCGCTCCGGCCAGGCCAGCACCACCTCGATCTGCACGCAAGCTATTCCCGTTCCTGGTCGGCGACGCGAACGAAGTCGTTGACCATGCGATCAGCCAGACTCTGGAAACCCAGCGCCAGCGCTGGCCCCAACAGCCGCGAGGCAGGCTCGAAGTCCAACATCAAGCTCACCTTGCTGGCGCGCTCGTTGAACCCCTGAAACTCCCACTGGCCTTGCATCCGTTTGAATGGGCCGTCACGCAGCAGCATTTCGATCCGGTGGGGACGCTGCAACCGATTTTCGGTGGTGAACCACGTGCGGAACGACCCCAAGCCCAGATCCAGCCGCGCCACCAAAGACTGGTCGCTCTGCTCCAGGATGTGGGCCGCATCGCACCAGGCGAACCGGCGCGGATAAGCGGCGACGTCGTTGACCAGATCGAACATGCGCGTTGCGGGGTGTTCGACCAGAGCGCTGCGGCGGATGATAGGCATTCGATACGAGGAAATCAGACCAAGACGATTCGGGAGGCCCCGAATCGGAGACAATAGCAAGATGAGCAAGAAACCTGGCAAGGATAAAGCAAACGGCGCGACGGCCAACAAGACCATCGCCCTGAACAAGCGCGCGCGCCACGAGTACCACCTGGAGGACCGATACGAAGCCGGACTGGCCCTGCAAGGCTGGGAGGTCAAGTCGATCCGCGCTGGCCGCGCCAACATCGGTGAGAGCTACGCGTTCGTCCGTCAAGGTGAACTGTTCCTGTTCGGCGCGCAGATCACACCGTTGATCCAAGCCTCCACCCATGTGGTCGCGGACGATAGACGCACACGCAAACTGCTATTGCACCGAAACGAGATCGACAAACTGATCGGTCGCGTCGAACGCGACGGCTACACCCTGGTCCCCACAGCGATGTATTGGAGCAAGAACAAGATCAAGCTGGAGATCGCACTCGCCAAGGGCAAGCAGGACCACGACAAGCGCAACGCGGCCAAAGACCGCGACTGGGCCCGCGACAAACAGCGGATCATGCGCCGGCACAACAAGAACGCGTGATGCCTGTCCACCACCGCCTGGCTATCGAGGTCGTGACCGGCGTGTAACGCCAGCGTCTTGCCTGCCACGATCTGTCCTGCTTGCAGCGTCAGATCGTGGCCCGCCGCCAGCACCACGTCGCCGGTGCCTTGCACGCGCATCGACATTGGCACCGGCCAGCAGCGCGCCGCCGTTGTCCAGATCGCCCGGATGCAGACGCAGGTACACCTGCGGCACCAGCGCGGTGGTGGGTGGTGCGCCCATCGGGCAGCGTCACTGTCTTCGCCACCAGCCACACGATGTCAAACACATCGGTTGACATAGAACTCAACCGAATGCAATCTCTTCCGTAAGGAGCTTCGAAACTCCTCACAGAGCGGTACCCACCTCCGTCAAACTGGTGGGTTTTTTGTGCTTGTTCGCAGGCGCAAGCCGACGCAATGCCTGCGTCGGGAGGGCGGCTAATACAACACCCTTCGGGGAAATACGCCCGCCGGCTCTGTGCGGTTTCGAACCTCCCGACATCCCGTCGCCGCTGGCGGCGGTTCTCGTACACCGAGGAGGCTTTTGCCATGCGTCAACCTTCATCACGCCGCAGTACAACAACCAAGCGTTCGCCAAGCCAAGCGACGCCGTGCACGGACCTGCAATGGACGTTTGTGGAACCGACGCTCACTCCCATGATGACGCGTGAGCAGGCGGCGGCGCTGAATGCTGACGAGAATGCTGCCAAGCTTGCACGCGCACAGCGCCCACCGCGACGTGTGCGTCCGACGCAACAGTGCACCATGGGTTATGGCTACTATCTCGATAACCATCAGCCAGTACCCGCACTGCGCCTGCGTGGTCGCTGGCTGGAAGAGTTGGGCTTCGCCATCGGCTGCAAGCTGCGCATCACTGTGCGGGATCGTGAGTTGGTGATTACGGTGGTTGGTGAGGAGTGAATAGCAGCGAACTTCAGACCACAGCCCTATGAATCACCGTGGATAATTTAGTAAATTTTATTTTATCAACCTCCGTCATGAATAACAGCCTTAAACCTTGCCCGACAGCCCGGATTTACTCTCGAAACATCCGTATCGCATCGCCCATTATAAATATAACCCTTATTAAGCATGCAAATTTGCATCCCATCAAACTGCTGACTAAGTCTAGCCGCATAAGCTAATCTTTCTTCGCCAGAAAAACTTCGCACCGCAGTATAACTGCCATCACTTCGTCCACCGCACGCGATCCAGTCCGCATTTAATTGCACTTTATTTACACCACTTTTACTCCACTCATCCCTAGGCGAAGTTGGATAATACAAAGCCTTATAAGCCTTCTTATCACACATCGCCATCGGCGTTTGCGGCCCACATATTGTGTTCCATTGCCAATAATGCAGCCTGTAAGCTGCACTAACAACAAAATAAAAAATAAAAATCGCATCATCATCGTGTCTCCGAGATAATTGTAGCAATCGCATTCCAGACATCAGGCGGCAGCGCCTTCGCCATTGCAAACGGCGCAGCAATAGGCACAGCCACTATCGTCCATGTATTATGAAATTTCTGCACGTATGAAGGCCTGTCGCGTCGCGCATTTCCTTCAGCGTCGTACAGGCCAGCAACTTGCCCACCGATCATGTCATGCGGTCCCGCAAAGTATTCGATCAAATGATCCTGCCAAGAGCCAGCGGCATAAGGTATACCCGCAAGAGTCCCCTGGATTCCTTGGATACCGCCAGTGAGACCGCCCATTTTCTTTCCTTCGTCGCTATTCAAGAAATCCGAGAGAGACATATTTGCACTTTTTGCGTTCCATTTTACATAACCAGATGACATATCCAAAGATCCATCCGGATTGGTCATGCAACGATAACTATCTTTACCACACAACGCATCCAAATCAATCCGCGTCCCACCCAAGTTTAACGCCATCCCTATCAACACCCGCACTTGGTCCATTGATATTATTGAGCACATTCGGATTCTTCGAGGTTGCATCGACGATACCAGCAGAAGGATCGATTACACCAGGGAAGACCTTGGAGCTTTCTATCATCTTCTGGCGCATCCAATCCGCAGCCGAACTCAGCGCTTCTTTCGATATCGCCTCGGTGGGCATGCCGGTCGCCGCGCCGACCAAGATATTCAACATCTTCTCTTGCGTTTTCAATTCATCCAGCTCGGATGCAACGGCGGCCTTCTCTTCAGGCGTCGTGGCCTCGTCCTGGCGCTTGCTCAGTTCTTCCTTTTTTGAGTCGGCGTAGCCACTGATGACGGTGTGTGCCTGCTGGGAGAACGTCGCCATGATCTGCGCACCAGCCGTCACTTGCTGTTGCAGTTGTTGCCCGTTCCAGTCCTTGACCAGGCCATTACCGCTGTCGCCGGTGTGCACGTCGCGCTTGAGTGCCGCAAGCGTGTCGGCCACGCTCTGTCCGCTCTTGGCTTGTTGCCCCGCTGCATCGGTGATGGTCAGTGCCCCGCCGCTGATCCCGCTGTGCGTGATCGAGGTCTGGCTGCCGCTCTTGCTGTCGTAGCCCGCTGCGGTTCCCCGCGCCCCGCTGCCTTGGTTCTGCCAGGACCAACTGCTGCCATTATTCGCTGTCGAAGGCATCTGGCTGCTGGCGCTGTCGCCACTGCCGCCATCGCTCTTGGCATCACTCTTGCCATTGCTACCACCCGCCGCATACCCGCCGGACAGGTTCACCCCCGTCGCCTTGTAATGGCTGGTGTTGGTGATGTCGGCCACCGTCAGCGTGCCGGTGGTCAGTTGGTTGCGCCCTTGGTCGATCGCACCCTGCGTGCTCGCGATCACTGCGCCCTTGAGTCGGCGTAGCCACTGATGACGGTGTGTGCCTGCTGGGAGAACGTCGCCATGATCTGCGCACCAGCCGTCACTTGCTGTTGCAGTTGTTGCCCGTTCCAGTCCTTGACCAGGCCATTACCGCTGTCGCCGGTGTGCACGTCGCGCTTGAGTGCCGCAAGCGTGTCGGCCACGCTCTGTCCGCTCTTGGCTTGTTGCCCCGCTGCATCGGTGATGGTCAGTGCCCCGCCGCTGATCCCGCTGTGCGTGATCGAGGTCTGGCTGCCGCTCTTGCTGTCGTAGCCCGCTGCGGTTCCCCGCGCCCCGCTGCCTTGGTTCTGCCAGGACCAACTGCTGCCATTATTCGCTGTCGAAGGCATCTGGCTGCTGGCGCTGTCGCCACTGCCGCCATCGCTCTTGGCATCACTCTTGCCATTGCTACCACCCGCCGCATACCCGCCGGACAGGTTCACCCCCGTCGCCTTGTAATGGCTGGTGTTGGTGATGTCGGCCACCGTCAGCGTGCCGGTGGTCAGTTGGTTGCGCCCTTGGTCGATCGCACCCTGCGTGCTCGCGATCACTGCGCCCTTCAAACAAATCCGTGTTGCCATGCACGGTGATGTCGAACCCGCCATCGCCGGCCTGGATACCGCTTTGTTCCGTCACGCTGGCAAAGTCGCCATCCACCTTGGAGTGGCTATAACTCGCACTGCCACTCGCCCCCATGCCCACGGTGACACTGGCACTGGCAGAGGTGTCGTGGCTCTTTGTTCCGTCACGCTGGCAAAGTCGCCATCCACCTTGGAGTGGCTATAACTCGCACTGCCACTCGCCCCCATGCCCACGGTGACACTGGCACTGGCAGAGGTGTCGTGGCTGGCGTAATGGCTGGTGTCCTGCTCGCTGTGGATGTGCAGATCACCGCCCACATCCGCCATCACCTTGTTCGCCGACAGCACCGCGCCATCCAGCGTGGTGTCGTGGCCGCTGATGAGCGTGGCCGTGTTGCCCGCCGACAGGTGGCTGTTGCGTTGGGTCACGTCCGTGCCATCGCCCTTGCCATGCGCGCTGCTGGCGTTGGCGGTGACGCCCGCCGCCATGCCGTCCGCGCCATAGTTCACCGACACGCCGATCGCCGCGCTGCCGCTCTTGCTGCGGCTGTGTTGCTCGCTGCTGTTCTGTGCCGACTCCACCGTGATGTCGTGGTCCGCCGCCAGCAGCAGGTTGTTGCCCGCTTTGACGTCGCTGCCGCGGATCAAGAGGTGCGCTGCTGGCGTTGGCGGTGACGCCCGCCGCCATGCCGTCCGCGCCATAGTTCACCGACACGCCGATCGCCGCGCTGCCGCTCTTGCTGCGGCTGTGTTGCTCGCTGCTGTTCTGTGCCGACTCCACCGTGATGTCGTGGTCCGCCGCCAGCAGCAGGTTGTTGCCCGCTTTGACGTCGCTGCCGCGGATCAAGAGGTTGCTGTCGTCGCCGCCGCCAGTGGCGATCAAGGTGACATTGCCGCCGGCATGCAGGGTCGAGCCCTTGACCGTGTCGCTGTGTTGTTCGCTCGCTCTCGCTATGGCTGCGGCTGCCACCCACGGTGATGGCGATGTTGATGCCCGCCCCTTGCGCCGCGTCCTTGACGCTATCGGCAGAGGCCAGGTTGCCCAGCGACTGACTCGCCCCATACGCACTGTACGCCGCCGACGCACCGGCCAGCGCCTGCATCCGCGCATCGCCCTTGGCCTGGCTGCCCGCCTGCGCACTTTGTACCGCCGACTGCGCCAGGTTCAGCGCCGCCTCTCGCTATGGCTGCGGCTGCCACCCACGGTGATGGCGATGTTGATGCCCGCCCCTTGCGCCGCGTCCTTGACGCTATCGGCAGAGGCCAGGTTGCCCAGCGACTGACTCGCCCCATACGCACTGTACGCCGCCGACGCACCGGCCAGCGCCTGCATCCGCGCATCGCCCTTGGCCTGGCTGCCCGCCTGCGCACTTTGTACCGCCGACTGNTCGCGGGTGTCGTGCACTTCGGTGATCGCGATGTCCTTCGCCTTGGCGGTGAGGTCGCCCTGCAACGCCATCACATCGCTGCCCGTGATCGCCAGCGTATTGCCCGCCACCAGCGTCACGTTGCCCTCCAGGCTGCCCACCGTGCTGCCGGTGTGGGTCACCGTGGCGTTGGTCGCATCGGTCTTGAGCGATTGCTTGCCGTAGGTGTCGTGCACTTCGGTGATCGCGATGTCCTTCGCCTTGGCGGTGAGGTCGCCCTGCAACGCCATCACATCGCTGCCCGTGATCGCCAGCGTATTGCCCGCCACCAGCGTCACGTTGCCCTCCAGGCTGCCCACCGTGCTGCCGGTGTGGGTCACCGTGGCGTTGGTCGCATCGGTCTTGAGCGATTGCTTGCCGTAGGTGACTGACGCTGAGGCC
>NZ_JZIM01000015.1:0-78906 GCF_000963215.1 Xanthomonas sp. MUS 060
CGCAGTTGACCGCTGGCGATGCGATAGCCCAGCAACAGCACCCAGAAGGTGCTGGCGGTCAGCGCGATCACGCTCACCCACTGCATCGCGCGCGCCATCACGTCCATGCCGAAGGTGTCGATCTGGTTGCTGAGGTAATTGTTGATCAGCCGGAAAAAGACGTAATCCCCCAGGCCAATGTCCGCCAGGGGGTGTAACCAGTTCATCGATCCATCGAACATGCTCATGGCCTTGCGCCTTTATTTGAAAGTGATAAACGAAATGAGTGAAGAGGGCGATCAGTGGGGCGGGACGATACCAGTGAGGCCTTGGCACGATCCGAACCAGTGCAGCGCGCGTAGGTGCAATGGGAGCGCCTTGAGCCCACACATGTGAGCACCCAAGGCCGACCAGGGTCAGGTGCGTCAGGTAACCGATTCGGAGATGAGATGCCTGCTCAAGCCATGGTCCTTATGCGCAGGTGATGCCGATGTGCAAACTGTTGTCTTATTGGATACGGCATTGCACCGGAGCTGTCAAACACACGCGCATCTGGAGATGCAGCGCGTGCTCATGAGTCCGGCACTGGATCACACTACCCGCCGCCATGCTGACTTGGAGCGCGTAGCGCTGTGAATCACAGAAACAAAAAAACCGCCTTTCGAGGGGCGGCTTTTCCATACGTCTTCCATACTGCGAGCTGGAAGGGCAATGAAATCAATGTAAATGATTCATTCGATTGGTGGGCGGTACAGGGTTCGAACCTGTGACCCTTGCCGTGTGAAGGCAATGCTCTACCGCTGAGCTAACCGCCCGTGTCGCGAGCCGCGCATTATAGCGTGGCGGTGACTGGCGTCAACGGCGGAACACCCCCGCCACCTGACACCACAACCGCTACATCGTCATCGTGGGCTTGTCGGCGTTGAGGGTGCCGGCCAGTTGAGTCTCGATCTTGGTTCGAATGGTTTCGCCGTCGCTGTTTTCCGGCAGCTGTACGCCAATCCCGGCAGCCCGGTTCCCCTGCGCACCGACCGGGGTCACCCAGATAACCTTGCCAGCCAACGGCAAGCGCTCGCTGGAATCGGGCAGGGTCAGCAACAGGAACACTTCATCGCCAAGCAGATAGCGCTTGGGCGTGGGGACGAAGATGCCGCCGTTCTTCACGAACGGCATGTAGGCGTTGTACAGCGCCGCTTTGTCTTTCACTGCCAAGGACAGGATGCCCTGGCGTCCACTCATCGGACTCATCGTCGCGCCTCTCTCCCGGCTGGGCGGTCACCCTCGCGCCAGGTCAATAACAGTTCCGCAATCGCCAGGTCGGCGCGCACGGTGGTGCGTAGCAGGTCGCGGGTGCGGTTGGCTGCGTCGAACCAAGTCGCCAGCTTGTGCAATCGCGCCGGGTCGGTCAAGCCGCCCTGCGAGGCCTGCGTCAATACCAGGTCTGCGGCGTGACCAAGCCGCTGCTCGGCGAGGTGATCGCCGCTCCAGCGCTGTGCGGCGTCCAGCGCACCGAGCTTGCCGGCGGCGATCTGCTCCAGATCCGCAGCCACCTGCCGGCGCAGTGTCAGCCCGTCCTCGCGCAACCACTGCGCGGCCAGGCCGGGATGACCACGCGCCGCCTCCAGCGCCTCGCGCGCGGTCTTGTGCGGAAAATCCTGTGCCAGTAGCCAGGCAATCGCCTCTTCGGCAGGCGGCAGCTTGAATTCCAGGCGCTGGCAGCGGCTGCGGACGGTCGCCGGCAAACGCGCCGGCTGCGCACTGATCAGCCACAGGTAACGACCGGGCTGCGGTTCTTCCAAGGTTTTGAGCAGGGCGTTGCAAGCGGCCCGGTTGATCGCATCGGCCGGGTCCACCACCACCACCTGGGCAATGCCGTACTGCGGGGTCAGCGCGAGTTTCTGCGAGATTTCGCGCACCTGCTCGATGACGATCTCGGTGCGTAATTTGTCGCCGGTCCGGTTGGGGATGAACGAGATCAGGTGCAGGTCGGGATGGGTGCCAGCGGCGATCAATTGCGCGCTGCGCCGATTGGCGGCTGGCTCGCCCTGGCCGAGCACGTGCGCCGCCAGTTTCAGCGCCACCGCGCGCTTGCCGAGGCCTTCCGGTCCGCAGATCAACAAGCCATGGCCGAGCCGACCGGCATCGAGCGCCGCCACGCTCTGGTCGTAGGCACGCTGCTGCCACGGTGCGAGCGGTAACTCGCTCATGGCGCAGGCTCCTGTTGTGCCTGCACCCACTCAGCCAGCGCCGCGGCGACGGCCTGCGCCACCGCCTGCGGCGGCTGGTTGGCGTCGATGACGCGGAAGCGCTGCGCATCCTGGGCGGCGCGCTGGCGGAAACCGGCACGCACGCGCTGGAAGAAATCGTCCTGCTCGCTTTCGATCCGGTCCGGCCACAGATCGCGGCCACTGGTGCGGGCACGGCCGATCTGCACGTCCAGATCCAACAGCAAGGTCAGGCCAGGCTGCAGCCCGACCGCACGCCGTTCCAGGTCGGCGATCCAGCCGCGATCCAGGCCACGCCCCTCGCCCTGGTAGGCGTAGCTGGAATCGGTGAAACGGTCGCTGACCACATAAGCCCCACGTTGCAGCGCCGGGCGGATCACCTCGCGCACATGCTGGGCGCGTGCGGCGAATACCAGCAGCAGTTCCGTCTCGGCAGACAGCGGCTCGGCAGACGGTGACGACGGCGCGGTCTCCAGCAACAGCGCGCGGATGCGTTCGGCCAGCGGCGTGCCGCCCGGTTCGCGGGTCAGCAGCACCTCATGCCCCTGCGCCTGCAACCAATCGCGGATCGCGTTGATCGCGGTGGTCTTGCCGGCGCCCTCGCCGCCTTCCAGGCTGACGAAGCGATGGTGACGCAGCACGGCCTCGCTCATGGTTTCACCTCCGCGCCGTGATGGGTCTGGCGCAAACGCTGCAGGTAGCGCGCCACCGCCGCGTTGTGTTCGGCATAACTGGAAGAAAACGCATGCGCACCGCTGCCATCGCCAGTCGCCACGAAATACAGGCTATCGCCCGGCGCAGGATGCGTCGCGGCACGCAGCGCTTCGCGCCCTGGCATGGCAATCGGGGTCGGCGGTAGGCCAGTGCGGGTATAGGTGTTGTAGGGCGTATCGGTTTCCAAATCGCGTTTGCGGATGTTGCCGTCGTAGGCGCTACCAATACCGTAGATCACGCTCGGATCGGTCTGCAACTTCATGCCCAGTTGCAGACGCCGCACGAACACACCGGCGATCTGCGGGCGTTCGGCCGCCTGAGCGGTTTCCTTCTCCACGATCGAGGCCAGAATCAGCGCTTGCTCCGGCGATGACAGCGAGAGATCAGCGGCACGGTTGTCCCAAGCGTCGGCTAGCGCCTTGTCCATCGCCGCATGCGCGCGCCGCAGCAGATCCAGATCGCTGTCGCCACGCTGGTAGAGATAGGTCTCGGGTAGAAAACGGCCTTCGGCAGATTGGCCGGGCTGGCCGAGCTTGGCCATCAGGTCGTTATCGCCGAGGTCGGCAGTGGTATGACGCAATGGCGTGGCCGCATTCAGTGCCGCGCGTAATTGGCGCAGGTTCCAGCCCTCGACGATGGTGAAGCGATATTGGATCACCTGCCCCTTGCGCATGCGCAGCAACAAGGCGCGCGGACTGAGTGGCGGCTGCAACGCGTATTCGCCGAACCTGAGCTTGCCAGCGACACCGATTTCGCGCGCCAACATCTGCCATTGCAGGTCGCTGCCCTGGTTGACGCCTGCATCGCGCAGCCTGCGCAGCACGCTATTGAACGAAGCCCCACGCGCCACTTCCACGCTGGGCTGGGCCGCCTGCAGCGGGCGGTCGGCAAAAGCGCGATAGTTCTGCCACCACCATGCGCCGGCCGCAGCGAGCAGCAGCGCAAGCGCCAGCACCGACGCCACCAGCATCAAACATCCGCGTCTAGCCCTGGCCACAACCACCTCCAAACGCATTCAATGACATCCAGGATAGCGCGTGGCCGGCATCGTCCGGTACCGCCGCAGGAGCGACTCAGGGTTCCAGCGCACGCAGTAGACCACGCGCCTTGGCCAGAGTCTCATCGAGTTCGCGCTCGGGCTGGGAATCGAACACGATGCCGGCGCCGGTGCGGAATTGCACCTGCGCACCTTCCACTTCGGCGGTGCGGATCAAGATGTTCAGATCCATGTCACCGTCGCAGTTCAACCAGCCGAACGCGCCGGTATAGGCACCGCGCGGGGTTTGCTCCAGTTCGGCGATGATCTGCATGCAGCGCACCTTGGGACAGCCGGTGATGGTGCCACCCGGGAAAGTAGCGCGGATCACCTCGCCAGGGCTGACCCCTTCGCGCAGGCGGCCACGCACGTTGCTGACGATGTGATGCACATGGGCATAGCTCTCCACCGTCATCAGTTCGTCGACCTCGACACTGCCAGGCGCGCAAATCCGGCCCAGGTCGTTGCGTTCCAGGTCGATCAGCATCACGTGCTCGGCGCGCTCCTTGGGGTGGCCGACCAGTTCGCGGATGCGCGCGGCAGCGTCGTCGCCCGGCGCGCGCGCGCGGGTGCCGGCAATCGGCCGAGTCTCGACCACGTCGCCGCGCACCGACACCAACCGCTCCGGCGAGGAACTCACCACGGCGCGACCATGACCAACGAACAGGCCCGCAAACGGCGCAGGGTTGGCGCGACGCAACTGCGCATACAGCGCCGCCGGTGCCACCGCCGCAGCGAAGCGCGCCGTCCAGCGCCGCGACAGGTTGACCTGGAAGACGTCGCCAGCTCCCAGGTAATCGAGAATGCGGCGCACCCCGTCGATGAAGCGCTGCGGCGGGTCTTCCTCGATCGCCAGCGGCGCGGTCCAGGCTGGCGCCGGCACCGCACCGGGCAACGCACCTAGATCGGCGAGGACGGTGTCCAACAACGCCGCATGCGCGGACTCGGCCACCGCCACGCAATCACCGCTGACATGGTCGCGCAGCAATGCGGCAGGGCAACGCAACACCAGCGCTGCGGGCGTCGCCGCTGCGGACTGCGGCAACGGCAGGATCGGCTCGACCTGCGCAGCCAGTTCGTAATCCAGCAACAGCGCCCAACCACCGCGAAACGGCCAACGCGGCTCGTCACGCGCACTGCGCTCGGCATGCCAGCGCATATCCAACGCACTCAGGAAATCGCCCGCGACAACCTCACCATGCAGCTCGCGGGTGACACCATCGCGATCCAGACGCAAGCCCTGACCATCAGCGACCAGCAGCAGATCCCAGCGCCCCTGCGCGGTGCCCGACGCCGCCGACTCCAGCAACACCGGATAGCGCTGCGGCGCAAGGCGATGCAAGGCCAGCAGATCGATCTCGGCCGGCAGGGGAACGGTACGCAGCATCGTAAATCCGCTGGAAGAATGAAAACGCAACGCGGCGCCGCGTCATCGGCCTGCACGATGCGCCATGAAATTCACTGCGGTAGCCGATCCGCATCCGCATCGCGGCATGCGCCGACAAGCGCGATTAACCGCGCACGTCGGCGATCCCGAACCCGGATGAGGGACGTCAAAGACGCTTGAACACCAGGGTTCCGTTGGTTCCGCCGAAGCCGAACCCATTGGACATCGCCACATCGATCTTCTTCTCGCGCGCCACGTTCGGCACGTAGTCCAGATCGCAGCCTTCGCCCGGTTCATCCAGGTTGATGGTCGGCGGGATGATGCCGGTGTGGAGCGCCATCACAGAGAAGATCGCCTCGACACCACCAGCAGCCCCAAGCAGATGCCCGATCATCGACTTGGTCGAACTGATCATCAGCTTATAGGCATGATCGCCAAGTGCGCGCTTCATCGCGATGGTCTCGGCCAGGTCGCCCGCAGGCGTGGAGGTGCCGTGCGCATTGAGATAGTCGATCTGGTCTGGATTGAGCCCGGCATCGCGCATCGCCGCGCGCATGCTGCGCGCAGCGCCTTCGCCGTCTTCGCTCGGCGAGGTCATGTGGAAGGCATCGGAGCTTGCACCGAAACCCGCCAATTCGGCATAGATGCGTGCGCCACGCGCCTTGGCGTGTTCGTACTCTTCCAACACCAACACGCCAGCGCCATCCCCCATCACGAAACCGTCGCGGTCCTTGTCCCATGGCCGCGAGGCGGCAGCGGGATCATCGTTGCGAGTGGACATTGCCCGCATCGAGGAAAAGCCGGCGATCGAAGACGGCGAGGACCCCCGCTCGGCACCACCAGCCAGCATCACATCGGCATCGCCGTGCTGAACCATGCGCATCGCAGTGCCGATGGAATGGTTGGAGGTTGCGCAGGCGGAGACTGCCGAGAAGGTCGGCCCCTTCAGCCCTCTCATGATGCTCACCTGGCCCGGGAGCATGTTGATGATGGTGCTCGGGATATAGAAGGGCGAGACCTTGCGCGCGCCGCCCTCCTGCATCTTGAGGGTTTGCTCTTCGATGCCGAGCACACCGCCAATGCCGGAACCGAGGATGGCGCCGATGCGTTCGGCATTGGCATCGGTGATCTCCAGGCCGGCATCGTCCAGTGCCATGAACGAGGCGGCGACGCCGTAGTGGATGAACGAATCCATCTTTTTGGCGTCCTTGACGGACAGGAACTTGGTCGGATCGAAGTCCTTGACCTCGCCGAGGATACGGGTGGCGAACTGAGACGCATCGATATGCGTGATCGGGCCGATGCCCGAGCGCCCATTGACGATCCCTTCCCAACTGCTGGCCAGATCATTGCCCAACGGCGACACCATGCCCATGCCGGTTACCACGACGCGACGGCTCATTGCGTAATCTCCTCACCGCGATACGCGCGGTCTTGATGCTGTAAAAACACAGGGCCGCATGCGCGGCCCCATGGGATTGTCACACGCATCGGACCAGCAAGGGCGTCGATGGCGATCGGGGACGGAGCATCAGCTCTTGACGTGCACCTTGACGTAGTCGATAGCCTGCTGCACCGAGGTGATCTTCTCGGCTTCTTCGTCAGGAATCTCGCACTCGAACTCTTCTTCCAGGGCCATCACCAGTTCAACGGTGTCCAGCGAGTCCGCACCGAGGTCATCGACGAACGATGCGCTGTTGGTGACTTCTTCTTCCTTGACGCCGAGTTGTTCGACGACGATTTTCTTGACGCGTTCTTCGATGGTGCTCATGGGGATATCGCTCCAGATGGAGTGGTGGTGGTTCGAAACGCCATCAATCTGCGATGGCGAGGTTGGATAGTGTAGTGGAAACCGACGGCTCGTTGCAGCGCAGCCCAGGCGTCAGCCAATCAGCGACTTAGCGGCACCTGTTGCGCCGCAGGCTCACGGCATGTACATCCCGCCGTTCACATGCAGGGTCTCGCCGGTGATGTAGCCGGCACAGGGACCGGCCAGGAACGCCACCGCATGGGCGATGTCCGCAGCCTGGCCAAGCTGGCCAAGCGCGATCTGCTGCAACAGCGCGGCACGCTGCGCCTCGGGCAAGGCCTTGGTCATGTCGGTGTCGATGAAACCCGGCGCAACCACGTTGACCGTGATGCCGCGCGAGCCGATTTCTCTGGCCATCGACTTGGAGAAGGCGATGATGCCAGCCTTGGCGGCAGCATAGTTGGCCTGTCCCGGATTGCCAGTCACTCCGACCACCGAAGCGATGTTGACGATGCGCCCTTTGCGCGCCTTCATCATATTGCGCAGCACCGCTCTGGACGTGCGGAACACACTGGTGAGGTTGGTATCGATGATCGCCTGCCAGTCGTCCTCGCGCATCCGCATCAACAGCGTGTCGCGGGTGATGCCGGCGTTGTTGACCAGAATCGAGACCGGCCCGAATTCCTTGGCGATTGCCTCGATCAATGTATCGACCGCGGCGGCGTCGGTGACGTCCAGCGGGCGGCCATGACCACCGCTGGCGGCCAGCCGCGCGCCGATCGCCTGCGCACCGGTGTCGGAGGTGGCGGTCCCGATGACCGTGGCGCCCTGCGCGGCCAGTTCGTCGGCAATGGCCGCGCCGATGCCACGGCTGGCGCCGGTAACGAGAGCGATTTCGCCCTGCAATGGCTTGCTCATCTACATTTTCCTTCAGAGACGGAAGGCGCACGATGCGCCAGGGAATGAACGCCAGCGCGGACGCAGACGCCCGACGCGCGAGCAGCGGATCTCAGACAGCCCAAGCCTCGCGCGCGCCGACGAAATCGGCCGGTACCGACAGGGCACGACCGTCGAGCGATTTGTCGATGCGCTTGATCAGCCCCGTCAACACTTTACCTGGACCGCACTCGGCCACCCGCGTGGCGCCACGCGCGGCCAGCGCCTGCACACAGTTGGTCCAACGCACTGGCAGGTACAACTGTTCGACCAGCGCCTGACGGATGGCCTCCGTGCACCTTGACGTAGTCGATAGCCTGCTGCACCGAGGTGATCTTCTCGGCTTCTTCGTCAGGAATCTCGCACTCGAACTCTTCTTCCAGGGCCATCACCAGTTCAACGGTGTCCAGCGAGTCCGCACCGAGGTCATCGACGAACGATGCGCTGTTGGTGACTTCTTCTTCCTTGACGCCGAGTTGTTCGACGACGATTTTCTTGACGCGTTCTTCGATGGTGCTCATGGGGATATCGCTCCAGATGGAGTGGTGGTGGTTCGAAACGCCATCAATCTGCGATGGCGAGGTTGGATAGTGTAGTGGAAACCGACGGCTCGTTGCAGCGCAGCCCAGGCGTCAGCCAATCAGCGACTTAGCGGCACCTGTTGCGCCGCAGGCTCACGGCATGTACATCCCGCCGTTCACATGCAGGGTCTCGCCGGTGATGTAGCCGGCACAGGGACCGGCCAGGAACGCCACCGCATGGGCGATGTCCGCAGCCTGGCCAAGCTGGCCAAGCGCGATCTGCTGCAACAGCGCGGCACGCTGCGCCTCGGGCAAGGCCTTGGTCATGTCGGTGTCGATGAAACCCGGCGCAACCACGTTGACCGTGATGCCGCGCGAGCCGATTTCTCTGGCCATCGACTTGGAGAAGGCGATGATGCCAGCCTTGGCGGCAGCATAGTTGGCCTGTCCCGGATTGCCAGTCACTCCGACCACCGAAGCGATGTTGACGATGCGCCCTTTGCGCGCCTTCATCATATTGCGCAGCACCGCTCTGGACGTGCGGAACACACTGGTGAGGTTGGTATCGATGATCGCCTGCCAGTCGTCCTCGCGCATCCGCATCAACAGCGTGTCGCGGGTGATGCCGGCGTTGTTGACCAGAATCGAGACCGGCCCGAATTCCTTGGCGATTGCCTCGATCAATGTATCGACCGCGGCGGCGTCGGTGACGTCCAGCGGGCGGCCATGACCACCGCTGGCGGCCAGCCGCGCGCCGATCGCCTGCGCACCGGTGTCGGAGGTGGCGGTCCCGATGACCGTGGCGCCCTGCGCGGCCAGTTCGTCGGCAATGGCCGCGCCGATGCCACGGCTGGCGCCGGTAACGAGAGCGATTTCGCCCTGCAATGGCTTGCTCATCTACATTTTCCTTCAGAGACGGAAGGCGCACGATGCGCCAGGGAATGAACGCCAGCGCGGACGCAGACGCCCGACGCGCGAGCAGCGGATCTCAGACAGCCCAAGCCTCGCGCGCGCCGACGAAATCGGCCGGTACCGACAGGGCACGACCGTCGAGCGATTTGTCGATGCGCTTGATCAGCCCCGTCAACACTTTACCTGGACCGCACTCGGCCACCCGCGTGGCGCCACGCGCGGCCAGCGCCTGCACACAGTTGGTCCAACGCACTGGCAGGTACAACTGTTCGACCAGCGCCTGACGGATGGCCTCGACAGACACCGTCGTGCACCTGCGCATCGACGTTCTGTACCACCGGAAATTGCGGCGCATGCCAGGCTATCTCACGCATGGCGTCGGCCAAACGATTGGCCGCCTCGCGCATCAACGGCGTATGCGAGGGAACGCTGACCGCCAACTTCACCACTTTGCGCACGCCACGCTCACTTAACAACGCCAGCGCGCGCTCGACCGCAGCGGCATGCCCGCCGATCACCACCTGACCGGGCGCATTGTAATTGGCAGGCACCACCACCTGACTGTCGGCAGCCTCCGCGCAGACCGCTTCGATCAGCGCATCCTCGGCGCCGATCACCGCGGCCATCGCCCCGACCCCGGCAGGAGCGGCATCCTGCATGAGTTGCCCGCGCAACCGCACCAACCGCGCGCCATCATGCAGCGACAGGGCGCCGGCAGCGACCAGCGCAGTGTATTCGCCCAGGCTGTGCCCAGCGAGCAGCGCCGGACGTGCCCCGCCCTCGGCCAACCACAACCGCCACAGCGCCACGCTGGCCGCCAGCAGCGCCGGTTGCGTGTATTCGGTGCGATTGAGCATCTCTTCCGGGCCGTCCTGACTCAGCGCCCATAGATCGACGCCGGCACCATCGGAGGCCTCGACGAAGCTATCACGTACCTGCGGATGTTGTTCGGCGACATCCGCCAGCATGCCCAACGATTGCGAGCCCTGGCCGGGGAAGACGAAGGCGAGTGTGGAATCGGTCACGCGGATGGCCCTGCAAAAATCGAGCGGCGATGATACGGGCGAAATCCGCCGTGCGTCTGTACCCGTGCGTATTGATGCGACACACCCATCACTGCGGGAAGGCACATGAGGAAGCCGCCAGCCCAGCGCCCGGGCGCGTGCCGCAACACGCGCGACAAGCCACGCATACCGCGCGCGACCATCTGGCCTTTCAACGTGATCGGCACCGAAATGCGAGCGAAGCCGCTCAGTAGCGCAGCAGTGCCGAGCCCCAGGTGAAACCGCCGCCGAAGGCTTCCAGCAGCAGTAATTGGCCACGCTGGACGCGACCTGAGCGCACCGCCACGTCCAGCGCCATCGGCACCGAGGCGGACGACGTGTTGCCATGCACGTCCACCGTGACCACCACCTGATCCATCGACATATCGAGGCGTTTTGCGGTGGCCTCGATGATGCGCAGGTTGGCCTGGTGCGGAATCAACCAATCCAGATCGTGCTTGTCCAGGCCGTTGGCTTGCAGGGTCTCATCGACCACCGAATCCAACGCCTTGACCGCGTATTTGAACACCTCGCTACCCTTCATCTGGATGCCACCGCCAGCCAGATGACCGGTGCCGTCGACCAGCCCGGTACCGATGCCGGTCGCGTTCAATAGAAGTTCCTTCTTGCTGCCGTCGGCATGCAGATGCGTGCTGAGAATGCCGGTGTCCTCGTCGGCACGCAGCACCACCGCACCGGCGCCATCGCCGAACAACACGCAGGTGGTGCGTTCGGTCCAGTCGACGATGCGGCTGAGAACTTCGGTGCCGATCACCAGCACGGTCTTGGCGTCGCCGCTGCGAATGAACTTGTCCGCCACGCCGAGCGCGTAGACGAAGCCGGAACAAGCGGCATTGAGGTCCATCGCCGGACAACCGAGCGCCCCCAACCTGGCCTGGATCAAACAAGCGGTGGAGGGGAAGATCAAGTCGGGGGTCGTGGTACCGACGACGATCATGTCCAACTCGGCAGCCTGGATACCGGCGGCCTCGATCGCCTGCAACGCGGCCTCGTAACCAAGATCGCCCGCAGTCTGCCCTGGAGCGGCGATGTGCCGCTCACGGATGCCGGTACGACTGCGGATCCATTCGTCGCTGGTCTCGACCATGTGCGACAGATCGTCGTTGGTCAACACTTTTTCAGGCAAATAACTACCGGTGCCCGCGATCCTGGAATAGATACGCTTGCTCATGCTGTTTCCTATTACAGGTGACGCGGGCCGCCCCGCATGGCGCGGCCTGTGAAGAGAGGTGGCTCCGTCCGCCGCAACGCGGTGGACGGGCACGCATCAATCTTCTTCGACCTGCGCGGCCTTGGTCGCGATCACCTTCTTGCCGCGGTAGTACCCCTCGGCAGTGATGTGGTGGCGCAGGTGGGTCTCACCGCTGGTCGGGTCGGTCGACAACTGCTTGGCGCTGAGGGCGTCGTGCGAACGGCGTTGGCCGCGGCGGGACGGGGTGACACGGGATTTCTGCACAGCCATGGGATTGCTCCAAACTCGGTTCGTTTACATCTGTTGTCATTACGTCGCGCAGGACGCGCGCGTCCGGCAACAACCTCAGGCAGCGACAGGCAGGCCAGCCACTACGGTTTCTTCAGCGCGGCCAACGCCGCGAACGGGTTGACCTTGCGTATTTCTTCCTCGGTCGCCGGCCAATCGCGCTCGACCGCCTCGCTCCCTGGTGCCACCGGCACCAGCGGCACCGCCAACACCAGTTCGTCCTCGACCAGATCGGCGGGCCGCAGCATACCGTCGTCCGGCACCAGCAAGGCCTCGTGTTCCGGCGGCAACGCGGCCTCTTCGGCCTCGTTGCGGATCAGCCCCAGCCGCTGCACGCTCGATACCGGCAGCAGAAAGCGCTGCAGACTGCGCTGACAAATCAGCGGCAATGCGGTCTCGATCCTCAGTTCGACGTAGGACACTTGCATCACATCATCGCGGCCGAATTCCAGCGTATAGCGGCATTCGCCTTCGGTGTCGGCCAGACTGCCTTGCAGACGGGTCATCGCCGAGAGCGGCAGACGGTCCTCAAAGACCCTGCGCGCTGCGACCATCCGCCAAGCATCCAACAGTTCGGGCACGTTCGCGGACATAAGCCGCAGAATGTTAAGGATTGCCGGTAGCACTGTCAAACCATCCCACTCCGGCGCTTGCCCGCCCGCGATGGCCGTCGCAGACTGCCAGCCCCACGCCATCGCCCCGCCCACATCGCCGATGCCGCCCCTGATCCTGGCTTCCACCTCCATCTACCGCCGCCAATTGCTTCAGCGACTGCGCCTGCCGTTCGATTGCGTGCGTCCCCAGGTCGAGGAGACTCCACTGCCCGGCGAGACGCCGTTGACGCTGGCACAGCGCCTGGCTGCCGCCAAAGCGGCCGCAGTGGCCGCTGATGCCAGCCACGCCTGGGTCATCGGCGCCGACCAGGTCGCCGAACTGGACGGCCAACCACTGGGCAAGCCGGGCGATACCGTCACCGCACGAGCGCAACTGACGGCGATGTCCGGACGCAATGTGCGCTTCCACACGGCGATATGCCTGCAACGCGGCGCACGCACGCTACATGCCTGCGACCTGACCGAGGTGCAATTGCGCGACCTACCAGCCGATGCCATCGCCCGTTACGTCGATACCGAGCAACCGCTGGACTGTGCTGGCAGCTTCAAGTGCGAGGGCCTCGGCATCAGCCTGTTCCACGCGATCCACACCCAGGACCCGACCGCACTGATCGGGCTGCCCTTGATCGCGCTGACCGGGCTCCTGCGCGAGGCTGGCTATCTGTTGCCCTGACCTCTGCAAAGGCTGAGTCGATCCGGATTCACTGGCATAGACCAAGATGACCCGCAACCAATCCGCACAGGTGTTGCTCGACCTCTGGTTGATCGATTACGCCGGTTCGGGAGCTATTGACGAGACCGTCCTTGATCGTTCGAACGACCATCATCCTGGAACAGCGCTCTGCAGCCATTTTTCGCGTATTTGAATGGCGATTTGCCGCAAGCGACTAGCAACACTCGCCGCTTTGCTTGCCAAATTTCCGCGATGCAGTGGATTTACTTTTCCGCGTCTAGAATGATCGGCTGCTCCAACCAATCCTCGACGCTACCGTCGCGGCCATGCAGACGCAGGCCGAGCCAATGGGTTCCCGGCGTCAGCGCGCTGGCATCGAGCGTGGCGCGGAAACCAATGTTCGGATGACCAGGATCGGTGGAGATGCTCCAGAACGCGGTGACGTCATGACGCTCGCCATAGCGCGCCTGCGCGACGACCTTGCCATCGAGCAATACCTCCACGCGCGCGATCCCGACCCCATCCTTGAATGCCCAACCAGAAACATCCACACGAGGTCCAACCGCTGCGTTGACAGCCGGCGTATCGATCCAGGCCATCGCCGGCGTGGTGCACGGACCAGGCAAGCGCTGGGCTGGCAACGCAAATAACAGGAACCGCTGACTGCCATGATCGCTGGACACCACCTGCGGCGGCGGCAGTGGACCAACCAGATCGCAGATTGCGTGGTAGCGCTGCAACAGCAGTCGGTATCGCATATCGCTCGGCGAGAGCACCAGCAGGCGCGGCCCGTCGCGGTGGCCATCGCTGAGCATCCCCCATTGCTGCAATTGCGCACTGCGCCCGTGCTTGGTGTTCAACGGATGCGGCAACACCTGGATGTCGGGATCGTGCAATTGGAAACCGAGCTCGGCACCGACCTTGAAATTGTCCGCCAACACCTGCGTGCCTGCCGGCATGGTGGCCAGTTCGCGGCGCACCGCCACGGCCAGCGACCGCCAGCCGGCGAAATTGCGCGGATAATATTTGTCCGCGGCAGCATGCTCGCGTATTGCCGGCACCGACACCGCCAGGTAGTAGCCAAATGCGCCGATCAGCCCCAGCCCGGTCAGCAGCCAAGTCGCACGGCGCAGCCGCCTGGACCAGCCGTTGAGGATCACCGGCGTGGCGATCAACAAGGCCAGATAACCCGGCAACGGCCAGTGGAAACTGACCCGCTCGGCATCGCTAAAAAAGCCGAGCAGAAAAATGCCCAGAGTGGACACACCACCGAGCAGACCGAAGTAACGCCACTGCACCCGTGCGCCACCGTTACCGCCACCGCGTGCGGCGATCAACGCAACCTTTGTCATCGCCACCGCCAGCAATGGCGTCACCAACAGCAGTTGGATCAACACGAACGCGATGCCGGCGGATCGGAAGCTCCAAGGATGGCGGTCGATCAACTGAAACTTGAGGCCAGCCTCGCCGTTGTCCACATTCCACGCCAGCAGCGGCAGCCAGGCAACGATGCCCAGCGCCAGCGCAACCCATACCTGCGGATCGCGCAGCATGCGCCGGCCTTGCGGAATCAACAGCAAGGCAATCGCGCCGACCCCGATCACGCCGACAAAACGGTAGTGACTCAGCGCACCAAGGCTCAAACCCAGCGCCAATTCCACCGCACTCATCGCCTCGACCTTGCGTAGCAAGCGCGCGCTGGCGTCGATGCACAGGATGGTTGCCAACGCCATCGGCACGTCCGGCAACGCGAGAATGCCCAGCGTCCCCGACAAGGGCATCAGCAAGGTCAGAGCGCCGGCGCGCCATCCCGCCACCACGCCGAACCAGCGCGTGGCGATGCGCACGATCAACCACGGCAGCACCGCACTCAGCAGCAGGAACGGCGCGCGCAGCGCCAGCAGATGATCACCGCCGATGGCCACGCCCAACCGCGCCAGCCAGGCGGTGAGCCCAGGCAGATCGGAGTAGGCAGCGGCAAGATGCTGGCCCTCTTGCCAGTAGAATGCCTCGTCAACGAACAATGGCAAATGCGCAGCCACCAGCAGCTTGGCTGCCGTCACCAGTATCCACAACAGCACAAAGATGCTGCGTGCACGTTGTTCGCCTTGCATTGCCCGTAAACTCCTTCAGACCGTTGCGAGAATGCGATGTCGACTCCGCCCCCCTTACCAGGAATCCTAACCGATACGCTACGCGAAGCACTCGCGCACGCGCAGCGGCAGGTCAATGCGCTAGTGTTGGGCAAGCCACAGCAGGTGCGTCTGGCCTTTGTCGCCCTGCTATCGGGCGGACACTTGCTAATCGAAGACCTGCCCGGCCTCGGCAAAACCACCTTGGCGCATGCGTTGGCGGCAAGCCTGGGCCTGGGTTTCCAACGCGTGCAGTTCACCTCCGACCTACTGCCTGCCGATGTGCTCGGGGTCTCGGTATACGACCCGCAATCGCGTCAATTCCAGTTTCATCCCGGACCGGTGTTCACCCACGTGCTGCTCGCCGACGAGATCAACCGCGCACCACCGCGCACCCAGAGCGCGCTATTGGAGGCGATGGCAGAGCAACAAGTCACCCTGGATGGCACCACGCATCCGCTGCCGGCGCCGTTCTTCGTCATCGCCACACAGAATCCGGTGGATTTGTCGGGCACTTTTGCGTTGCCCGACTCGCAATTGGACCGTTTTTTACTGCGCCTGTCGCTGGGCTATCCAAACACCGAATCCGAGCGCGCACTGCTCAGCGGCAGCGACCGCCGCGACCTGATCGCACAAGCACAGCCGCTGCTCAGCGATGCCGACATCGCCACGCTGCGACACAGCGTTGAGCGGATTCATGCCAGTGACGCGCTGGTCGGCTACGTGCAGGCATTGCTTGCACGCAGTCGTCAGCATCCGGGAGTGCGCGTGGGCCTGTCGCCGCGCGCCGGCATCGCACTCCTGCGCGCCGCCAAGGCGCATGCGTTGCTGCTCGGCCGCAGCCATGTCCTGCCCGAGGACGTACAGGCGCTGTTCCTGGAAGTGGCCGAGCACCGATTAGTGGCCGAGCAGGAATCGGCCTGCGGACAGGCACTGGCCAAAGCAATCCTGCACAGCGTCGCCGTGGACTGACACCGATGCCGGCACGGCAGCACGACTGGCGGCAACGACTGGCACACCTGGCGACGCCGCGCGATCCGGAACCCCTGCCCGTACGACTGGACCGACGCCGCATCTATATCCTGCCGACGCCGTTCGGCAACTTCATCGCCCTGCTGCTGGCGACGATGCTGCTCGGCGCGCTGAACTACAACAACAATCCGGCACTGCTGCTGGCGATGCTGCTCGGCGCGGCCGCGATGGCCAGTGCCATCGTGGCGCACCTGCAACTGTCGGGACTGCGCCTGGACGCCCTATCGGCGCAACCAGTCGCCGCCGGCAGTCCACTGCGGCTGCGACTGGCACTGACAGCCAGCGATGGTCGCCGCCGACGTGGCCTGCGCGTGCGCTACGGCGAAGTGCTGGCCCACCTCGATCTGCACGACGACACTCGCAACGAAGCCGACCTGCACATCCCCACCGAACGCCGCGGCTGGATGGATCTGCAACGCATCCAGATCTCGACCACCCAGCCACTGGGCCTGCTGCGCGCCTGGGCCTGGTTCTGGCCCGAGACTCCACTGCTGATCTATCCGCAACCGGAAGCCGACGGCCCGCCACTGCCGACCGGTACCGGCACCCCCACGCAAACCAGGCTGCATGCACTCGGAGAGGAACTGCACCAATTGCGTCCCTATCGCGTCGGCGATGCGCCACGCACGATCGCCTGGAAGCATTCGGCACGCCGCGACACCCTGCTGGTACGCGAGTACGAACGCCCAATCGGCGTAGACGTGGTACTGGACTGGCGCATGCTGCTGCCACTGCCTTACGAACGCCGCATCGCACGGCTGGCACGCTGGGTCGACGAAGCCGAGCGCGATGGCCGCCGCTATCGCCTGCTGCTGCCGGGGCATCCCGCGCTGGGTCCGGACCGTGGCCCACAACACCGACACCAATGCCTACGCGCGCTCGCGCTGTTGCCACATGACTGAGTCGCGCACCCCCGCATTGAGCGCATCCAGCCGGGCCTGGGTACTGAGCACGGCACTGCTGTCGCTGCTGCCGCTGTTGCTGCAACTGCCCACGGCACTGGCTTGGCTGATCGCACTCGCCGCGCTGCTGGTCGCTGCCAGTTCGGCCTGGCGCCCAGTGCCGGCCGCGCTGCGCCTGGCACTGATCGCGGCGATGCTGGCGACGCTGTACTGGCAAGCCGGGCTACGCTTCGGCCGCGACACCGGATGCGCCCTGCTCGCGGCCATGTTGGCGATCAAACCATCGGAGCTGCACACGCTGCGCGATGCACGCAGCCTGCTCGGCTTCGCGCTGTTCGCGCCCTTCGCCGCCTTCCTGCTGGATCAAGGACCAGCGACGATGGCGCTGGCACTGGCTGCGGTGATTCTCGCCCTGCTGTGCATGCAGCGCTTGGCCGATCAGGAAGGACACAGCGAACGCCGCCCACTGCGTGGGCAACTCATCAGCGTTGGCCGCCTACTGCTGTTGGGCCTGCCACTGGCGCTGGCCGCCTTCTGGCTGTTTCCGCGCCTGGGCTCGCCACTGTGGGGCGTGCCGGAACGCGCACTGGGCCGACCCGGCCTGTCGGACACCATGACCCCGGGGCAATGGCTGGACCTGATGGCCGACGACACCCCGGCACTACGCGTGCAATTCTTCGGCCCGGTGCCACCGCCCACGCAGCGTTACTGGCGTGGACCGGTGCTGTGGGATTTCGACGGCCGCACCTGGCGCGGCCAGAACGACAATGCAACGACGCCCGCACCGACGATACAAACAGGACCGAGTGCGTGGGACTACCAGATCGACGTGGAACCGACCGATCGCCGCCAACTGGTTGCGCTGGAACTGCCGCTACAGGCGCCCGCCGGCACCCGGCTCACGGCCGACGCCGTGCTGCAGACCGAACAACCGCTCAACGCACTGACCCGCTGGCACCTGCGCTCGGCACCGGCGCAGCGAGTGCAAGCCGATCTGACACCTGCGCAGCGCCAGCGCGCACTGGCACTACCACCTGGCTATAACCCGCGCACGCTGACGCTGGCCCGACAATGGCGGCAACAAGCCGGCAGTGACGACGCGGCGATCATTGCCCGCGCGCTGCAATGGATCCGCCGCGACTTCGCCTACACCCTGCAGACACCACTGCCCGGCCGCGATAGCGTGGACGAATTCCTGTTCCAGCACAAAGCCGGCTTTTGCGAACACTTCAGTTCGGCGTTCGTCGTACTGATGCGCGGCGCGGGCATTCCCGCCCGCATTGTCACCGGCTATGCCGGAGGCACCCGCAATCGGCTTGGCGACTATTGGATCGTGCGGCGCATGGACGCCCACGCCTGGGCCGAGGTATGGCTGCCGCAACGCGGCTGGGTGCGCATGGACCCGACCGCAGCGGTCGCACCGGAACGCATCTACGACACGCTGGAAGACCGCATCGGTGGCGGCGGCACCACACAGGGCGACAGCGCCATCTGGCAGTGGCGTGACATCGCCGACTGGGCCCGCCGCGGCTGGAACGATCTGGTGCTGTCCTTCGACGCCAATCGCCAGCAGCAGCTACTGCGCCTGATCGGCATCCCCCGGCTGGAGCCGGCGCAACTGGTCGCCCTGTTCGCGGGTTGCGCGGCGATGCTACTGGGCGCAATGGCCTGGTGGCTGGCCCGTGGCGAGCGCGAACGCGACCCGTTGTTGCGCGCCTGGCGGCGCCTTGGCGGGCGCTACGCGCGGCTGGGCCTGGAGCGCCAGGCGCACGAACCAGCACAGGCATGGGCCGCACGGGTGGACCGGGGAGTGGGCGAGGCGGGGTTGATTTCACTCAGCCGGCGTTTCGCCGATGCGCGCTACGCTGGCGCCGATTCGGACAGCGCTTCATTGTTGCGCGACCTGCGCAGGCACCGTCCGCCAACCGGAGCATCCCGATGAAGACCCGCCTACTGTTCCCCATGCTCGCCGCGCTGGCACTGGGTGCCTGCGCCACCGCGCCCAAACCGCTGCAAGGCCAGTTCGCCTCCGTCACCCCACGCGATTCGGTCGCAGGACAGCAAGTCGGTGCCGCCGTGCGCTGGGGCGGCAAGATCATCCAGACCAAGCCCAGCCAGGGCCAGACCTGCTTCCAGATGCTGTCGCGGCCGCTCAACGCCAGCGGCCGGCCGGATAGCGACTCGGCCGACGCCAGCGATGGCCGTTTCGTCGCCTGCCGCTCCGGCTTCTACGATCCGGCCGTGTTCGAACCAGGCCGCGAAGTCACCTTCATCGGCCATGTGGCCGGCTACGAGAACACCCGCATCGGCGAATACGACTATCGCCTGCCGAAAATAGAAGCCGATGTGGTTTACCTGTGGCCGGTCGTGCGTCAGGTCGAAGTGGTGCCAGCCTATCCGTATCAACCCTGGGGACCATGGGGTCCGTGGGGTCCGCGCTGGGGCTGGTGGTGAACCTCTCGCATTGAGCAAGAACGCAACACCGAAACGCCGCTGACTCAGCGGCGTTTCGCATTACAGGCAAAGGCGACAATGCCAGCACGCGCCAGCATGGCTAACACCGCGCTCAAGGCGTACCGAAGTGCCCCAACGGCGCCCCCGCCAGCAAATGCAAGTGCAGATGAAACACCGTCTGTCCGCCATGCTCGCGGCAGTTGATCACCACGCGATAGCCATCCTCGGCCAGACCCTGTGCGCGTGCGTAGCTGGCCGCTGCAAGCACCAGCTTTCCGACCAGGGTGGCCTGATCCGGCAACAGATCGTCCAGCGTGGGAATCTCCACCTGCTTGGGAATGAACAACACATGCACCGGCGCCTGCGGCGCGATGTCCTTGAACCCAAGGACGACATCGTCTTCGTAGACGATGCTGGCCGGAATTTCGCGACGAATGATCTTGCCGAAAATGGTGTCCATGAAGCATGCCTGGAACAGTAAAAGAGGAGAGGCCGTTATAGCCCAATTCGGCGCGGTGCCGCAGCCAGCACGCAGATGGCGCTATTCGCCCACACTGCCCCGCGGCACTTCGCTACGGCTGCCGAAGGCATGCGACAAGGTGCCGCGATCCACGTATTCCAGCTCACCGCCCAACGGCAAGCCCTGCGCCAGACGGCTCGGCCGCACGCCGTGCTGACGCGCCAACTGCGCCAGGTAATGCGCGGTAGCCTCGCCTTCGACCGTGGAATTGGTGGCGATGATCAGTTCGGCGACCTCGCCTTGCGCCAGCCGCGCGCCGAGCCGATCCAGACCGAGTTCGCGCGGACCGATCCCATCCAGTGGCGATAGCCGTCCCTGCAGAATGAAATACAACCCGCGATAGCCGGTGGCTTGCTCGATCACCAGGCGGTCGGCCGGCGACTCCACCGCGCACAGTTGCTGACGGTCGCGGCCGGGACTGGCACAGATCGCGCAGATGTCGGTTTCGCTGAAATCGCGGCATTGCGAGCAGTGGCCGATCCGCGCAATCGCCGCATGCAACGTGTCGGCAAGCCGCTGCCCACCGGCACGTTCGCGTTCGAGCACGTGATAGGCCATGCGTTGCGCGGTTTTCTGGCCGACTCCCGGCAGAATGCGGAACGCCTCGATCAACTGTTCGAGCAGCGGCGAACTCATGCGTCCCACGCGCTCCGGAACCACGCGAGGTCAACACGCTCGAACAGTCCGCGAAACCGGCACAGCGCCTTGGCCACGACGGCATCGATCTGCGGCTTCAATTCCAGGCCGCACTCGATCAACATCGGCCACCGGATACCCTCGACTTGCACACAATGCGCACCCTGGCAAGGCGACAACGTCACCACCCGGGCATCGCCGACGACGCCAATACCTCGGCCACCGGGCAGATGATCGTGGCGCCTGCCGTTCACCATGCTCAGAACGGCAGCTTCATGCCCGGCGGGATCGGCATCCCGGCCGTGGCCGCGCCCATCCGCTGCTTGGACTCGGCATCGACCTTGTTGGACGCATCGTTGAAAGCGGCGGCGATCAAATCCTCGACCATCTCTTGGTCGGACAGAATGCTCGGATCGATCCGCACCTTGCGGCACTCCTTGGCTCCGGTCAGGGTGACGCTGACCATGCCGCCACCGGCGCTGCCGGTGACTTCCAATTGTGCCAATTCTTCCTGGGCGCGCTGCAGGTTTTCCTGCATCTTCTGCGCCTGTTGCATCAGTTGGGCGATATTACCGCGCATCTTGGTTCACTCATCGTAGGGACGGATGGAATCGGGCACGACCCGCGCACCTTGCTGCTGCATCAGCGCTTGCACCGCCGGGTCGTTGAGGAACGCAGCCTCGGCCGCGTTCTGACGTTCGCCGCGTTGCCGGTGCGAACGCTCGTGCAGGGTTTCGGTATCGACGGCGATGCCGCTTTCGATCACGATCTTCGGGCGCTGGCCGAGCGTCTCGGCCAGTGCATCGGCCAGCTCACCGAGCGAACGCTCCGACTGCAAATATTCGAAACCAGGCGACAGCGACAGCCGCAGCACGCCCTCGGCATGACTGACAAAGGCGGCATTGGCCGCGAGTTGCCGCGACGGACCGGTCAAACCGCAGTCGGCGACCAGTACCAGCCAGTCTTCGGTGCTGTGCAGACTGCCTCGCGCGCCAACAGCAGCCAACGATGAAGCACGCGTTGCCTCGGCAGGTGGCGGCACTGTGTCCGCTGCGGCGGCTGACGCAAACGGCGGACGCGTGACAGTGGGCATCGGCGCAGCGGACGCGCTCGAACGTGCCGGCGGCGACGCGGGCGGATCCCACG
Source organism: Xanthomonas sp. MUS 060 (assembly GCF_000963215.1). Lineage (NCBI taxonomy): Bacteria > Pseudomonadati > Pseudomonadota > Gammaproteobacteria > Lysobacterales > Lysobacteraceae > Xanthomonas > Xanthomonas sp. MUS 060. The sequence goes on from NZ_JZIM01000015.1 coordinate 22,114, forward strand.
GCGGATCCAGCGCACTCGCGGACGCGTTGGGAGATGTGTGGACGGTTGTCGGTGTCGGTGTCGGTGTCGGTGTCGGTGTCGGTGTCGACGACATGTTGGATGCGGAAGGCGTGATCGCCGACGGAATCGACGAAGACGCGACCGAGGCAGCGGACGCAGTCGCCGCCGCACCATCGCGCCCCTGCGCTGGCGCGCCCGCAGCAGAGGTCGCCGGCAATGCCGCAGCATTCGCTGGGCGGAACGCCAACATCCGCAATACCGCCATCTCGAACCCGGCGCGCGGACTCGGTGCCAGATACAGATCGCGGCGTCCGTTCAACGCCATCTGGTACCACAATTGCACGATTTCCGGACGCAGCCGCTCGGCCAGCGGCGCCGGATCCAAACCGTCCAGCACATCCAATGCCGCACCCGGCACCAGTTGCCGTACCTGGATGCGATGCAACGCCTCGGCCAGCGCTTCCAACACGCCACCCCAATCCGGAGAGAACTCGGCCAACCCCGCGACGACCTGCAGCAATCGCGCTCCATCGGCATCGGCCAGCGCATCGAGCATGGCGCCGACCTGGGTGCGATCCACCGTCCCCAGCATCGTCCGCACCACATCTTCGCGCAGCGCGCCGCCGGCGTAGGCGATGGCCTGATCGAGCAGCGATAGACCATCACGCAGACTACCGTCGGCGGCCTTGGCCAACTGCACGATGGCCGAGGCATCCACCTCGATCTGCTCGGCAGCCAGAATCTTGGTCATCTGCCCCTGGATCTGCATCTCGTCCAGGCGCTTGAGGTTGAACTGCAGACAGCGCGATAGCACCGTCACCGGCAGCTTCTGCGGATCGGTGGTGGCGAGCAGGAACTTCACATGCTCCGGCGGCTCTTCCAGCGTTTTCAGCAACGCGTTGAACGCCGCCTTGGACAGCATGTGCACTTCGTCGATCAAATAGACCTTGAACTTGCCGCGCGAAGGCATGTATTGGGCGTTTTCGATCACCTCGCGCACATCGTCCACGCCGGTGTTGGACGCGGCATCGATCTCCAGCAGATCGATATAGCGGCCAGCATCGATATCCAGACAGGCCGCACACTTGCCACACGGATCGGCACTGGTGCCCTGCTCGCAGTTCAGCGACTTGGCGAAAATGCGCGCGATGGTGGTCTTGCCGACACCACGCGTGCCGGTGAACAGAAACGCATGATGGACCCGCCCGCTGTCCAGGGCGTTGGTGAGCGCACGCACCACATGCTCCTGCCCCACCAGCTCGGCAAAACGCTTGGGGCGCCACTTACGGGCGAGAACGAGATAGGACATCAGGCGACCGTCTTCATCTGAACCGGCATTGTGCCATGTCGCGCCCGGGTCATTGCTCAGGCGTCAGCGCGGCCAACCTATCCGCCTCTCGCGGCCTGGAAAAACATCGGCTCTAGGCGCTGGGCGATCATGAACAGGCGCCGGCAGCAAGCCGATGAGCGCCGGCCACGCCCGCTCACCTTGTGAATGGAGGCCGTGACGGCTAGAATTCCGCCCTTGCCCGGACCGCTGGCCCGCGCAAGAAACCGGAGAGGTGTCCGAGTGGTTGAAGGAGCACGCCTGGAAAGTGTGTAAGCGTCTAAACCGCGCTTCGGGGGTTCGAATCCCCCTCTCTCCGCCAGATTACGCAAGCCCCTGATAAATCAGGGGGGGGGGCGTAAAAACTGGCTGCAGCAGCGCAAGTCGGAACACACGACGCCTATGCGCATTCCTCATCATCTCGTCCGAGCTCCCTCCGGCCTTTGGTCGTATCGCCAACGTGTCCCGGTCGATGTGCAGCCCCTCGTGGGTCGGCAGACCCAGCCTTACCCACTCGCCGCTTTGCCAATCTCTTCCGGAGCGCTCAAAGGGCACTGCACGGCGCTACAATCAGCGGGTCTATGAGCATCGCTCTGAGCATTAGGCTTGAACCGGAGTCAATGGAAACATGCAAGAAATCCCTGTCGCCTGCGTTGACCTCTTCTGTGGGGCTGGTGGTCTTACCCATGGACTGAAGCGCCAAGGAATTCGGGTGAGAGCGGGCATTGATGTTGACCCTGCTTGCCGGTTTCCGTATGAGCACAACAACGCCGGCGCCAAATTCTTGAAAAAGGATGTCGAATCCCTTAGCTCGGCAGACATTAATCGTCACTTCCTAAAAAGCAAATATTCACTATTGGCTGGATGCGCTCCGTGTCAGCCGTTTTCGACATATACCAAAGGAAAAGACACCTCCAAAGATGCCAAATGGGGACTTCTTAAGTCGTTCGCACGACTGGTAAAAGAAATCCAGCCCGACTTGGTAACAATGGAGAATGTCCCACAGCTCCCCACTCATGAAGTGTTCCAAAAATTCCTCGAAGCGTTTGATGGATACCATATTTGGCATGGGGTGGTCGATTGCCGAGAATATGGAATACCTCAGAAACGCCGACGCCTTGTTTTCTTAGCATCTCGACTTGGCAGCATCAAACTTATAGATTCAACACATTCGCGGAAGCATAAAACCGTTAAGGATACCATTGGCGATCTACCTGAACTATCTGCGGGCCAGACCGACATTAAAGACCCGCTTCACACGGCAGCCAGCCTTAAGGAAATAAATCTCAAAAGAATCAGGCAGTCCAAACCTGGGGGAACGTGGGCAGATTGGGATAGCGACCTGGTAGCGGATTGCCACAAAGAAGAGTCTGGCAAGACTTTCAATTCCGTCTATGGACGGATGCGCTGGGATCAGCCTGCGCCAACGATGACCACTCTGTGTTATGGGTTTGGTAATGGAAGATTTGGTCATCCCGTGCAAGACAGAGCAATTTCACTTAGAGAAGCAGCAATCTTTCAAACATTTCCGAAGAGCTATCAATTCACGGAAAAGGGCCACCCCATTCACTTCAAGACGGTGGGCAGACTGATTGGCAACGCCGTTCCTGTCCGTCTTGGCGAAGTCATCGCAATGAGTTTCCGCCAACACCTCAAAGAATTAAACCTACTTTGACAACAGAGACATTAAAGGAAAAGGATTTCCTTTAGGCGATTGCGCAACAACTCTTGATTGCGAGTTTCGCACTCCCAAATCACCTCTACCCTCCACCCTAGCGACTCTAGCTCCTCGGACTTGCGCGCATCTCTGTCTACATTTCTTCGAAATTTTTCCAACCAAAAATCAACATTAGTTCCGGGAGTAGATGCCAATCGACACCCTGGATGCCGATGCCAGAAGCACCCATGAACAAAAACACAGAGCTTCCTGGAGGGAAACACTATGTCCGGGCGACCAGAAAGACTCTTCTGATGTAACCTAAACCGCGCGCCCAACGCGTGAGCCGCTCGACGGACAATCACTTCGGGAGAAGTGTTTTTTTGCCTCACCGAGCGCATCAACGCGCTTCGTGCGTCCTTTGAAAGTGTATCAGCCAATGCTTTCAATCAGGTCCGAAAATGAGCCCAGGCCTTTAGTCTTATCGAGGTACTCTTGATAAGCAGCTAGTGCTTGCGAGACAAGCTCCTCGTATGTTTTAACACGCGAACCATTGGATATCGCATCCATCTGTTTTTTATACCTCTCCACGTTACTATCCTGCTCTGGCAGTCTATTACCTAAAACAAAGATAACTTCAATGTCTGGAGTAGAACCATCTTTAACTACGCCATGGCTAGCAAGAAGTCGCTTCAACTCATCCACATATTGCATACCCTGAACAGCCAACTCGGCAAGAGTAACTTTCCGCTTTGCCCTTTTTAATTCGACGATAATATGCTTTCCAGCGGCGGTCTTGTAAGTAATGTCAAATCGCCCACTCGACGCTGCTTCGTCCTTTTCATTTTTTGGGTTGGGGAATAATTTCTTAAATTGCTTTTCGATATTTTCGCTACCTGTAGCCCTCTCCCAGGAAGGGTCCAGAAGCCACAAGCGGTCAAATAGCAACTGCTGGATTACCTTTTCCTTTTCATTTTTCTCAACAGCATCTCTTACTAGATTTATTTCGCCAAGCCTGCCCTTGACAATGTCGCGATAAACACCCGCTTCCAACGCATCCTGATCAGCAAACAACTTAATTAACGCGGTATCGCTAAGTGAAACAGCCTCGGCTAACTCCGCCGTCCTCCCCTTTAGCTTCATTCGCTCGAAGCCGAATATGGAATGCTTCAAAACTTCAACCTTTTCCGACTCAGCCAAAGCCAAACGCTCAACCGCTCCGATCAGCTTTTTGGCATCTTTCTTGTGGCGCTCGTCACCTAGAGATTCTATCCACTTTCTGACTTGGGGATATTTATCCTCGACCACCTCAGGATCGTCCAGAGAACGCCACACGCTCCATTGCGCCTCCAATCTATTCAATATTGATTTCAAATAAGATTGAAGATGAACATAGCGCTCATCGTCCTCGATCAGGCGCTGCCTATCACTTGTCGCCATATCGGCATCGCCATCGTCTAAAAAATCGACATCAATTTGGCCAGTCAAATATTTAGTATAATGCCTGCCATCATTAAAGTTGGCCAATATGTTTTCTTGAAAAAGCCTTCCTCGTGCCAACACAACAACACCATTTAAGTTCCCAGAAGCCTTCTCTAAATCTTTAGGTTTATGCGAGGTACCAACCCACCCCTTTACCTTCCAATCACCCGTCCAACCTTCAAGCCTTTCGGGCAGCTCGGACTCTCGCTTGGCCGCGCACCAGCCCGGCTTTTCCCAACTCCCGATAGTCCAAATGTATTGCAGGACTTGAAGGTCGCCGCGATCAACCCCTGTTATCTCAACTCCGTCCAAGAACACTCTGAACTCATCTGTCCCGATAACCGAAAAACGCCGGGCAAGCCTATCTCGGAAATTAGGCCGGCGGAACCTCTCCATCTTTAGCTCAGTGAGGACAATTCTTGTCCCCTTTTTTGGAATAAGCTCCGAAGCGTCGCGCACATCCGGATGATATGGTTTTTTGCGCTTCTTGGCGGCCCTGATGCCGGCGGTCGTCATCAAAAGGCCAGACTTTTGGATTCTTGCTTCTCGAATAGACTTCAATACTGTCAGCAATGGAAAAAGGTGCGAGTTTCCCGACTCCCTTACGCCCCATCACGGGCCGTCCTCCAGGGGTCAAGTCACCACCGGGCTGCTCCCGCTTGCGATAGATAGCCGACTGTCAAGAATTTTTCGTTGATGTCCTTTGCCGTCATGCCAAATCCATCATCGGTCACGACGATCTTTCCCGTTTCGAGGTCAACATCTATTCGAACCTCTTTGGCATCGGCATCCCATGCGTTAGCCACCATCTCCGTCAAGACTGCAGGAACGTTGCTGTAAAGATTTCCCGCTAGGTGGTCAAGAACACCCAGCTCAATTTGCAAGGTGTACTTCTTGCCCGACGAAGCACCTCCCCCTTGTCCTGAGGATTTGGTGGCGGCTCCTTTTTTTGCAACTTTCTTCGACATTTCCGTTCCCTCGTTGCAAACCTTTTTCGTTGCGAGCTGAGTGGGTGTTCCTGCCTGCGGGCTGGCCTCGTCTCGGCACCACGCTCCTGTTCGTTGACCCCAGCAGATTACGCTAGCGCCGCACCCTGCGTGAAGCTACAATTGCGATTCACAAGTCAGGCCACATCCCTGGTTTGCGTGCTGTAGGAGAGTCAGTACGTTCGAGCGGGATCACTACCTGCCCTCTCTCCGCCAGTTTCCCCGCGCTGCCCCTGCGCAGATTCCTTCGCTTCCTGCGCAGGAATTCCTAACGGGCAAGAACCGCGCTGCTGGCGCGGTTTCGTCTCTATGGTGGCCCCGTCGGCCCCTCGCGACGCTAGGTCGAAAACCCCGCCAGGGCCGGAAGGCAGCAACGGTATCGATCGACGCGGGCGCCGAGGTCAGCCGGCGGGGTCGCCACCCCTCCTTCGATTGTTCGCACTCTCGCATCGCCGAGCGTCTGGCTTGCTGCACCATCGCATCATCGAGCATCTCGCTTACTGCACGCTCGTACATCAGCCAGCAACTGCGGCATGCACGGTGCGCCCCGCCGCTCGCGCTATGCAGGATGTAACCAGCCCGCGTCGCCGTCGCGGTAGCGTTCGTGTTTCCAGATCGGCACTCGCGCTTTGACCTCGTCAATGACATAGCGACAGGCGCCAAAGGCGGCATCGCGATGCGCCGCCACCACGCCCACCCACACGGCCAGGTCACCGATCACCAAGTCACCGATACGGTGGACGCAACGCAGGTCGAGAATGGCGAAGCGCGCCAGTGCTTCGTCAACGATACGCTGGCCTTCGACTTCGGCCAGGGCGGCATAGGCTTCGTAGCGCAGGCCATCAACGGCGCGGCCGTCGTTGTGATCGCGTACCCAGCCTTCGAAGCTGGCATAGGCACCGGCCTGCGCATGTGCCAGCGGCGCACGCAACGCGACAGGATCAAGCGCGTGGTCGGCAAGATGGAAACGCGGCGCGGTGGACATCACTCAGCCTCCGGACACCGGCGGAATGAACACCACTTCCGCGCCATCGCGCAATACGTCGCCCCAATCGGCGAAGGCGCCATCTACTGCCACACGCAGACGTTGTGCAGGCCAGCGCAGGCCATGCCGCGCGTCGAGTTCGGCGTACAGCGCGCGCAAGTCGGGCGCGGCCGTGCGCACCTGCTCTCGATCAATCCCCGCCGCCTCGCGCAAGCTGGCGAAATACAGCACGGTCACCGAGGCGCTCATGCCACGCTCCCGACATCGCGCTTGCCACCACGTTTGCCGAGCAATCGCACCGGGCCGATGGTCATCGCGTGGGTCAAGGCTTTGCACATGTCGTAGATGGTCAACGCGGCGACGCTGGCGCCGGTCAAGGCTTCCATCTCCACGCCGGTACGATGCACGGTGCGCACGCGGCATTCGATCCGCAGCACCTGCGGCGAGGCCCAGTCGATGGCGAAGCGGCAGCCATCGATGGGCAACGGATGGCAGAACGGAATCAATTCGTGCGTGCGCTTGACCGCCAACGTGCCGGCAATCACCGCAGTCTCGACGATGCCACCCTTGGCGCTGCGCAACGCATCGGCACGCAATTGCGCGGCCACCGCCGCAGGAAAACGCACCCGCGCCTCAGCAACCGCCAAGCGCGCGGTGGCGGGCTTGGCGGAAACGTCCACCATCGCGGGCAGCCCCTGCGAATCCAGATGGGTCAGGGTCGGCGCCGATGCGCGCGCGGTGGTAGCAGAGATTTTCTTGGTCATGCCAGCAATTCCAGTTCTAGCGCGGCGCTCACCGCTCAACCACCGATCAGGAACATTTCGACGTGCTTGCCGCGCGTCGCCGTCGCGTCGCCGCGCAATTCGCTGTAACGGTCATTGCGCTGCTCCCATAAGTCGCGCACGCGTTCGGTCAGCGCCTGCTCGCCATCGGCCAACGCCGGCGTGAGATCGGCACCCTCGGCAGCGAACAGACAGGTATAAAGACGACCATCCGCCGAGACCCGCGCACGATGGCAGTCGCCGCAAAACGGCGCGCTGACCGAAGTGACGAAGCCAACCTCGCCACCGCCATCAGCGAAGGCATAACGCGTGGCGACTTCACCGGGATAGTGCGGCTCCAGGGCGTGCAGCGGCCAGCGTGCGGCAATGCGTTCGCGCAGTTCCGCAGCGGGCACCACCCTGTCGCGACGCCAAGCGTTGCACGTGCCAACGTCCATGTATTCGATGAAACGCAACACATGGCCGCTACCGCGAAAATGCGCCAACAGCGGTAAGACCTGCTCATCGTTGATCCCACGCTGGACCACGCAGTTGAGTTTGAGCGGGCCCAACCCGGCCGCAACGGCGGCATCAATACCGGCCAACACCTGCGCGACCTCGCCACGACCGCCGGATAGGTGCCGAAACACCCGCGGATCGATCGCATCCAGGCTGACCGTGACGCGCTGCAAGCCGGCGTCGCGCAAGGCCTGCGCGTGCGATGCCAGCAGCACGCCGTTGGTGGTCATCGCCAGATCCTCTACGCCCGCAATGCGCGCGAGCCGTCGCACCAATTCCGGCAGGTCGCGGCGCAGCAGGGGCTCGCCGCCAGTCAGGCGCAGCTTGCGCACACCATTGCGCACGAAGGCGCGTACCACGGTCTCGATCTGTGCGAACGACAGCCGCGCGGCCGCGTCGAGTCCGTAATCGTCAGGGACTTGATCGGCCGGCATGCAGTAGCCGCAGCGGAAGTTGCACGCCTCGATCACGGACAGGCGCAGATCGCGCAACGCACGCCCGCGCCGGTCCGCTGGCGTCGCGGACGCAAGCGGCGGACGCGGGGCGGCACTCATCCGGCCGGCACCTGCGACAAGCGCGGCGCGGGCAGTGCTACGCATTCACCAAGCCGCGCCACGCGATGGCCACGCGCGCGCAAGACCTGGGCATCTTCGGCGCTGGCGTAGTGGTAGAGCATCATCCTTCGCACCAGTTCGGCGGGATATTCACGTTCCAGATCGTCCACGCCAGTATGCGAGGGGTTGCCGTGAAGACCACAGTCGTGTGCGATCAGTTCGCCGTCGTCGGCATAGCGGTTGAGCATTTCCGGAATCGGCCGGGTATCCCCACTCCACACCAACGCGCCCGGCAGGCGCACGCCATAGGCCGTCTCCGGCCAGTGATGGCGTACTGGGAAGACCTGCAGACGCACGCCGTCGTGCCAGAACGCCTCACCGACCGCGATCAACTGAAACGCGTCCCAGAAGTTGGCGCCGCCCTCGGCCAACACGTTCGGGTAGTCGGCCACGCGGCGGTGCAGCAGCGGCAGCACCGGCGCGGGCACGTACAGGCGCACCTTGCCGCGCCGTTCGGAGAAATAGCTATCCACGAACAGGCGCTCGAACCCGGCCACGTGATCCAGATGCACATGGGTGACGAACAACGCCTGCGGCATAGCGCCGTAGTGGGCCTGGTAAGCACTCAGGCCCTCGCCGCCGCAGTCGATGCTCAGCCACGGCCGGGCGTCGCGCTCGATCGTGGCCATCGGCGAACCCAGCTGCACCGCCGAGGCGTTGCCCACGCCCTGGAAACGCAGCGCCCAAGCGCTCATCAGCAACCGCGCTCCCAGGCCAGGTCGTAGGCGCGACGCAGACGTTCGTAGTCCTTTTCGACCACATTGATGCCACGCTCGCCGCGCAGCTTGAGCAAGGAGCGATGCAGGCGCTTGAGATTGCGCTCGCGCCAGCCGGTGGCAGGAATGCGCAGCACGCTGCGGTCGAAATCGATCAACCAACCGTGACCATTACCGTCGAACAAGATGTTGTGCGCGTTGAGATCGGCATGATCCAGGCCAGCGCGATGGAAGCGCGCGATCAATCGCCCGGCCTCCTCCCAGGGCGCGCCACGGCCAGCGATCAATGCGCGCTCCGCCAGGGAGCAGACATCCTCCAGCCGCTCCATCAACAGCGCGGCACGATAGCGCGTGCCCTGCCGCAGGTAGCAGGCCGCCAAGGGTTTGGGCACCGGCAGCTTGCGCGCGATCAGCGCGCGCATCAGGCGGAACTCGGCGAAGCTGCGGGTGCGGTGGGCACCGCACCACAGGTAGCGGTCGCGACTGAGTTTGGCGACCAAGCCGCCACGGCGGTACTGACGCAGCACGCAGGCGCCGAACGGGGCATCGATGAACCATGCGCCTCCGCGCCCACCCGCATCCACCGGACGTGCGCGCTCGGCCCAGGATGTCGCCGAGAACAACGCCGGCTCGGCTTGCCGGAGTCGTTCGCGGTCGAACAAAATGGCGCCATAGCCGCGACCCTCGCGGTACGGCGTCAGTGCTTCAGTAGCGTCGAATGCAGCCATCCTACGAGTCTAACAACACCATGCCGGCAATGCTCCCCTCGCTGTGCCTGTTGCGCTTGTCGGCGCTGGGAGACGTGACTCACGTCGTGCCACTGGTGCGCACGCTGCAGCACGCCTGGCCACAGGCACCGCCGTTGCACTGGATCATCGACAACGCAGGACTCAAGCTGCTGGACGGGCTGCCTGGGGTGGTCTTCCATGGCTACGACAAACGCAGCGGCCTGGCTGGCATGCGCGCACTGCGCCGCGCACTCCCGAGGCAAGGTTTCGATGCGCTGCTGCAGATGCAGGTGGCACTGCGCGCCAATGTGCTCTCGGCCTGTGTGCGAGCGCGCCGCCGCATCGGCTACGACCGCAGTCGCTCGAAGGATCTGCATGGTCTGTTCGTCAACGAACGTATCCCCGACCGCCCCGGCATCCATGTGCTCGACGCGATCGGCAGCTTCTGCGAGCCACTCGGGCTACGTCAGACGCAGGTGCGCTGGGACCTGCCAGTACCCGATGCGGCCCATGACTGGGCGCGTGCGCAATGGCCCGACGACGGCCGACCGGCGCTGCTGATTTCGCCATGTTCCAGCCATGAGCGCCGCAACTGGTATGCCGAGCGCTACGCCGCAGTCGCCGACCACGCCGTCGCGCAAGGTTGGCGGGTGGTGTTATGCGGCGGGCGCAGTGCGCTGGAGCGCAACACTGCCGACGCCATCATCGCAGCGGCGCGCACGCCGCTGCTGGATTTGGTCGGTCGCGACACGCTCAAACAACTGCCCGCGCTGCTGCAGCGCGCGGCGCTGGTGATGACGCCCGATTCCGGCCCTATGCACATCGCCAACGCCATGGGCGTCAAGGTGCTGGGCCTGCACGCGGCAAGCAACCCGCGCCGCAGTGGCCCGTACTCGGACATTCGCTACTGCGTGGACAAATACGATGCGGCCGCGCGCAAGTACCTGGGCAAGCCGGCCGAGGCGCTCAAATGGGGGCGCAAGATCGAATACGATGGCGTCATGGCGCTGATCGAGGTGGACGCGGCAATTGCCGCGTTCGAGCGCTACCGCGCCGATCACGGCGCCTGAGCTGTACGCGGCCGCACTCAAGCGGACGGAGTGCGGTAATCCTGATAGGACTTTTCTTCTACGTAGCGGGAACCCAGCGCCAGGTTGATTTCTTTTTTGATGCGCGCGCGTTCGTCGTTTTCGTAGTACACGCTGCGTGCCAGCTTGATGAATTCCGCATCGAAGGCCTGCGCTTTCTCTTTGATCCGGATCTCGTCTTCGATCACCCACAACCGCTCATTCACTGCCTTCAATTCCGCGCGTAGGCGCACGACATCGCCACCGGCAGCCGGATGCGCCATCCAGGTTTTCTCCAGCGCCGACAACTCCGCGTGCACATTGACCAGCTTGTCCGGGTCGGCGATGCGCTCGGACTTGATCTGCAGGATGGCGATCTTGTCGAGCAATTCGCCGAAAGACACGGGAACCAGAATTTCGGACATCACAGACACCCAATCGGCTAATGAAGAGCAGAAGAGTGTAACGGGCGAGCTTGAACGCCACATCGGCGCAGCATCGCGACCGCTCGGAACATATCACCACTCAACAACATAAAGGCCCCTGACGGGGCCCAATGCGCAACTGGCGGGAAGGGGGGGATTCGAACCCCCGAGGCGCTATAAACGCCTGCCTGATTTCGAGTCCAGGTACATTCAACCACTCTGCCACCTTCCCGGGTGGTCCCCGGCGGACCGGGGGCAAGCATCATACGGTTCCCACCGCGTGCGAACAAGCCATGCGCCGCCCGCGCTTGAGTACCCTCGGATCGGGCGAGGCCCATGAACCCCACCTGCGCCAAGCCGACACAGGCGATTGCCGGATGCGCGCGCGACCGCGATGATGGGGGTTGAACTACAAAAAGCCCGGCCAGCCACAGGCGCGCAATGATCGAATTCGGACACCTCACCCACCTCGGCCTGCGCCGCGACCTCAACGAGGACACCTACTACGGCGACAACGAGCTGGGCCTGTGGCTGGTGGCCGATGGCATGGGCGGCCATGCCTGCGGCGAAGTCGCCAGTGCGCTAGCGCGCGAGGCCATCGTCCGCGAAGTGCGCGGCGGTGCGACGTTGGCGCATGCAATCCGGATCGCCGACGAGGAGATCATCCACGCCGCGCGGCTCCGTCACGCCCCACTCCCGATGGGCACCAGCGTGGTCGCTACACATGTGCAAGGGAACCGCTTCGAAGTGGCCTGGGTCGGTGACAGCCGCGCTTATCTATGGCGCCACGGCAAACTCGCCCAACTCAGCCAGGATCACAGCCACGTGCAGGCGCTGATCGCGCAGGGCGTACTGACTGCGGAACAGGCAAGCGCGCCTCCGCATCGCAATGCGGTCACCCAGGCGCTCGGCATTACCGATCCACAGCATTTGAACGTGGCCTCGATGACCGGCGAACTGCGTCCAGGTGTGTGCCTGCTCCTGTGCAGCGACGGGCTGACCGAGCATGTGGGCGAAGTGGGTATTGCCACTGCACTGGGCCACGACGACTGCAGCGCGCAGGAATGCGTGGACATGCTGGTCGCGGCGGCGCTGGACGACGGCGGTTCGGACAACATCACGGTCGTCTTGGTGCGTTGCCACTGAACGACGCAAGCCGCGACACGTTCCCCACACCAGCGCACACACGGCGACCGTCACGCGACGGCCTGCGCTCAGTTCCTCAGCCCGGCGTCGCCTCGGTCGACACCGGCTCGGCCGCATCCCACAGCGCGCGGCCAGCTTTTTTACGCAAGGTGTCGAGCCGCGCCTGGTGTGCCTCTAATTCGGAAGCGGTCGGCAGCACCTGCGGACGCGGCAACAACGTCGCCATGTCGAACGCCGCGCCATGGGCGTCGTTCTTGCCCGTCATCTCATCGACCGGGGCGAAACCGATTTCCTCCTGGCCGGAGGTCAACGCGATGTACACCTCGCACAGGATCTGCGCATCGAGCAACGCGCCGTGCAGTTGCCGATGCGTGTTGTCCACACCCAGCCGCTTGCACAGCGCATCCAGCGAATTGCGCTGTCCTGGAAAGCGCTCGCGGGCCAGCAACAAAGTATCGACCACACTGGCACGGTCGAGGATGCGCCCGTAGGACTCGCCCAGCCGCGACAATTCGTAGTCGAGGAAGCCCAGGTCGAACGAAGCGTTGTGGATGACCAACTCGGCACCGTCGATGAATTCCAGGAACTCATCGACCACCTCATGGAATTGCGGCTTGTCGGCGAGAAACTCCAAGGTCAGGCCGGTGACCTCTTGCGCACCCGTTTCGAAATCGCAATCCGGACGCAAATAACGGTGGAAATTGCGTCCACTGGGACGGCGTTCAAACAGTTCCACCGCACCGATTTCAACGACGCGGTTGCCCTTCTTCCATTCCAGGCCGGTGGTTTCGGTATCGAGGATGATCTGGCGCATAGGGCTCGTTGCAGGGAAAAGAGGGTTCAGGAGGCGACCGCGCCGCCACCGGCACGCACACGCAACGCTTGGTCGCGCGCCAGTTGATCGACCCGCTCGTTATCCGGGTCGCCGTTATGGCCCTTGACCCAGCGCCAGTCGATCGCGTGCCGCTGCGCGGCGGCGTGCAGCCGCTCCCACAGATCGCGATTTTTGACCGGATCGCCGCCAGCGGTCTTCCACTGCCGCCGCACCCAGCCCGGCATCCACTCGGTGATGCCCTGACGCACGTACTGCGAGTCGGTATGCAACACGATCTGGCAGGGCGCGTTGAGCGTCTCCAGCGCCATGATCGCCGCCATCAGCTCCATGCGGTTGTTGGTGGTGTGCGCCTCGGCACCGGCCACCTCGCGTTCCTGATCCTTGTAGCGCAGCAACGCGGCCCAGCCACCGGGGCCAGGATTGCCAAGACAAGCGCCGTCGGTATGGATATCAACAGTCTTCATGAGGATCCATTGGGAATTCAGATAGAAGCGACCGAGCCGCGCCAACGCAGCGGCGCGCGCAACGGAATGGGACCGATGCCAGCGGCGGTGCGCTTTTCCGCCTGCAACAGGCAGACCGCGCGCAGCGGTGCGGTCGATGCGATCGAGCCGGTCCCGGCGCGGGTCGGCCACACCGGTCCGAGATACCGCAGTTGCTCCAGGCATGGCAAGCCGGCCTGTTCGAGCAAGCCGCGCCAACTGCCTGGCGGTCGCGCCACCAGCCCCTGACGGCGCCAACGCAGCCGGTACGGACTCATCGCGTTGAGCACGAACAACCACAGCCGACCGCCGGGCATCAGCACCCGCTCGCACTCTTCCAGCAAGGCGAGCGCATCGGCGGCCAGCACGTGCTGCAACACGATCGCATTGACGCTCTCCGATGGCAGAGGCAACGGCAACCTGCAGATCAGGTCGCCCGCATACCCTTTTGCACTGCGATGCAGGCGCAGGCCACGCCCCGGCACCTCGCGCGACAGCGGCATCGACGGCAGCGGGGCCAGCCACAGCCAGGGCTGTGCGGGACGCTTGAGCAACGCCTCCTGGATCAGCGGTTGTTCAGCCTGCAGCAACACTTGTGCCCCGGCTGTATCAAACCAGGATGAGACATTGGCTTGACGAGGGCGTAGAACGGCGGGCATGGTGCTGATTCTATGCGACTGATCACCCTGCCGGCATTCCAAGACAATTACATTTGGGCAATCGCCGCAGACGATGGGCAGGCATTACTGGTCGATCCCGGCCAGGCCGAACCGGTGTTCGAGGCCGCAGCGCAGGGATTGCAGCCAGCGGCGATCCTGCTCACCCATCACCACGACGATCACATTGGCGGCGTCTCGGCCCTGCGTGCGCGGTGGCCGGAACTACCGGTATACGCGCCGGAGGATCCGCGCATCGATTGCGCCAGCCAGCGGGTCGGCCACGGCGACAGCATCCAGGCGTTACACTGGCGGTTCGACACCATCGCCGTCCCGGGCCACACCCGCTCGCATTTGGCCTATGTCGGCCATGGCTACTTGTTCAGTGGCGATACCCTATTCAGCCTGGGATGTGGACGCATGTTCGAAGGTACGCCTTCCCAGATGTTGACTTCGCTGCAACGGCTCTCTGCCCTACCTGGCCAGACGCTGGTGTGCTGCGGGCATGAATACACCCTGGCCAATGCGGCATTCGCCGTCATGGTCGATCCCACCAACGTCGCCCTGCGGCAGCGCTATCAGGAAGTCCAGGCCATGCGCCATGCCGCACATCCCACTGTCCCGGTCACACTCGCTAGCGAGATGGCGACCAATCCGTTCTTGCGCACGGCCTCGCCTGCGATCCGGCGGGCTGTCGGTGCCCGCCTCGGCCACGCGGCGGACGACACAACTGCGCAGGACGTGGACATCTTCGCTGAATTGAGGCGCTGGAAAGACGCTTTCCACGCATGAAAGCGCTGGCTTTCACTGCCGCGCTGACGTTGGCGTCGGCATTGCCCTGCACGACGATTGCCACGCCGCTGGGTACCACGCTGGAACAGACCATGGCCGGGGTGAACGCGTTACCCGCGGATCCAACATCGCTACCACCCGCGACGACCCGCAATGGCCGCGACATCCTGGCACGCTTCCGCGACGGCCTGGCCGACGCGCACTGCGATGCCAGCACCAGCGATTCGCGCTCGCAGCAGCAGTTCGCGCACGCACCGGCACGCCTGGCCAACGCGGACGAAGACGTGCTGCCGCTGTTCGGTTACGTGATCGATGAACTGCGCGCGGTGAACTTGCCGACCGAGTTCGCACTGATCCCGTTCGTGGAGAGCGGCTATCGACCGGCCGCGCGTAGCCGCCGCAATGGTCCGGCCGGCTTGTGGCAGTTCATTCCCGCCACCGCACGTCGCCACGATGTCGCGGTGGAAAGCAGCTATGACGGCCGCTTGTCGGCAGTGGAATCCACACGCGCCGCATTGCGCTATCTGCAGACGCTGCACGGGATGTTCGGCGGCGATTGGCGGCTGACGCTGATGGCGTATAACGGCGGCGAATCTCGCGTCCTCCAGTCCGTGCGCCACGCTGGCATGAATGTCCACGGCACGCACCCGGATAAATTGCCGGGCATGGCGTCGGTCACCTACGCCTACGTCGAGAAACTGCACGCACTGGCCTGCGTGCTGGAGCAGGCCCAGACCCACGCCGAATGGATGGCATCGCTGGATCGGGACGTGCCCATCCTGCAAGCGCAGATCCTGCCAGCCGGCATGGCCCTGGACGACTGGGCTCGGCAGCGGACACTACCGAGCAACCAGCTCGCACGGCTCAATGCCGCCCTCGACAACAGACGTCACAACAAGCGCGCACTGCCCGTGTTGGCACCGCTCGGGATGAGCAGCGGCTCAGCACTTGCCCAGCGCGGCACGCCAACGTCACAGGACACGGCAACAGCGATCGCCGCCAGCGCCAGCAGCACCACGACCAGCGCATCGGCGATGCCTACTACTACCGGTCCGCGCCCATCCAGGCCACGCCGACACACGCATACGGTCCGCGATGGCGACACCGCCTGGAGCATCGCCAAGCGCTATGGCATCACCGTACAGGCGTTACTGACACAAAACGGATTGTCGGCAGGCAGCCTGCTGCGTCCCGGCATGGTCTTGAACTACGCAGACTGAGACTGCATGCCCCGGCCATAAGCATGAGGGGTGCGCGCACCGCCTCATCCAGCGGAACGAGCAGCGTCGCGTGGTAGGCGCGAAACGCGCCGCAGTCGGATGAACAGGCGTACCGACGATGCGATATGGCGCACGCCGCAAACAGACGAACCGACCGCGAACGCACGCCGACACGCCCTCACCCTCCCAAACGCGACAGGCCCGGCAATGCCGGGCCTGTCGTACATGCCATCAAGGCAGGAGATCCGTTTACAACTGCGCTTCCTGCACGCTCACCTTGTAACGCTTGCGCATTGCATCGACATAGGCCTTGGCATCGGCCGCACCTTCGAGCTGCGCCAACTGCTGCTTGAACATAGTCTGTTGCTCGGCCGGCACTTTACTCAAATCGCCAGGCGTTACCTTGGTGACCGCGAACAGCGCATAGCGCTTGCCACCTGTACCCGGCGCCGCAGGCAAGACGACCTTACCGAACGACGGCTTGCCAGCGATCGGCAGCGGTGCGCTGAAGATCGTGCGATTGGCTTCGGGGCTAGGCATCGGCGCGCTGCGCGACAGAGCGGGCATCGGGTTGATCTGCAACTTCTCCGGGCCAGCCAGCGCCTGCAAAGGCTCGCCCTTGCGCAACCGTGCCAGCAAGGCATCGGCCTTGGCTGACGCCGCTTTGGCGGCACGGTCGGCATGCACTGCGGCGATCACCTGCTCGTGCACCTTGGCCAACGGCAGGACCTGCTCCAACTGGTGCTTGGTGACACGGATCATCACGCTATGGTTCGGCCCCAGGTTGATCGGGTCGCTGACCGTACCGTCTTGCACCAGCGCGTCGGAGAATGCCGCCCGCAATACTGCCGGCTGTGCCGCGATACCACTGGCGCTGGCGCGGGTGAACGGCCCCAGGGTCTGCACCGGCAAGCCGACGTCCTTCGCCGCCGATGCCAGCTCGGTCGGGTTCTTGTACACCTCGTCCACCAGCTTGCCACTCAGTGCGCTTAAGGCCTTTTCGTTGTCGGCCTGCAGTTGTTCGGCGGCGAGCTGGTCGCGCACCTGTTCGAACGACTTGCCCTTGCCTCCCTTGACCTCACGCAGTTGGATCACGTGATAGCCAAACGTGCTCTTCACCGGGCCGACGATCTCGCCGGGCTTCATCGCAAACAACGCATCCTCGAATGGCTTCACCATCACGCCCTTCTCGACCCAGCCTAGATCGCCGCCCGCGTTCTTGGAACCGGGATCGTCGGAGTTGGCACGGGCCAATGCGGCGAAATCGGCACCGGGTCGCTTGGCCTCGGCGGCCAGCTTGATCGCCTTGGCTTCAGCCGCCTTCTGCGAAGCCGCGTCCTTGCCGGCGCTGATCAGAATGTGCGAGGCAAGGCGTTGATCGGGTTCGACGAAGCGGGCTTTTTCTTCCTCGTAGCGCTTGCGCAAGGTGGCCTCGTCGGCCGGCTTGGACGGCGGCAAGTTGGCCGCGTTCAATTCGACATACTCGATCGACACGGTTTCCGGCTGCTTGAAGTCGGAAGTATGCGTGTCGTACCACTGCTGCACCTGCGCATCGCTGACTGGCGTGGTGTCGGCGGGCATCTCCGGCAGCAGCGCCAACTCCACATCGCGGGTCTCGCGCAGCATCTTCATCAGACGCTCGGCTTCCTGTTTGCTGACAAACGCCGATTCCATCAGGCCAGTGGGAATGACCGATTGTTGCAGCGCATCGCGCACCAGTTGCTGGAACATGGCCGGCGTGCGCGGCGGCGTGCCCGACGCCAACGCCAAACGATAACGCTCCGGATCGAACTTGCCATCGTTCTGGAAAGCCGGAATGCTGGCGATGTAATCGCGCACAGCGGCATCGCCGATGGCCACGCCGGCCTGCTCTGCGGCCAGCTTGACCACCTGCTCGTCGATCAGTTGGTCCAGTACTTTGCGCTTGTTGTCGATACTTTCGAACTCGCGCGGGTCGAATGCCTCGCCCTGCTGCTGGCGTGCCTGCTGACGCGCCTGCTCCAAGCCCATGCGGAATTGTTCCGTGCTGATCTCTTGATGTTGCCACAACAAGGAGACAGGCCACCACGACGGCGCCGATGACCACCATGACGGCGGCGCCTGCACCTTGGCCACGTTATTGGCACCGACGCCACCAAGGTAGCTGGTATCGATGACGAACAAGAACGGAATCATCAATAGGCCAATGATCGCAGTGGCGATCCAGCCCGAGGTCTTTTCGCGAAGTGTCTGCAGCATTGGGAACCAAAGGCCTATTAGCAAGCCCAACAGTTTAACCCGCTTCACACCCCGCAGAGGAGGGCTACGCCGGACGAAATGCGCCACAAGAGCAAGGAGCCAGAGAACGCGGGCGCCACGCACCGAAGAAACACGGAAAAGACATAAATAAAAAACCCCCCGATCACTCGGAGGGTTTGCGTGCAACGTGGCGGAGTGGACGGGACTCGAACCCGCGACCTCCGGCGTGACAGGCCAGCATTCTAACCGACTGAACTACCACTCCGCATTCGAACGGTGACAGGCACAATGGCCTGTTTTCCCGGAGCGGCCCGGCCGGAATGAAACGCGGCGCGGTTCCTGCGAGAAAAGAAGCCTCTGATTTCTCAGAGGCTTCTGTACAACTGGCGGAGTGGACGGGACTCGAACCCGCGACCTCCGGCGTGACAGGCCAGCATTCTAACCGACTGAACTACCACTCCGCTTTTTAAACTTGCTGCCTGGTGCTTTGGTGGGTGCTGAGGGTTTCGAACCCCCGACCCTCTCCGTGTAAAGGAGACGCTCTACCGCTGAGCTAAGCACCCCAGCGAGTCGATTAGTTTACGGCATCCTTCAGCGCTTTGCCAGCCTTGAAGGTCGGGTTCTTCGAGGCGGCGATCTTGATGGAGTCACCGGTCTTCGGGTTGCGGCCAGTGCGCTCGGCACGGTCGCGCACCTGGAAGGTGCCGAAGCCCACGAGGGTCACGCTGTCACCCTTCTTCAAGGCCTTGGTGACTTCGGACACGAAGGCATCGACGGCACGACCAGCTTCGGCCTTGGAAATATCGGCAGCAGCGGCGATAGCGTCGTTCAGTTCGGCTTTATTCATTTCTTGATGACTCCATGTGCGGCAGAACGCCGCGGAATTAAGGATCGGGTATAGGCTTGGCCTGCCTCGCCTGACGAAGCCCCGATTGATTTGCACTACCGAGCATATCCGTTTAAGGCGCTCTTAAGCCTTACATTTATACCAGCGGGCACATACCCGCGCAAGCCGAAAAGCCAGCAACGGCGAGGGTTTGAGCTACTTACGTGAACCCGGTTCAGCGCGCGTCAGTGCTTAACGCGCGCATTCGACGACGCCTTCTGCTTGCGCCGTACCGGTGCCTGCTCGCCGTCAGTGGTGGCAGCCTTGGGCGTCAGCGGCCGCTCCAGCGCCAGATCGAGCACTTCGTCGATCCACTTCACCGGCACGATCTTCAGATCGCGGGTCACGTTCTCTGGGATGTCGGCCAGATCCTTGCGGTTTTCCTCTGGAATCAACACGGTGCGGATGCCACCACGCAACGCGGCCAGCAGTTTTTCCTTGAGCCCGCCAATCGCCGAGACGCGCCCACGCAAAGTGATCTCGCCGGTCATCGCCACGTCGGCCTTCACTGGCACCTTGGTCAGCATGGACACCAGCGAGGTCACCATCGCGATGCCTGCGCTGGGACCATCCTTGGGCGTGGCGCCATCGGGCACGTGCAAGTGCACATCCTGCTTCTGCAGGAAGTCGGCCTCGATGCCGAGCCGCTCGGCGCGCGAGCGCACTACCGATAGCGCGGCAGAGGCCGATTCCTTCATCACATCGCCGAGTTGGCCGGTCAGGATCACCGCCCCCTTTCCCGGCACCAGGGTCGATTCGATCTGCAGCAGGTCGCCACCAACCTCGGTCCAGGCCAGCCCCGTGACCAGACCGATTTCATTCTGCTCCTCGGCACGACCGAAATCGAAGCGACGCACACCCAGATACTTTTCCAGATTCTTGGAGCCGACGCTGACCCGCGCCTTGTCCTTGCCCGCGCGCCCTTTCTTCGCCGTCATTTTCTTTGCCACGGCCGCCGGCTGCGGACCGGCCAGTGCGATCTCCTTGACCACCTTACGGCAGATCTTGGCGACTTCGCGCTCGAGGTTACGCACGCCGGACTCGCGCGTGTAGTAACGCACGATGTCGCGGATCGCATCGGCGCCTATTTCCAATTCGTCCTGCTTGAGCCCATTGGCTTTGAGCTGCTTGGGCGTCAGGTAACGCGTGGCGATGTTGAGCTTCTCGTCCTCGGTATAGCCGGGGATGCGGATCACCTCCATGCGATCCAGCAGCGGACCGGGGATATTGAGCGAATTGGAGGTGGCCACGAACATCACTTCGGACAGATCCAGGTCCACTTCCAGATAGTGATCGTTGAAGGCGTTGTTCTGCTCCGGATCGAGCACTTCCAGCAGCGCCGAGGACGGATCGCCACGGAAATCCATCGACATCTTGTCGATTTCGTCGAGCACGAACAAAGGATTCTTGCTGCCGATCTTGTTGAGATTCTGCACCATGCGGCCCGGCATTGAACCGACGTAAGTGCGGCGATGTCCGCGAATCTCCGCCTCGTCGCGCACGCCACCCAGCGACATCCGCACGAACTTGCGATTGGTGGCCTTGGCAATGGACTGACCCAGCGAGGTTTTGCCGACACCCGGCGGCCCGACCAGGCACAGGATAGGCCCCTTCATCTGCTTCACCCGCGACTGCACGGCGAGGTACTCGAGGATGCGCTCTTTGACCTTCTCCAACCCGTAGTGATCGGCATCCAGGGTTTCCTGTGCCACCTTCAGATCTTTGCGCACCTTGCTGCGCTTCTTCCACGGCACGCCCAGCAACCAATCGAGATAGTTACGCACTACCGCGGCTTCGGCCGACATCGGCGACATTTGCCGGAGCTTGTTGAGCTCGGCCTTGGCCTTGGTCTCCACCGGCTTGGGCATACCCGCCTCGGCGATCTTGCGCGCCAGTTCCTCCAGCTCACCCGGCGCATCGTCGAGGTCACCCAGTTCCTTTTGGATCGCCTTCATCTGCTCGTTGAGGTAGTACTCGCGCTGGCTTTTCTCCATCTGCGATTTGACCCGACCACGGATGCGCTTCTCCAACTGCTGCACGTCGATTTCGCCATCGACCAGACCGACCAGCATCTCCAGCCGCTCGCCCACCTGGAGCATTTCCAACAGGCGTTGCTTGTCGGCCAGACGCACGCCGATGTGTGCGGCGATGGTATCGGCCAGACGTCCGGGCTCATCGATGCCCGACAGCGTCTGCAACAATTCCGGCGGCAATTTACGGTTGGTCTTGACGTATTGCTCGAACAGCGACATCAACGAACGCGCGATCGCCTCCACTTCACGCTCCTCGCGTGACTCGGCGGCATCGATCTCGCGGCCTTCGCCCTGGAGCGCACCGTCGCGCTCGACCACTTTGTTCACGCTGACACGCGACAGACCTTCGACCAGCACCTTGATGGTGCCATCGGGCAACTTAAGCAGTTGCAGCACCTGCGCCAACGTACCGACGTTGTACAGATCGACCGCCACCGGATCGTCGGTCTCGGCGGATTTCTGCGCGACCAGCAGAATGCGCTTGTCTGCCTCCATCGCATGCTCGAGCGCACGCATGGATTTGTCACGACCGACGAACAGCGGGATGACCATATGCGGAAAGACCACCACGTCGCGCAACGGCAACACCGGCAGGTCGAGGACTTCGGATGGAGACTGGGCCATGAGGATTCCGATATGGGAGGCGGGGACGCGTGACGCGCGGCCATAAAAACGCCGATGGCCCCGTTATGGGGCCATCGGCAGGATGATGCAAGGGCGCAGAAAGATATTCTTCCTTTTCAGCGACTTACCGCACAGTCTGGAGCTGCCGCAGGATCGGCGCAGGTGCCATTCGGCTCACTCCGCAGAGGCCAGCTTGGCCGGCGCCGGAGGCGTCTGGTAGATCAGGTAGGGTTCGGACTTGTGCTCGATCACCGACTCGTCCACGACCACCTTGCTGACGTTTTCCTGCGACGGCAGTTCGTACATGGTGTCCAACAGCACGGACTCGACGATGGTGCGCAGGCCACGTGCGCCCGTTTTGCGCTTGAGCGCTTTCTTGGCGATGGCCAGTAGTGCGTCCTGACGGAATTCCAGTTCCACACCTTCCATCTCGAACAGCTTTTTGAACTGCTTGGTGATCGCGTTCTTCGGCTCGGTCAATATCTTGATCAACGCCGGCTCGTCCAGCTCCTCGAGCGTGGCCACTACCGGCAGACGACCGACGAACTCGGGAATCAGACCGAACTTGATCAGGTCTTCCGGCTCGACCTCGGCCAGGATCTTGCCGACTTCGCGCTTGCGCTCGACACTCTTGACCTTCGCGCCGAAGCCGATGCCACCGGCATCGTTGGAACGCTGTTGGATCACCTTGTCCAGCCCGGCAAAGGCACCGCCGCAGATGAACAGAATATTCTTGGTGTCCACCTGCAGGAATTCCTGCTGTGGATGCTTGCGCCCGCCCTGCGGCGGCACCGAGGCCACCGTGCCTTCGATCAGCTTCAGCAGTGCCTGCTGCACGCCTTCGCCGGACACATCGCGGGTGATCGACGGGTTCTCGCTCTTGCGCGAGATCTTGTCGATTTCGTCGATATAGACGATGCCATGCTGCGCCTTGTCGACGTCGTAGTCGCACTTCTGCAGCAGCTTCTGGATGATGTTCTCCACATCCTCGCCGACATAGCCGGCTTCGGTCAATGTGGTCGCATCGGCGATGGTGAACGGAACATTGAGCAAACGCGCCAACGTCTCGGCCAGCAACGTCTTGCCAGAACCGGTCGGGCCGACCAGCAGGATGTTGGACTTGGCCAGTTCGACCTCGTCGTTCTTCTGCCGGCTCTCGATACGCTTGTAATGGTTGTACACCGCCACGGCCAGCGTGCGCTTGGCGCGTTGCTGGCCGATCACGTACTGGTCGAGCACTTCCAGAATTTCGCGCGGCTTGGGCAGGCTACTGCGTGCGGACTGCGCCTTTTCCTCGAGCTCCTCGCGAATGATGTCGTTGCACAACTCGACGCATTCGTCGCAGATGAACACACTCGGCCCCGCAATCAGCTTGCGGACCTCGTGTTGACTCTTCCCGCAGAACGAGCAGTAAAGAATCTTGTTGCTGTCGCCGGAACGGCCTTGCCGGTCTTCGCTCATTAGCTTCGCTTACCCAGTTACCCCACCCGATGCACGGGGGTTCGATTTCGAGAATAACACAGGGCCGGATGGACGCTAGCCCGACCCCGACCCTGCGGAATACGCCACGTTTTCCAGTACATGCAAGCCTTATGCCGGCTGGATCGACTCATCAGGGCGACGCTCCAACACCTGATCGACGAGCCCGTAGGACTGCGCATCGGCGGCACTTTTGAAGTTATCGCGCTCGGTGTCGCGGGCAATCGTTTCCAGCGACTGGCCCGTGTGCTTGGCCAACACCTCGTTCAGTCGCGCACGCAGGGTCAGAATCTCACGCGCGTGGATGTCGATATCGGTCGCCTGCCCCTGGAAGCCTCCCAGCGGCTGGTGGATCATCACCCGCGAATTCGGCAATGCGTAGCGCTTGCCGGCCGCACCCGAGGCCAGCAACAGCGCGCCCATCGACGCGGCCTGACCGACGCAGATGGTGCTCACGTCCGGCTTGATGTATTGCATGGTGTCGTAGATCGCCATGCCTGCGGTGACCACGCCACCTGGGGAATTGATGTAGAGGCTGATGTCCTTTTCCGGATTGTCCGCTTCAAGAAACAGCAACTGCGCCACGACCACGTTGGCCATGTGGTCGTCGATCGGGCCGACCAGGAAAATAAGGCGCTCTTTCAATAAGCGCGAGTAAATATCGTAAGCACGCTCGCCGCGACTGGTCTGCTCGACCACCATCGGAACCATATTCAAGGCCTTGGTTACATTGTCCACGCGGTGATCTCCTGCTGCTGTGTGTCGTGCCTGCACGGGTGTGCAGGGTTTCTCATGTCCACTCCGCAACTGCGGAGGCATGGGCTTACATCCGCAACCCGCATGCACGATGCGGGCCACGGCATGGTGCCACCTTATTGGCGGATCGCTTCCTGGAACGTCATCGCCTGCTCGGTGTGCTGGGCGCGCTCGGCGATCCAATCGATCACCTGCTCTTCCATCACGC
This sequence comes from Xanthomonas sp. MUS 060, assembly GCF_000963215.1. Lineage (NCBI taxonomy): Bacteria > Pseudomonadati > Pseudomonadota > Gammaproteobacteria > Lysobacterales > Lysobacteraceae > Xanthomonas > Xanthomonas sp. MUS 060. The sequence continues at coordinate 46,736 of NZ_JZIM01000015.1, forward strand.
GGCTCTGCAGCCCCCCCATCAATTGGGGATCGTTGCGGTACATCTCAATGACCTGCTCCGGCTCCTCGTAGGTCGAAGCGATCAGGCGCAGCGTCTCCGAAACCCGCTTGGGGTCCAAACGCAACTCGTTGCGGCGCGCGACCTCGCCAACCAACAAGCCAACCAGCACGCGCTTGCGTGCGGCATCCAGGAAGCCCTGATGCGCATCGTCCGGCACCTGACCCGGATCGCGACCGGCGCGACGCATCTGCTCGACCTGTTCGGCCAGCATCGCGCGCGCCTCGTTCTCGACCAGACGCGGCGGCATCTCCACCGACGCATAGGCAACGATCAGTTGCTCACCCACCTCGCGGCGCAGGCGATTCATCAGCGCCCCCTTGAGCTCCCGCTCCAAGTTGACACGAATGTCTTTGCGGAACTGCTCGAGATCACCGCTCTTCACGCCAAAGCTCTTGATGAACTCCTTGTCCACCTCCGGCAACACCGGGGCAGCGACCTCGACCGCCTTCACATGCACCTGCACCTGCTTGCCGGCGAACTGCGGCACGCGCCAGTCGGCAGGAAAATCGACCGAAAGGGTCTTTTCCTCGTCCTTGGACAGGCCGAGCAAGCCCTGCTCGATCGCCGGGAACATGACACCCGAGCCGATCACGCTGCTGCCCTTCTCCACACCTTCGGCGGGCAAGCGCTCATCACCCACCTGCGACCAGGTCTCCAAGGTCACCAGATCGCCATCCTGCGCCGCACGCCCAGCCGGCTGCCAGGTACGGCGCTGTAGACGCAGGTTCTCGATCATCTGCGCGATGTCGGCGTCGGTGACCTCGGCGGTATGACGAATGACCTGCAACGCGGAAACGTCGATATCGCCAAACTCGGGCACCACCTCGAACGTCGCCACGAACTGCAACGCGTTGTCGTCGGCGCGGTCAATACGCGGATTGCCAGCCAGACGCAGCGCGTGCTCGCGCACCGCCGAGTCGAAGGTCTCGCGCAGCAGGCCATCCAACGCCTCGGCGCGGATCTGCGGCCCGAAACGCTGCTCGATCACCTTGGCCGGGATCTTGCCGGGACGGAAGCCCTTGATCCGAGCGGTGCGCGCGACTTCGCGCAGGCGACCGCCGACATGGCTTTGCAGACGCTCCTCCGGCAAGGTGAAAGTCAAACGCCGTTCCAGGTTACCGGTGGTTTCGATCGAAGCTTGCATGTGGACTCCTGCCACCGGGAGCGAACGGCTCTCGGCACGATATAGAAGAATACGGATTGGACGCGGGCACGGGACGACCGCAGCCGGATAGTTTGGCCTATTCCCGCCATGCCTGCCAGGGCAAGGCCGAACGCCATGAGCCAGCGACACGGGAAGAGGCTGACCTATCAGGCCTTGAGACCCATGCCAGACCTGACCGATGGATGGTGCGAAAGAGGGGACTCGAACCCCTACGCCTTGCGGCACTGGTACCTAAAACCAGGGCGTCTACCAATTCCGCCACTTTCGCGCTTTGGCGCCGAACGCGCCTACCGGCACACATTGTTGCAGGCTATGCGGAAAAGAAAAAGGCACCTGTTTCAGCAGGCGCCTTTCTATTTTTGGTGGGCCGTCAAGGATTCGAACCTTGGACCTATTGATTAAGAGTCAACTGCTCTACCAACTGAGCTAACGGCCCTAAAACTTAGTCGCACATCGTATGTGCTTTCTGGCTTTCTTGCAACATCCCGAAAAGCAGCGGTTCACGCGGTCAATGGGGTGGCTGAGGGGACTCGAACCCCCGACATCTGGAATCACAATCCAGTACTCTAACCAGCTGAGCTACAGCCACCATTGAACACTTGCACTGCCTGCCAGACGCCGATGTTGGCGCGCCCGACAGGAATCGAACCTGTAACCGCCGGCTTAGAAGGCCGGTGCTCTATCCAGTTGAGCTACGGGCGCCCATTCCGGATTGTCGCATTCCTCTGAGCCGTTGCACATCGGATTGGTCGGGGTAGAGGGATTCGAACCCCCGACATCCTGCTCCCAAAGCAGGCGCGCTACCAGACTGCGCTATACCCCGGCAGAACACCCCTCGCGGCCGAGGCTGCGAAGGTCGGCTATTGTGGGAAGCTGACGCCTCCCTGTCAACGTCGCGCGCGTGCGACATCGCCTGCGCTATGCTCGACGCCTAGCACCGACATCAGTCGGAGCGATTTTTTACTTGGAGAAACAGCATGATCCGCAGCGGCAACCCTGCGCTGAAAGAATCCACCTTCCTCGACCTCGGCAGCGGCGCGGTGATCGCGCGCGATGGCGGAGCGATGACCCTGAACGGCACCGTCAACAAAACCGGCGCCCTGCTGCTGCTGACCGTTTTGACCGCCGCATTCGCATGGAGCCAATCGCTTTCGGTCGATGCCGCAGGCCGCGAGGTGGTCGCATCGGGCGTGATCGGCTACGTCCTGGGCGGCGCGATCGGTGGCTTCATCCTGGCCCTGATCACCACGATGAAAAAGCAATGGTCGCCGATCACCGCGCCGCTGTATGCGCTGGTGGAAGGCTTCTTCCTTGGATCGATTTCGGCACTGTACGAACATCGCTTCAACGGCATCGTGATGCAAGCAGTCATGCTCACCTTCGGCACCTTGTTTGCCTTGCTGTTCGCTTACCGCAGCGGCGTGATCAAGGCCACCGAAAACTTCAAGCTGGGCGTGGTCGCGGCCACCGGCGGCATCGCCCTGGTGTATCTGGCGACCGCCGTGCTGGGCCTGTTCCACATCCAGATTCCCTACATCCATGGCTCGGGCACGGTCGGCATTGTGTTCAGCCTGTTCGTGGTCGTGGTGGCAGCGCTGAACCTAGTGCTGGACTTCGATCTCATCGAGAGCGGCGTAAAACAGGGCGCGCCCAAATACATGGAATGGTATGGCGCGTTCGGCCTGATGGTCACGTTGGTGTGGCTGTATATCGAGTTCCTGCGCCTGCTGTCGAAGCTGCAATCGCGCAATTGACGGCATCGGCACGCATCCCGCGAGCCCCGATCCACAACGCAACAGGGCGCCGCATGGCGCCCTGTTTTTTTTGACCGATTCCGCCACACTTCGCCTCACAGACGGCTGGCGATGGCCTTGGCAAAGCCCATTGGTGTTGCCACTGCCGCCCAGGTCCGGCGTCAACCCGTCCTTGGCATCCAGCGTGGCGACGATGGCATTGCGCAAACGTTCGGCATTCTGCGGCTGGCCGATGTGGTCCAACAGTTGCGCCGCACCCAGCAGCAGCGCGCAAGGATTGGCCTTGCCCTGCCCGGCGATGTCCGGGGCGGAGCCGTGCACGGCTTCGAAGATGGCCGCATCCACACCGATGTTGGCACCCGGCGCCAGGCCGAGGCCGCCAACGAGACCGGCGCACAGGTCCGACAAAATGTCGCCGAACAGGTTGGTGGTGACGATGACATCGAATTGTTCCGGGCGCATCACCAACTGCATGCACGCGTTATCGACGATCATTTCCTGGAATTCGATCTCCGGATAGTGCGCCGCGACTTCGCGCGCCGCTTTCAGGAACAAGCCCGATGTGGACTTGATGATGTTGGCCTTATGTACCGCAGTGACCTTCTTGCGGCCGGTCGCGCGGGCCAGATCGAAAGCATAGCGGACGATGCGCTCGGAGCCCTTGCGGGTGACCTTGGCCATCGACAGCGCGGTCTCGCCATCGGCCGACACTTCCTGGCCTTCGCTCAAATATGCGCCTTCGGTGTTCTCGCGCACAGTGATCAAATCCACCCCGGCACCGAAGCGCGACTTGGTATTGGGGAACGACTTGGCCGGACGCACATTGGCGTACAGATCGAACTGGCGGCGCATGGCCACATTGATCGAGCTGAAACCCTCGCCCACCGGCGTGGTCAGCGGACTCTTGAGCGCGATCTTGTTCTTGCGGATCGATTCCAGCGTCGCGGCAGGCAACAGGTCGCCATGTTTCTCCAGCGCAACCAGACCAGCGTCGGCATACTCGTAGGTGAGGCCAGCGTTCAGCGCATCGAGCACGAACAGGGTGGCGTCCATGATCTCGGGGCCGATGCCATCGCCACGGATGATCGTGATTGTCTGCGTCATAAAATTGCCGATTCCGTACAGAGAAGGAGCGCCGCCCGGAAACCGGGCTGCAGGCGCAAGGAGGTTTCAAGTGTAATTATGCCCGAAGCGGGCGAAAGCACCCAAACCGCGCCAGCCCCGCCAGCGCGCCATCGGCACGAGTCGGGGGGAGCGCGACGGGAGACAGCGTCAATCATGCGCATGCGCCGCCGGCGCGGCGGCACCGGCGTCGAGAGTATCCAGAAAATCCACCGCACGGCGCAGGTGTGGGATGACGATCGAGCCGCCGACCACCAGCCCCACCGAGAAGGTCTCGAAGAATTCCTCGCGGCTGACTCCCGCGTCCTTGCACTGGGCCACGTGGTAACTGATGCAGTCGTCGCAACGCAGTACGAGCGAGGCGACCAGACCGAGCAGCTCCTTGGTCTTCACGTCCAACGCACCGGCCTGGTAGGTCTGCGTATCCAGCGCGAAGAAGCGCCTGACCACCTGATTCGGCTCGTCCAGAATGCGCTGATTCATGCGTTGCCGGAACTCGGTGAATGCACGCACGCGCTCCTCGGCACCGCCCTCGCCCACCGCACTCATCCCTGTCCACCGGAAGCATGGGCATCGAGCAGCGGTTCCAGCTTGCCGGCCCGATGCAGCGCCATCATGTCGTCGTAGCCGCCCACATGGACATCGCCGATGAAGATCTGCGGCACGCTGGTGCGATGCGTCAGGGCGACCATCTTGTCGCGCTCGGCTGGATCCAGATCGATCCGCACCTCGCTCCAGCTACATCCCTTACTTTTGAGGAAATTCTTGGCCGCCACGCAGTAGGGACAGATCGCGGTGGAATAAACAGTGATCGGCGGCAGGCCGGCCTGGTCAGCCTCGACGGTTGGGTTGTCCACGGGAAACTCCGGGCAATCTGGAAGGTCTAAGTCACTATGGTAGCGCCTGGGTGGATTTTCGAGTCCGCAGCCGCAACACTGCGGATCACTCTGGTCTCACCGCCGTCTCCGGACGCCACCTGGCGCCCGCCAGCCCCACATGGAGCCTGTCTTGCGCCTGCTGCCGCTTGCCTTCGCGATCACCCTCACCATCGCCTGCGCCGTTGCGCCGGCACAGGAGAACAAACTACCGGACATCGGCTCCTCGGCTGGCGAATTGCTGACCCCGGCGCGGCAGGCCGAGTACGGCAAGATGATGCTGGCCGAATTGCGCAGCTACGGCTATGTCCTGGAGGACCCCTTGATCGAGGACTGGTTGCAGACCATCGGCACCCGACTCGGTGCCAACAGCGATCAGCCGCAGCAGAAGTTCACCTTTGGTGTTGCCACTGCCGCCCAGGTCCGGCGTCAACCCGTCCTTGGCATCCAGCGTGGCGACGATGGCATTGCGCAAACGTTCGGCATTCTGCGGCTGGCCGATGTGGTCCAACAGTTGCGCCGCACCCAGCAGCAGCGCGCAAGGATTGGCCTTGCCCTGCCCGGCGATGTCCGGGGCGGAGCCGTGCACGGCTTCGAAGATGGCCGCATCCACACCGATGTTGGCACCCGGCGCCAGGCCGAGGCCGCCAACGAGACCGGCGCACAGGTCCGACAAAATGTCGCCGAACAGGTTGGTGGTGACGATGACATCGAATTGTTCCGGGCGCATCACCAACTGCATGCACGCGTTATCGACGATCATTTCCTGGAATTCGATCTCCGGATAGTGCGCCGCGACTTCGCGCGCCGCTTTCAGGAACAAGCCCGATGTGGACTTGATGATGTTGGCCTTATGTACCGCAGTGACCTTCTTGCGGCCGGTCGCGCGGGCCAGATCGAAAGCATAGCGGACGATGCGCTCGGAGCCCTTGCGGGTGACCTTGGCCATCGACAGCGCGGTCTCGCCATCGGCCGACACTTCCTGGCCTTCGCTCAAATATGCGCCTTCGGTGTTCTCGCGCACAGTGATCAAATCCACCCCGGCACCGAAGCGCGACTTGGTATTGGGGAACGACTTGGCCGGACGCACATTGGCGTACAGATCGAACTGGCGGCGCATGGCCACATTGATCGAGCTGAAACCCTCGCCCACCGGCGTGGTCAGCGGACTCTTGAGCGCGATCTTGTTCTTGCGGATCGATTCCAGCGTCGCGGCAGGCAACAGGTCGCCATGTTTCTCCAGCGCAACCAGACCAGCGTCGGCATACTCGTAGGTGAGGCCAGCGTTCAGCGCATCGAGCACGAACAGGGTGGCGTCCATGATCTCGGGGCCGATGCCATCGCCACGGATGATCGTGATTGTCTGCGTCATAAAATTGCCGATTCCGTACAGAGAAGGAGCGCCGCCCGGAAACCGGGCTGCAGGCGCAAGGAGGTTTCAAGTGTAATTATGCCCGAAGCGGGCGAAAGCACCCAAACCGCGCCAGCCCCGCCAGCGCGCCATCGGCACGAGTCGGGGGGAGCGCGACGGGAGACAGCGTCAATCATGCGCATGCGCCGCCGGCGCGGCGGCACCGGCGTCGAGAGTATCCAGAAAATCCACCGCACGGCGCAGGTGTGGGATGACGATCGAGCCGCCGACCACCAGCCCCACCGAGAAGGTCTCGAAGAATTCCTCGCGGCTGACTCCCGCGTCCTTGCACTGGGCCACGTGGTAACTGATGCAGTCGTCGCAACGCAGTACGAGCGAGGCGACCAGACCGAGCAGCTCCTTGGTCTTCACGTCCAACGCACCGGCCTGGTAGGTCTGCGTATCCAGCGCGAAGAAGCGCCTGACCACCTGATTCGGCTCGTCCAGAATGCGCTGATTCATGCGTTGCCGGAACTCGGTGAATGCACGCACGCGCTCCTCGGCACCGCCCTCGCCCACCGCACTCATCCCTGTCCACCGGAAGCATGGGCATCGAGCAGCGGTTCCAGCTTGCCGGCCCGATGCAGCGCCATCATGTCGTCGTAGCCGCCCACATGGACATCGCCGATGAAGATCTGCGGCACGCTGGTGCGATGCGTCAGGGCGACCATCTTGTCGCGCTCGGCTGGATCCAGATCGATCCGCACCTCGCTCCAGCTACATCCCTTACTTTTGAGGAAATTCTTGGCCGCCACGCAGTAGGGACAGATCGCGGTGGAATAAACAGTGATCGGCGGCAGGCCGGCCTGGTCAGCCTCGACGGTTGGGTTGTCCACGGGAAACTCCGGGCAATCTGGAAGGTCTAAGTCACTATGGTAGCGCCTGGGTGGATTTTCGAGTCCGCAGCCGCAACACTGCGGATCACTCTGGTCTCACCGCCGTCTCCGGACGCCACCTGGCGCCCGCCAGCCCCACATGGAGCCTGTCTTGCGCCTGCTGCCGCTTGCCTTCGCGATCACCCTCACCATCGCCTGCGCCGTTGCGCCGGCACAGGAGAACAAACTACCGGACATCGGCTCCTCGGCTGGCGAATTGCTGACCCCGGCGCGGCAGGCCGAGTACGGCAAGATGATGCTGGCCGAATTGCGCAGCTACGGCTATGTCCTGGAGGACCCCTTGATCGAGGACTGGTTGCAGACCATCGGCACCCGACTCGGTGCCAACAGCGATCAGCCGCAGCAGAAGTTCACCTTTTTCATGCTGCGCGACCGCCAGATCAACGCCTTCGCCACCCTCGGCGGCTATGTCGCGGTCAATGCCGGGCTGGTGTTGGTCGCCGAGCGCGAGGACGAAGTGGCCGCCGTGCTGTCGCACGAGATCGCCCACATCACCCAGAAGCACGTGCTACGCGGGGTGGAGCGCGCGCAGCGCGACCAGGTGCCAATCCTGCTCGGCATGCTCGCCGCAGTGGTGGCCGCGCAGCAAGCCGGTGGCCGCTCCGGCGGTCAGGCGACCCAGGCGGCGATCGCCAGCGGCTTGGGGCTGATGCAACAACGGCAGATCAATTTCACCCGTTCCAACGAGTCGGAAGCTGATCGCCTGGGCATTCGCACCCTGGCACGCAGCGGCTACGACGTCGATGCGATGGCCGGCTTCTTCGACCGCATGTCGCTGGCGATGCGCGGCAACCAGGGGGGCTACACCACACCGGACTTCCTGATGACCCACCCGGTCACCGCCACCCGCATCAGCGAAGCGCACGAACGCGCCGAGCAGATGAAGAAGAACACCCTGACCTTGGTCACCAGCGTACCGGGCGGCACCTTGCAAGAACGCGTCGACCCAAACGACGTATCGCTCAGCCAGCCCCTGGGCGCACCGAGCAATCCATTACTGCCAGGCAACCTGCAACTACCGTTCACCAGCTATTCGCACGGTGTCAGCGGCCAGTTCGATTGGGCGCGCGAGCGCTTGCGCGTCCTCAGCGCCAACACCCCGGCCGATGCAGTCCGCGAATACGAGGCCCTTCGCCAAGGCAGCAAGCAGGGCCTGAGCGATGCGCAGCGCTATGGACTGGCGCTGGCGCGGTTACGCGGCGGTGGCAGCCCGCAGGAAGCCGCAAAGACACTGGAGAGCTTGCTGCAAGCCCACCCGGACAACTGGTGGCTCAGTCTGGCGGTAGCCGAAGCGGAGGCCCGAAACGGGCACCCCCAACAAGCCGAGCAACACTTCGACGCCCTGCTCAAGCGTATGCCCAACAACCGCGCGATCGCGCTGAGCTTCGCCACAGTGCTCAACGAACAAGGCGGACGCGGGGCGGGGAAGCGGGCACAGGCCGCGCTACGCCCACTCCTGGGCGCGGCGACGGAGGACCCGATATTCCAACGCATCTTCGCCCGCGCCTGCGAGCTGGCCGGCGACGACACCCGCGCCGGCGAAGCCTACGCCGAAGCCGCCTACCTGAACGGACATCCGGAACAGGCGCTGATCCAACTGAATAACCTGAAGAAGCGCGGCGATCTGGATTACGTGTCACGTTCACGGATCGATGCGCGCATCGCCGCCATCACCCCGACCGTACTGGAATTACGCCGCATGCTGCGCGACCGCCAGATCAACGCCTTCGCCACCCTCGGCGGCTATGTCGCGGTCAATGCCGGGCTGGTGTTGGTCGCCGAGCGCGAGGACGAAGTGGCCGCCGTGCTGTCGCACGAGATCGCCCACATCACCCAGAAGCACGTGCTACGCGGGGTGGAGCGCGCGCAGCGCGACCAGGTGCCAATCCTGCTCGGCATGCTCGCCGCAGTGGTGGCCGCGCAGCAAGCCGGTGGCCGCTCCGGCGGTCAGGCGACCCAGGCGGCGATCGCCAGCGGCTTGGGGCTGATGCAACAACGGCAGATCAATTTCACCCGTTCCAACGAGTCGGAAGCTGATCGCCTGGGCATTCGCACCCTGGCACGCAGCGGCTACGACGTCGATGCGATGGCCGGCTTCTTCGACCGCATGTCGCTGGCGATGCGCGGCAACCAGGGGGGCTACACCACACCGGACTTCCTGATGACCCACCCGGTCACCGCCACCCGCATCAGCGAAGCGCACGAACGCGCCGAGCAGATGAAGAAGAACACCCTGACCTTGGTCACCAGCGTACCGGGCGGCACCTTGCAAGAACGCGTCGACCCAAACGACGTATCGCTCAGCCAGCCCCTGGGCGCACCGAGCAATCCATTACTGCCAGGCAACCTGCAACTACCGTTCACCAGCTATTCGCACGGTGTCAGCGGCCAGTTCGATTGGGCGCGCGAGCGCTTGCGCGTCCTCAGCGCCAACACCCCGGCCGATGCAGTCCGCGAATACGAGGCCCTTCGCCAAGGCAGCAAGCAGGGCCTGAGCGATGCGCAGCGCTATGGACTGGCGCTGGCGCGGTTACGCGGCGGTGGCAGCCCGCAGGAAGCCGCAAAGACACTGGAGAGCTTGCTGCAAGCCCACCCGGACAACTGGTGGCTCAGTCTGGCGGTAGCCGAAGCGGAGGCCCGAAACGGGCACCCCCAACAAGCCGAGCAACACTTCGACGCCCTGCTCAAGCGTATGCCCAACAACCGCGCGATCGCGCTGAGCTTCGCCACAGTGCTCAACGAACAAGGCGGACGCGGGGCGGGGAAGCGGGCACAGGCCGCGCTACGCCCACTCCTGGGCGCGGCGACGGAGGACCCGATATTCCAACGCATCTTCGCCCGCGCCTGCGAGCTGGCCGGCGACGACACCCGCGCCGGCGAAGCCTACGCCGAAGCCGCCTACCTGAACGGACATCCGGAACAGGCGCTGATCCAACTGAATAACCTGAAGAAGCGCGGCGATCTGGATTACGTGTCACGTTCACGGATCGATGCGCGCATCGCCGCCATCACCCCGACCGTACTGGAATTACGCCGCCCAGGGCGTACAAGACGAGGAAATGCAACGGCACTGAAACGCGACCGTCGCATGCGTCACTTAATCGCAACAAAACCGTAGTCTACTGGCGATCTCTCTCCCCAGTTCCACGGTGCCGTTGTGCAGAAACGCATCCTGATCGTCGACGACGAGCCCGCCATCCGCGACATGGTTGCGTTTGCCCTGCGCAAGGGGGACTTCGAGCCGGTGCATGCCGGCGACGCGCGGGAAGCGCAGAGCCTGATCGCCGACCGGGTTCCGGACCTGATCCTGCTGGACTGGATGCTGCCCGGTACCAGTGGCCTTGAGCTGGCACGGCGCTGGCGCAAGGATGCGATGACCCGCGAAGTGCCGATCATCATGCTCACCGCCCGCGGCGAGGAGAACGACCGGGTCGGGGGCCTGGAAGCCGGCGTGGACGACTACGTGGTCAAGCCGTTTTCCGCGCGCGAGTTGCTGGCGCGGATCCGTGCGGTGATGCGCCGCACCCGCGAGGACGACGAGGACGGCAGCGTTTCGGTCGGCAACCTGCGCATCGACGGCGCCGCGCACCGGGTGTTCGCCGGCGACGCGCCGGTTCCGATCGGTCCGACCGAATACCGCCTGCTGCATTTCTTCATGACCCACCCCGAGCGCGTGTACAGCCGCGCACAGTTGCTGGACCACGTGTGGGGCGGCAGCGTGTACGTGGAGGAGCGCACCATCGACGTGCACATCCGCCGTCTGCGCAAGACGCTCGAACCATTCTCCGTGGAAAACATGGTGCAGACCGTGCGTGGCTCTGGCTATCGCTTCTCTGCATCCATCTAACCACCGCCTTCGCCTGCGCTAAGACGGGCGGACGGATCACTCTTTTTGCGACAGGCTGCGTTCCCGATGCCCCGCCACATCCGCTCCGCCTGGTTGAAAACCCTCGGCACGCTCGCCGTGCTGCTCCTGTCGGCATTGCTGGCCGGCTGGATCGGCGACCACATCTGGATGGCGCTGACCCTGATGTCGCTGGCGGTCATGGCCTGGCACTACTGGCGGCTGCGCCGGGTGCTGAGTCGACTCACTGCGCGTCAACGCTGGGAACCCCCGGCCGGGACCGGCGTGTGGAACGAACTGGACAGACTGCTCTACCGCAGCCAAGCGGAAATGCGCACCCGTAAGCGACGGCTGCTGGACATGCTGCGCGCCTACCGCGCCGCCGCCGCCGCATTGCCGGATGCGGTGGTGGTGATCGATCGCAATAGCCAGCGCATCCAATGGTTCAACGAGGCCGCGGGCACGCTGCTCGGCCTCCATCACCCCAGCGATCTCGGCGTCCTGGTGGTGGAACGGCTGCAGCCAATGCCGTTGGCGCACTGGCTCAGTGACGGGCGCAATGCCGAACCGATGCTGGACACGCCTTCGCCAGTGAACGATCGGCTGCGTCTGAACCTGCGCCTGATCCCCTATTCCGAAGACTATTGGCTGATGGTCGCACGCGACGTCAGTAAGCTGCTGCAACTGGAGCAGGTACGTCGCGATTTCGTCGCCAATGTTTCCCACGAGTTGCGCACGCCACTGACCGTGGTGCACGGCTATCTGGACATGCTCGACCCGGAGGATTTCCCCGATTCTGGGCAGATGATCGCCGAGATGCGCAAGCAATCGCAGCGCATGACCCAACTGGTCGAGGACCTGCTCACGCTCTCGCGGCTGGAGTCGCAGGAGCATGCCAACGAAGAGAGCATTGCGATGGGGCCGATGCTGGCCACGCTACGTCGCGAGGCCGAAGCGCACAGCCAGGGCCGCCATCACATCGAAGTGCACGACAACGCCGACTGCGACCTGATCGGGTCGAACAAAGAACTGCACAGCGCCTTCTCCAACTTGGTGACCAACGCGGTGCGCTATACCCCGGCCGGCGGCACGATCCATATCCGCTTTGCCCGCGAAGGCGACGGCGCGGTGCTGTCGGTGCGCGACAGCGGCTACGGCATTCCGGCACATCATCTGCCGCGTATCACCGAGCGTTTCTACCGGGTCTCCAGCAGCCGTTCGCGCGAAAGCGGCGGCACCGGGTTGGGGCTGTCGATCGTCAAGCACGTGCTTGGCCTGCATCAGGCGCGCCTGGGAATCGAGAGTGAAGTCGGCAAGGGCAGCACCTTCTCCTGCCATTTCGGCGCAGGGCGCGTGCATCGGCGGCAGGAACATGCCACCCTGTTCCATGCCTAACGAGTAACGCCATGCCACGCGCCACCGCTCTGCCGCCCACCCCAGCACCGGACGTCCCTAGCGATCCACTGCGCGATCCATCGCTTTATCTCAATCGCGAACTATCGCAACTGGACTTCAATTTCCGCGTGCTGGCACAGGCGCAGGATCCGCAGGTGCCGTTGCTGGAGCGGCTACGCTTCCTGTGCATTTCCTGCACCAATCTGGACGAATTCTTCGAGATCCGCGCGGCCACCGTGCGCCATGCGCAGGAATTCGGCCTGCCGCCAGCGCCGGACGGGATGAGTCCGAGCGCGATCCTCAACGCGATCCACGACCGCGCCGCACAATTGGTCGATCAACAGTACCGCTGCTGGAACGAGGTGCTGCGCCCGGCGCTGAAGGATGCCGGCATCGGCGTGCTCGGACGCCATTCCTGGAATGCGCGGCAGAAGCGCTGGCTGCGCGCCTACTTCCGCAACGAGATCATGCCGGTGCTCTCGCCATTGGGGCTGGACCCGGCGCATCCGTTCCCGAAGATTCTCAATAAATCGCTCAACATCGTCGTGGTGCTGAAAGGCGTGGACGCGTTCGGTCGCGTCGGCCACCTGGCCATCGTGCGCGCACCGCGCTCGTTACCACGCATCATCCAATTGCCGGAGAGTCTGGCCGAGGGCGGGCAGAGCTTCGTGTTCCTGTCATCGGTGCTGTCGACCTTCGTCGACGAATTGTTCCCTGGCATGGAGGTGACCGGTTCCTACCAATTCCGCGTCACCCGCAACTCCGAACTGCTGGTCGACGAAGAGGAAGTGGAAAACCTGGCACTGGCGCTGCGCGACGAACTGGTCAACCGTGGCTATCGGCCGGCGGTACGACTGGAAATCGCCGAGGATTGCCCGAAGTCCATCGTCCCACGAGTTGCGCACGCCACTGACCGTGGTGCACGGCTATCTGGACATGCTCGACCCGGAGGATTTCCCCGATTCTGGGCAGATGATCGCCGAGATGCGCAAGCAATCGCAGCGCATGACCCAACTGGTCGAGGACCTGCTCACGCTCTCGCGGCTGGAGTCGCAGGAGCATGCCAACGAAGAGAGCATTGCGATGGGGCCGATGCTGGCCACGCTACGTCGCGAGGCCGAAGCGCACAGCCAGGGCCGCCATCACATCGAAGTGCACGACAACGCCGACTGCGACCTGATCGGGTCGAACAAAGAACTGCACAGCGCCTTCTCCAACTTGGTGACCAACGCGGTGCGCTATACCCCGGCCGGCGGCACGATCCATATCCGCTTTGCCCGCGAAGGCGACGGCGCGGTGCTGTCGGTGCGCGACAGCGGCTACGGCATTCCGGCACATCATCTGCCGCGTATCACCGAGCGTTTCTACCGGGTCTCCAGCAGCCGTTCGCGCGAAAGCGGCGGCACCGGGTTGGGGCTGTCGATCGTCAAGCACGTGCTTGGCCTGCATCAGGCGCGCCTGGGAATCGAGAGTGAAGTCGGCAAGGGCAGCACCTTCTCCTGCCATTTCGGCGCAGGGCGCGTGCATCGGCGGCAGGAACATGCCACCCTGTTCCATGCCTAACGAGTAACGCCATGCCACGCGCCACCGCTCTGCCGCCCACCCCAGCACCGGACGTCCCTAGCGATCCACTGCGCGATCCATCGCTTTATCTCAATCGCGAACTATCGCAACTGGACTTCAATTTCCGCGTGCTGGCACAGGCGCAGGATCCGCAGGTGCCGTTGCTGGAGCGGCTACGCTTCCTGTGCATTTCCTGCACCAATCTGGACGAATTCTTCGAGATCCGCGCGGCCACCGTGCGCCATGCGCAGGAATTCGGCCTGCCGCCAGCGCCGGACGGGATGAGTCCGAGCGCGATCCTCAACGCGATCCACGACCGCGCCGCACAATTGGTCGATCAACAGTACCGCTGCTGGAACGAGGTGCTGCGCCCGGCGCTGAAGGATGCCGGCATCGGCGTGCTCGGACGCCATTCCTGGAATGCGCGGCAGAAGCGCTGGCTGCGCGCCTACTTCCGCAACGAGATCATGCCGGTGCTCTCGCCATTGGGGCTGGACCCGGCGCATCCGTTCCCGAAGATTCTCAATAAATCGCTCAACATCGTCGTGGTGCTGAAAGGCGTGGACGCGTTCGGTCGCGTCGGCCACCTGGCCATCGTGCGCGCACCGCGCTCGTTACCACGCATCATCCAATTGCCGGAGAGTCTGGCCGAGGGCGGGCAGAGCTTCGTGTTCCTGTCATCGGTGCTGTCGACCTTCGTCGACGAATTGTTCCCTGGCATGGAGGTGACCGGTTCCTACCAATTCCGCGTCACCCGCAACTCCGAACTGCTGGTCGACGAAGAGGAAGTGGAAAACCTGGCACTGGCGCTGCGCGACGAACTGGTCAACCGTGGCTATCGGCCGGCGGTACGACTGGAAATCGCCGAGGATTGCCCGAAGTCCATCGTGCGCACCCTGCTGCAAAACTTCGCCTTGCCCGAGAACGCGCTCTATCGCATCAACGGCCCGGTCAACTTGAGCCGGGTCAACCAGGTCTATGACTTGGTACAGCGGCCGGATCTGAAATATCCGCCGATGAATCCGCGCACGCTGCGCGACAACGAAGGCATCTTCCAAATCGCAGCGGCAGGCGACGTACTGCTGCATCATCCCTTCGACGCGTTCACTGCGGTGCTGGACCTGATCAAACAGGCCGCCATCGACCCGAACGTCCTGGCGATCAAACAGACCTTGTACCGCACCGGCAAGGACTCGGGGATCGTCGATGCCCTGGTGCTGGCCGCGCGTAATGGCAAGGACGTCACCGTCGTCGTGGAGCTGCGTGCGCGCTTCGATGAAGAGGCCAACCTGGGCCTGGCCGACCGCCTGCAAGAAGCCGGCGTACAGGTGGTGTACGGCGTGGTCGGCTACAAGACCCACGCCAAGATGCTGCTCATCGTGCGCCGCGAGGGGCGCAAGTTGCGCCGCTACGTCCATCTAGGCACCGGCAACTACCACAGCGGCACCGCGCGTGCCTATACCGATCTGAGCCTGATCACCGCCGACGTGGACATCGGCAACGATGTGCATCTGCTGTTCCAGCAACTGTCGGGACTGGCGCCGAAGATCCGCCTCAAGCGTCTGCTGCAATCGCCCTTTACGCTGCATCCGGGCTTGCTGCACAGGATCGAGCGCGAAACCAAACTCGCCACCGCCGGCCGTCCGGGCCGCATCATCGCCAAGATGAACGCGCTCAACGAACCACAGGTGATCCGTGCGCTGTATGCCGCCTCCCAAGCAGGGGTGAAGATCGACCTGATCATCCGTGGCGCCTGCACCCTGCGCCCTGGCGTCCCCGGCGTCTCCGACAACATCCGGGTCCGCTCGATCGTCGGCCGCTTCCTCGAACACAGCCGCATCTACTGGTTCGGCAACGATGGCGCGCCCGAGCTGTTCTGCGCCAGCGCCGACTGGTTGGAACGTAACCTGCTGCGACGCGTGGAGACCGGCTTCCCGATCCTGGCCCCGGATCTGGTCAAGCGCATTCAACGCGAAGTGTTGCAGAACTATTTGGCCGACAATCTCAACGCCTGGGAACTGGACGCCAAAGGCAATTACCGCAAACTAGCCCCAGGCCAGGACCAGCCACCGCATTCGGCACAGATCGCCCTGCTCGACGGATTGTGACCGCGGCGCACCGCTCGCACGAGCAGTCCGTCACCTATCGGCTACCATTCCGTCATGCCTGCCATTTCCCCCACTCATCCGCCGCTACGCGACGGCGACCTGCTGGCCGCCATCGACCTGGGTTCCAACAGTTTCCACATGGTGGTCGCCCGCTATCAGCTCGGGCAATTGCGGGTGGTGGACCGCCTGCGCGAAACCGTGCGCATGGCCGACGGCCTGGATCACAAGGGCGGCCTATCCGCCGAGGCGCGGCAACGCGCGCTGGAATGCCTGGCCCGCTTCGGCCAACGCATCCGTGACCTGCCGTCGCTGCGCGTTCGCGCGCTCGCCACCAACACGGTACGTCAACTGCGCTCGCCGCAGACCTTCCTGATCCCCGGCGAAACCGCGCTCGGGCATCCCATCGAGGTCGTCAGCGGCCGCGAGGAAGCACGCCTGATCTACCTCGGCGTGGCCCACGCGCAACCGCCCAGGCCCGACCAACGCCGGCTGGTGATCGACATCGGCGGCGGTTCCACCGAATTCATCATCGGCCGTGGCTTGCAGACCCTGGAGCGGGAAAGCCTGCAGGCCGGCTGCATCGCCAGCACACGGCGTTTCTTTCCCGGCGGCAAGCTGTCCAGAAAGAAATGGAAGGATGCGCTGACCGACATCGGCGCCGAGTTCCAGCAGTTTGCAATGCAATACCGCGCACTGGGCTGGGACGAGGCGATCGGCTCGTCGGGCACGCACAAAGCGATCGGCGAGATCTGCGCGGCAATGAAACTGACCAAGGGCGGGATCACCGCCGAGGCATTGCCGCAACTGCGCGACCAGCTCCTGCTGGCCAAGCGTATCGAAGACATCGACCTACCTGGCCTGTCCACCGACCGCCGCCCGATCATCGCTGGCGGCGTGTTGGTCCTGGAAGCCGCCTTCCAGGCACTGGGCCTGGAACGCCTCATGGTGAGCAAGGCGGCCATGCGCGAAGGCATCCTCTACGACATGCTCGGCCGCGGGGGCGAGAACGACCCGCGCGCGACCGCGATCGCCGCACTCACCCAGCGCTACGGCATCGACGAAGCGCAGGCCGCGCGCGTGGAAAACACCGCGATGGCACTGTTCGCGCAGGTCGCTACCGACTGGGCGCTGGATGCCGACGACGGACGCATGCTCGGCTGGGCAGCGCGCTTGCACGAACTCGGCCAAGCCATCGCGCACAGCCAATACCATGTCCACGGGGCCTATGTGCTGGAGCATTCGGACATCGCCGGATTCTCGCGGCAGGAGCAGCAGGTGCTGGCCGCACTTGTGCGCGCGCACCGACGCAATGTCTCCAAGACCGCGTTCGACGCGCTGCCCGACCGACTGCTGCTCAGCGCCAAGCGCAAGACCGCCCTACTGCGCCTGGCTGTGCTGTTGCATCGCGCGCACGAGACCGATCCGATTCCGTCGTTGGAACTGAAAGCCAACCAGAACACGCTGCACATGACCCTTTCACAACCCTGGCTCGAAGCAAGGCCGCTACAACGCGCCGATCTGATCGGCGAGATCGAGGGCATGGCCGGGCTCGGCATCAGCTTCCAACCATTTGTGGCATAAGCAGCACTGCACAGGAACCGTGGCGGGTACTGCGCTGCGACAAGGCACTGGGCATGGCTGCTGTCTGCCCTGGCATTGCCCGCGTGCCAACGCATCGCCGCACTTGGCCCCAGCGAACGCCCTGTCCGGGCCCAGGGCGTCATGATTCCTACATCCAGTGGACATGTTCGCTTCACTCCACGACGCGAAGCTTAGGCAAACCGGAGCCTACGCATGCGCTACGCGATCGTCACCGAGACGTACCCCCCCGAGGTCAACGGCGTTGCCCTGACCGTGCATGGGCTGGAATTAGGACTGCGCGCACGCGGCCATACGGTCGAAGTGATACGCCCACGTCAGCTCAGCGACACCGATATGTCGGATCTTCGTCTGGTGCGTGGCGCGGCGTTGCCACGTTATCCCGGACTGAAGTTCGGACTGCCCGCGCCGCGACGGCTGACCCAACTATGGCAAACAGCACGACCGGACGCGGTCTACATCGCCACCGAAGGCCCACTCGGCTGGTCGGCGTTGCGTAGCGCGCGGCGTCTTGGCATTCCGATCGCCACCGGCTTCCATACCCGCTTCGACGAATACCTGCCTCAGTACGGCGCAGCCTGGTTGCAATCGACCGCACTGCGCTGGATGCGGCGCTTCCACAACCAGGCGCAAGCGACTCTGGTGCCGACCCGCGAACTGCTGGAATTTCTCACCACGCAGGGCTTCGAGCGAGTGCGCCTGCTGGCGCGGGCGGTGGACAGCAAACACTTCGAACCGCAACGTCGCGACGCACAACTGCGTCGGGAATGGGGACTGCAGGACGATGACTGCGCGGTGCTGTACGTCGGCCGCATCGCCTCGGAAAAGAATCTGCCGCTGGCAGTGCACGCGTTCCGCCAGTTGCAGAAGATCCGCCCGCGTGCACGCTTCGTGTGGGTGGGCGACGGCCCACTGCGCGAGCGCCTGGCGCAGGAGAATCCCGACTTCATCTTCTGCGGCGTGCAGCGTGGCGACGCACTGGCCCGCCACTTCGCCAGCGGCGACCTGTTCCTGTTCCCCAGCCGCAGCGAAACTTTCGGCAACGTGACCCTGGAAGCGATGGCCAGCGGCGTGGCTACTGTCGCCTTCGATTACGGTGCGGCGCGCGAATACCTGCGCGACGGCAGCAACGGCGCGGCGGTGGCAGACGACGATGCATTCATCGCTGCAGCGCTGCGCCTGGGGAGCGACGATGCCCTGCGCCGACGCCTGGGCGAAGCGGCCTGCGCGACGATGCGACCACTGCGTCCGGAGCGGGTCGTCGCCGATTTCGATGTGCTTCTTGGCGAACTGGCGGACACCCGGAGGCTCCATGTCGACGCGGCTTGACACCCTGCGCGGGCACGAGACACGCTGGTGCCGCCGCGCCAACCACTGGTGCCGACGGCGCTCGGTGCGGCACTTCTTCTCGCTGATCAGCCGGCTCGGCGATGGCGTGTTCTGGTACGCGCTGATGACCTTGCTGGTGTTGTGCGACGGCATGAACGGCGTCTTCGCCTCGGCGCACATGGCCGCCACCGGCGTGGTCGCATTGAGCCTGTACAAAGGCCTCAAACGCTGGACGCGACGCCCGCGCCCATATGCCGCCGACCTGCGCATCCGCGCCTGGGTGGCACCGCTGGACGAATTCAGCTTCCCCTCCGGTCATACCTTGCATGCGGTGTCCTTCGGCATCGTCGCCCTGGCCTACTACCCTTGGCTGGCGCCGCTATTGGTGCCGTTCATCGCCTGCGTGGCGTTGTCGCGCGTGGTGCTGGGACTGCATTACCCCAGCGACGTACTTGCCGCGACCGGTCTCGGTACGCTGTTGGCCGGGTTATCGCTATGGCTAGTGGGATAAGCAAGCACCGGCAATACGTGACCCGAGGCCCGAAACGCAAGGCCGCACTCAACCGCGATGGCAGATGATGCACCGCGCAGTGGCATGCGCATCGGCAAGCCTACGCAATTACGCAACGTCGTAACGCGCTGTCGCCGATTCCCGGTCCCGAGTCCGGGCATTACAATGCCGCAATGACCACGCTGTTCATCTCCGACCTGCATCTGGATCCGGCACGGCCGGCAATCACCGAGCTGTGCCTGAACTTCCTGCGTGGGGAGGCGCGCCAAGCCGAAGCGTTATACATCCTCGGCGACCTGTTCGAGGCATGGATCGGCGACGACACGCCATCGGCCGCCGCTGATGCGGTGGCGCTGGAACTACGCGCACTACACGACGCTGGCGTGCCGGTATTTTTCATGCACGGCAACCGCGATTTCCTGCTCGGTGCCGACTACGCGCAGCGTGCCGGCATCCGCCTATTGCCAGATCCCTGCGTGATCGATCTATACGGCGAGCCCACGCTGCTGATGCATGGCGACCTGCTGTGCACCGACGATACCGCCTACCAGGCGTTCCGTGCGCAGACCCGGGACCCGGCATTCCAGCAGCAGTTCCTGGCACAACCACTGCAAGCGCGCATCGCCTACGCACAACATGCGCGCGCCGCCAGCCAGGCGCGCCAGACCGAACTGAAGCAGGGCGACCGCGCGCAGTTCGAGACCATCACCGATGTGGCGCCGGCCGAGGTGGCCGCGACCTTCGCACGCTACGGCGTCACGCGCATGATCCACGGCCACACCCACCGCCCCGCCGTGCATGCACTGGACATCGATGGCCGTGCCTGCACCCGCATCGTACTCGGCGACTGGTACGAACAGGGCTCGGTTCTACGCGCGGATGCGCAAGGATGCCGGTTGCAACAGCTGTAGCATCGCGTTCGCCTTAAGGCGCGAAAGCTGGCGTAGCGCATCGCCAGCACAATGCGTATCGACTACCTCGAATCAGACCAACATGCCCGTGCGCTCGCAGCGCAATCAGCGCCTGAGTGACGCGATCTGCCGAATCGCCATCGGCCGTCCCACTGCTCAGTCGCAATAGACCTGATCGCCTCGTCAGAAACGACACCGCGCTCGATGTTTCCGCGCAAACAGGGCGCATCCGCCGCAGCAATCACCGGCTCAACCGGCATGATGCTGCAACGCCAGCAGTTCGTCTTCGTCAAAACCGGCCTGTAGGCGCGCCTGCAAATTGAATGGGCCGTGCAGGTAACCGCCGGCATATTCACGCAGCAGCTCGGCGAAGCGCGCACGCGGCTCGATTCCCGCGCGTTCGCAATACCAGCGGTACCAGCGCGAACCGGCGGCGACATGCGCCACTTCCTCGCGCAGGATCAGTTCCAGAATCTGCGCCGTGGCCTCGTCGCCGAGCGCGCGCAGTTTGACGATCATGCCTGGAGTCACGTCCAGTCCGCGCGCCTCCAGCACCCGCGGCACCAGCGCCATCCGCGCCAGACCGTCATGCGCGGTCTTCTCGCACATCTCCCACAGACCGTTATGCGCGGCAAAATCGCCATACGCGTGACCCAACGCGTGCAGGCGGTCGCGCAGCAACACGAAGTGGCGCGACTCGTCATCCGCCACCGCGACCCAATCGGCGTAAAACGCCGTCGGCAGCCCGCGAAAACGATAGACCGCATCCCAGGCCAGATCGATGGCATTGAGCTCGATATGCGCGATGGCATGAATGAAGGCCGCGCGGCCTTCGGGACTGCCGAGCCCACGTCGCGACAGCGCACGCGGATGCACCAGCAACGGACGTGGCGGTCGTCCTGGCATGCGCATCGGCTCGGGCGCCGGCGCCGTGGCCGAGATCGCCAGTGCACCGTTGCGCCAGGCAGCGGCATAACGCTGGGTGAGGGCCACTTTTTCGGCAGGATCGGCTGCATCCAGGCAGGCACGGGCGGCCAGATATAGATCGCCGGTCACCGCAGCGCAGGGCTGCGCCGCCTGGTCGCCGAGCAGCGCGACCAAACCAGCCGACACCACCGCGCAATCGGTAGCGGCGGCACCATCATGCCGCTCAGGCACGGCGCTTGCGCTTTGCCTCGTCCGAGCGCAACTGCATGATGCGCTCGAAATAATCCGGTTCGATGCCCGTGGTGTAGTGGCCGTTGAAACAGGAGGAGTCGAACGTCTTCAGTTCCGGATTGCCCTCGCGCACGGCCGTCTCCAGATCCTCCAGATCTTGATAGATCAACCAGTCGCACCCAAGGAACTCCTGGACTTCCTCTTCGCTGCGACCATGCGCGACCAGTTCGTCGGCGGCAGGCATGTCGATGCCGTAGATGTTGGGATAGCGCACCGGCGGTGCGGCACTGGCCAGGTAGACCTTGCGTGCGCCGGCTTCGCGCGCCATCTGCACGATCTGCCGGCTGGTGGTGCCGCGCACAATCGAATCGTCCACCAGCAGCACCACGCGATTGCGGAACTCCAGGTGGATCGGGTTGAGTTTGCGACGTACCGACTTCACCCGCTCGCCCTGCCCCGGCATGATGAACGTGCGGCCGATATAGCGATTCTTGACGAAGCCCTCGCGGTACTTCACCCCGAGCACGTTGGACATCTCCAGTGCGGCGTCGCGCGAGGTGTCCGGGATCGGGATGATGGTGTCGATGTCGTGGTCCGGACGCAGGCGCAGGATCTTCTCGCCCAGCTTCATGCCCATGCGCATGCGCGCCTTGTGCACCGAGACGTTGTCGATCATCGAGTCCGGGCGGGCGAAGTACACGTACTCGAAGATGCAGGGCGTGTGGTGGGTGGGCGAGGCACAGACTTCGCAGAACAGTTCGCCGCGACCGGTAATGACCAGCGCCTCGCCGGGACGCACGTCGCGCACGCGGGTAAAGCCGAGGATGTCCAGCGCCGAGGATTCGGACGCCACGATGTACTCGTCACCCTCCACGCCCTCGCGCTTGCCCAGTACCAGCGGGCGGATGCCGTGCGGATCGCGGAACGCGACCAACCCCAGGCCCAGCACCACGCTGACCACCGCGTAGCCGCCCTTGCAGCGACGATGCACGCCGGCCACCGCGCGGATCGCCGCTTCCGGGGTCAACATGCGCTGCGCGTCCAGCTCGTAGGCGAACACGTTCAGCAGCACCTCGCTGTCCGAATCAGTGTTGATGTTGCGACGGTCGGCTTCGAACACCTGCTGACGCAACGCCTCGGTGTTGATCAGATTGCCGTTGTGAGCCAGCGCGATGCCGTAGGGCGAGTTGACGTAAAACGGCTGCGCTTCGTCCATCCCTTCCGAACCAGCAGTGGGATAACGGCAATGGGCGATGCCGACGCGGCCTTCCAGCACCGCCATGCGCTTTTCGTCGAACACATCACGCACCAAGCCGTTGGCCTTCTGCACACGCAGCCGGGTGCCATCGGCGGTGGCGATGCCTGCCGCGTCCTGGCCGCGATGCTGCAACACGGCCAGGCCGTCATAGAGTTGACCGGCCACATTCTGGTTGCCGACGATTCCAACGATGCCACACATTTGAACACTCTCCGCAGTACGAATGCCGCTATTGGGAAGGTGGCCGTGCCTGGCCGTTGGACTCGACCCGTGCCGGATCGCGCGCTGCCGGACGCGCCTGCGCCGGGTCGATATTCGCAGGCATGCGCTGCGACGGATCGTTCCCGGGCGTCCCGGACCGCGCCCCGGGACGCCCCAGGGCCTTGGACATCATGTCCTGCAGACCAGTCGCCTGCAGGGCATTGTGCACGGTGGCATTATCGCCCGCCGAAGGCACGTTGCCCAAATCCATCTTCGACATGTTGAGTTGCGGTAATTGCGACATATTCAGTTGCGGCACGCGCCAGTCCGGCAATTGCGCGCGCATCCAGCTCACACCGGGGCTCAACACCGGCAGCACCATCGATTGGCGCCACTGCGGTTCGCGAGTCAGCGGGGTGAAGCTCATCAGTAAGATCAGCACGGCAGCGAAGAACCCGCCGCGCAACGCGCCCAGGCCAAACCCGAGCGCGCGGTCGGTGCCCGACAACATGGTGGAACGCACCACGGTGCGGATCACCATGCCGGTGATACCGACCACCAGCATCACCGTCACAAACGTCAACGCATAGCCGCCGAAGTAGTAGCTCATGCTCGGATGCGGGCTGTCGGCCAGCCAGCGCCCGACATCTCCGCCGAACTGGAAGCTGGCCCAACCCGCCAGCAGCCAGGACAGGGTCCCGACCACGATGCCGACGAAACCGCGCAAGGCACCGAGCAAGGCCGAGACCAGGATCACGGCCAACAACACGATGTCGATCATGCGTGCCTCCCTCGACCGTACTGCTTCGCGTGGATCGCGCACCACGTTTGCCTTCCCTGGAACATGCAGGCAACTCCATGGGCCACAGCCCGATCAAGGATGTGGACGTACCATACCGCTGATACCGACCTTTGCCGCAACCTGCACGCGCAACTGCTCGGCCTCGGCACGGCTGGCGACCGGCCCGACCCGGACCCGACTCAAGGTGCCCTTGTCGGTGCGGACCTGCTCGACGAAGGCGCTGAAGCCGGCCGCGCGGGCCTTATCGCGCAGTGCATCGGCGTCTTCGTTCTTGGCAAAGGCGCCCAGTTGGACGGCGAAACCGGTACCGGACGCGGCCGGCGCCGCCGGCGCGCTAGGCGCCGGTTTAGCGGCGGCGGTAACGGCAGACTTGGTCGGCTCGGACTTGGATGCTTCCGGCTTGGCAGGCTCGGGCTTCGCAGACTCAGGCTTGGGCGACGCGGGCTTGGCTGCGACGACCGGCTTGGCCTGCGGCGCCGGCAACGCCTCGGTCTTGGCAGGCGCGCTCGGCGCGGCAACGGCCACGCTGCTGGCTGCCGGAGGCGCGACGGCAGGACTTGGCGCAGCGTCCAGGGTCACCACCTGGGCATTGACATCGTTACGCACCTTGACCGCCTGCAAGCGTACCGATTCAGCCTGGGCACGGTCGGCATAGGGACCGATCCGTACCCGCCATGCCTGGCGTCCGCCCAGCATGGTCGCCTCACGGAAACCCGGCAAATGCGCCTGCTTGAGCCGCGCGACCACCGCATCGGCATCGGCCGGGGTGGCGTAAGCGCCAAAATTGACCGCGTAATTCCCCGCCGCCACGCTCGGCGGCAGCGGTTGCGCGGCACTACCGGTGGCCGGAGTGGCCAGATCGGCGGCATCGGGATTATCCTGCATCGGCGCGGGTGCGGCGGCAGGCGGCGTCGCAGCCGTGGCGGTGGCGGGCGCTTGAGTCATGCCCACCGCACCACCGCTGGGGGTCTCGCCCGGAGTCACCAGAGGTAACTCACGGGTCTCGAACTGGCCATCGGCGGGCGCAGCAGGTGCCTTCAGCGGTACGTTGGCGACCCCGCTATCGGGCGCAGGCCCCTTGACCAACATCGGCAGGAAGATCACGGCAAGCGCCACCAGGATCAGGGCGCCAATCAATCGCTGTTTCAGGACGGTATCCACGGAAAAATTTGGGGGAGCGGCATGGCGGAGTGCCGCAGCAATTATAAGGTGACCCTAGCAAGGGGCGGGATCAATCGGCTGAATGCAGCCAATGCAGCGCGTCGGCCGCCGTGTGGAACGAACCGAACACCAGCACCCGGTCACCAGGACGCGCCTGCTGCAACGCTTGCTGCAACGCCTGCACGACACTCTCGGCGACGACGGCCACGGCGGCGGCAGTGCCGGCCAGCCGTTCCCGCAATTGCACACCGCTCTGGGCGCGCGCTCCGGACAAGCCGGCCAGGTGCCAGGTATCGACCTGCCCTTCCAACGCCTTCACCACACCGACGGCGTCCTTGTCGCCCAACGCCGCGAATACGGCCCGGGTTGCGCCGACAATCGGCTGCGCTTGCAGCGATGCGGCCAGTTCCCTCGCCGCCTGCGGATTGTGGCCGACGTCGACCAGCACCTCCACCCCATCGCGCATGCAAACCTGCAGCCGTCCCCGCAAACGTGCCGCCGCAATGCCGTCGGCGTAAGCGCTACGCGGCAGGGACTTGCGCAGCGCACGCAGCGCGGCGATGGCAGTGGCGGCATTGGCTCGCTGTACCGGCGCGCGCAACTGCGGCAACGGCAACAATAGGTTGGTGCCGACGTCGCGCCAACGCCAGCGCTCGGCGTCGAGCGGTTCGTGGAAGAAATCGCTGCCGGCGCGGAACGTACTGGCACCGATCGCATAGGCATGGCGCAGCACACTGGAGGGCGGATCAATCTCGCCGAGCACCAGGGGCTTCCACGGCCGCGCAATACCGGCTTTCTCCGCACCGATCGCTTCGCGGTCGCTGCCGAGCCAATCTGTATGGTCGATGTCCACGGTAGTGATCACCGCCACATCGGCATCGACGACGTTCACCGCGTCGAGCCGGCCCCCCAGGCCCACTTCCAACACCGCCAGATCCAGCGCTGCCTGCTGGAACAACCACAGTGCCGCCAGGGTGCCGTATTCGAAATAGGTCAGCGGCGTGTCGCCGCGCGCGGCCTCCACTGCGGCGAAACCAGCGATCAATTGCGCATCGCTGGCCTCTTCGCCATCGAGACGTACCCGCTCGTTGTAGCGCAATAGATGCGGCGAGGTGTAGCTGCCCACCGCCCAACCGCCGGCACGCGCGATCGCCTCGATGAAGGCCACCGTCGACCCTTTGCCGTTGGTGCCACCGACGGTGATGACGCGCTTGGCTGGTCGGGTCAGACCCATGCGCACGGCCACTGCACGCACCCGCTCCAGGCCCATGGCGATGTCGCGCGGATGTTGCTGCTCGATATAGGCCAGCCAATCGGAAAGCGTGTTCATACGATCGACCCGACTCGATTGATGTGCCGAAAACGGGTGAACCGCCGCAGCCGTGCTTTGCTTTTGTGCTGTTGCATCACTATGCACAGCATCGCAAGACGAACGAATGAGCGGCGATTACAGCGCCCGGTGCTTTGCCTCGCCGAAGAACGGTGTGTGGTGCGCGCAATCGTTCAACCGCACCACCTCCAACTGGTCCAGATCCGGCCCTTCCAGCAGATTCAACGTGGTGGGCGCCTGACGGAAACTCCACAGCCGCGCAATCGGCAGGCCCAGTACTCGGCACAGGATCACCCGGTTAACCGCATCGTGTGCCACCACCAGCAAGGTGTCGTGTTCGCCCAGCCCTTCGGTGGCGCGCGCCAGACCGCGCCAGGAGCGCTCCAACACCTGCCGCAGCGATTCCCCGCCCGGCATCAGCACGGTGTCGGGCTCTTCGCGCCAGGCGCGCAAGCGCGCCGGGTCCTTGTCGTGAATCTCGCTGGCCAGCAACCCCTCCCACTCGCCGTGGGCGATTTCCTGCAAGTCCGGCTCGGTCTGCAACATCGCTTCACGCTCGGCGCCCAGGGCCAAACATGCGGTGCGCTGCGCACGCAAGAGCGGCGAGGCGACCGCACGCGACAGCGACACTTCACGCAGGCGCGCACCCAATGCCTGGGCCTGGGCCTGGCCTACCGGAGAAAGCGGGATGTCGATCTGGCCCTGGTAGCGGCCTTCGGCGTTCCACGGGGTTTCGCCGTGACGGGCGAGCAAAATGCGCATGCGCTGAGATTCCGTTGGGGGAAAAACCGTCTCGCTAACGAAAACGGAGCGGCATGATACTCGCTCCGTTGGTGAAAACCTGTGCGGTGCCGCTTTGTCGTCACCACGGCCTGCGGCAACGGCGGCGATCACAGTGCCGCCGTCGCAATGCCCACATCACTTGGCCAGTTTCAACTCTTGCAACAGCCGCGGTGCCGGCGCCACTTCCTGCATGATCCAATGCAGGTAGCGCGTATCAACCGCGATCATTCGGGTCATCGCCGGGTCGAACACCCAATTCGAACTCACCGACTCCCAGTTACCGTCGAATGCCAGACCAACCAGTTTGCCGTGCGCGTCCATCACCGGCGAACCGGAGTTGCCGCCGGTGATATCCAGATCGGACAGGAAATCCACCGGCACCGTACCCAGTTTCTTGTCTTCCAGGCCGCCATAGCGCTTGGCCTTGGCCGCTTGCAACAGCGCCTTGGGCGAATCGAACGGTTCGCTCCCGGTGTCCTTGGCGACCACGCCATCGAGCGTCGTGAACGGGGTGTAGAACACGCCATCCTTCGGCGCATACCCCATGACGTTGCCAAAGGTGATGCGCAGCGAGGAGTTGGCATCCGGGTAGACGAACTCCCCCTTGCTCTTCTTGTAATCGGCCACCGCCTGCAAGTAGCGCGGACGCGCCAACAGATCCTCGCCTTCGCGGCGCTTCTGTTCGCGCTCGATCTGCAGCAACGCAGGCATCAATGCCACCGCGTAGCGCAGCGCAGGATCGTCGCTGGCTTCGAACGCGGCGCGGTCGGCATGCAACCACTTCAGACGCTCCTCTGTGCTGCCCAACCGCGTGCCGGCCAGCCGCGTAGCGGCGACTTGCGCATCGGCGCCGGCCAGCCACTGATCCAGCGCCGGCAGATGCTGCGCCTTGGGCAACTTCAGGTATTGCGCAAACCAGTAACGCTGCAGTTGGCTGTCCATCGCCGGAACATAACGATGCTCCATCTGCTTCATCGCACCCTCGATCTCGGGCAGGTCACGCGCTTGATACCCCGGCTCGCGCTCGGCATCCGGCTTGGCGCGTTCGATCGCCAGGCGGTACAGCGACACCGCACTTCCCAGCACGCCGGTACGGCGCAACTGCCGCAGCACCAGGTCGCGGTCGCGGGTGGTTTGGGCTTGCTCGTTCAGCACCAGCAATTGCGCATGCGCCTGCAAGGCCGCACTGCCCGTGCGCCCCTGATGTTTCAACCACTCCAGCACCGCACGCTCCTCTTCGCGTTTCTTGGCGGCGGCGTCGATGCGCTTGAAGCCTTCCAACTGACCTTCGTAGTTCTTGGCGACGTTGTTCCAACTGGCCATCGTGGCCGCGTACTTCACCTGAATCTCGGGGTTCTGCTTTCCGGCCTGCTCCACCAATGCGATCAGGTCGCGGTATTGGTGCGCGGCCACGGGATAACCCCAGTCGGCGACGGCGTCGAATTCGGCAGCCAGCGCGTAACGACTGGTGCGCCCAGGGTAGCCGGCCACCATCACGAAATCGCCCGCGCCCAGCGGCTGGTCGGCGAATGCCAGGAAATGCTTAGGCTGGTACGGCACGTTGTCCTTGGCATACGCCGCAGGCTTGCCGTCCTTGCCGACATAGGCACGAAAGAACGAGAAATCGCCGGTGTGGCGCGGCCACATCCAGTTGTCGATGTCACCACCGAACTTGCCGATTCCCGACGGCGGCGCGTACACCAGGCGGACGTCGCGGATTTCCAAATTACGGAACAAACGGTAGGTATTGCCACCGGAGAAGCTGTACAGCGTGCAGCGATAACCGGCCTCGGCCTCGCATGCGGCGACCTGCGCCTTGTCGAAGTTTTCCAGCGCCTGCTTGCGTTTGAGCGCATCCTTGCCAGCGACGTCCATGGCCGCCTTGGCCTGCGCGGTGACGTCGGTGATGCGATCGAGGACGTAGATGCGTTCGTTCGGACCGGCGCTCAATTCCGCGCCGCCAGTGGCAGCGTTGAAACCGTCGCGGATCAGGTTCTTCTGCGGGGTGGAATTGAGCTGGATCGCACCGTAGGCACAATGGTGGTTGGTCACCACCAAGCCTTGCGGGGAGACGAAGCTGGCGGTGCAGCCACCGAGCGAGACCACCGCGCCCATGGGGTCGCCGGTCAGGTCGGCCAGTTGCTGTGGCGACAGTTTCAAACCGGCTTTTTGCAGCGGGCCGGCGATATCCGGCAACTGCTGTGGCACCCACATACCCTCACCGGCATGGGCGCACGAAACACTGGCCAGAACGGCGGCAACGGCAACGGCGCTGGTCCACGGAGTCGGACGCATAGAATCGGTTTCCTTGAAGAAAGATCCGCCAGTTTAACGACGACAGCAGCTGTTCCCGACCGTGACCAATGGCACCCCATACGCCGCAGCGCATGACCATGCCAACGCGCGGCTTATACTTTGCTCCTCTCCAACCGAACCTTGCACCACCATGGCGCAGACAATGAAGGCGCTGGTCAAGCGCGACGCAGCCAAGGGCATCTGGCTGGAACAGGTGCCGGTGCCGACGCCTGGCCCCAACGAAGTCCTCATCAAACTGGAAAAAACCGCGATCTGCGGCACCGACCTGCACATCTACCTGTGGGACGAATGGAGTCAGCGCACGATCAAGCCCGGCCTGACCATCGGCCACGAATTCGTCGGCCGCATCGCCGAACTGGGCCCAGCGGTCAGCGGCTATCAGATCGGCCAGCGCGTTTCCGCAGAAGGCCATATTGTCTGCGGCCACTGCCGCAACTGCCGCGGTGGACGCCCGCATCTGTGTCCGAACACCCTCGGCATCGGCGTCAACGTCAACGGCGCCTTCGCCGAGTACATGGTGATACCGGCGTCCAACCTGTGGCCGATTCCCGATCCGATTCCATCGGAGTTGGCAGCGTTCTTCGATCCCTACGGCAACGCCGCGCACTGCGCGTTGGAATTCGACGTGATCGGCGAGGATGTATTGATCACCGGCGCCGGCCCGATCGGCATCATCGCCGCCGGCATCTGCAAGCACATCGGTGCACGCAACGTGGTGGTGACCGACGTCAACGACTTTCGGCTCAAACTTGCGGCGGACATGGGCGCCACTCGCGTGGTCAACGTCGCCAATACCTCGCTCCGGGACGTGATGGCCGACCTGCATATGGAAGGCTTCGACGTGGGCCTGGAAATGAGCGGCAACCCACGCGCCTTCAACGACATGCTCGACTGCATGTACCACGGCGGCAAGATCGCCATGCTCGGCATCATGCCGCGCGGCGCTGGCGCCGACTGGGACAAGATCATCTTCAAGGGTCTGACCGTGCAAGGCATCTATGGCCGCAAGATGTACGAGACCTGGTACAAGATGACCCAGTTGGTCCTGTCCGGTTTTCCTTTGGGCAAGGTACTCACCCACCAATTGACCATCGACGAATTCCAAAAAGGTTTCGACCTGATGGAAGAAGGGAAAGCAGGCAAAGTCGTCCTGAGCTGGTAAGCGATCGGTCGCGATGGGCAGCATTCTGCACGTGGTAAAGCTGCAGGAGGCCAAGAAAGGCTTTGTGCTCCTGCCGCGCCGCTGGGTCGTGGAGCGCAGTTTTGGTTGGATCAATCGGTTCCGGCGCCTGGCCCGTGACTACGAACGCCTACGAGCCTGTAAATTGAACTGTGTAACTGCCCTTTGACAAGCTACCGGCGCTGACCGGAGAGAGGAGCAGGCAAGTGGAACTGGATAAGGCGATGCTGGACGACCTGACGTCAGGCTGCAAGACGCCACAGGACGTGGAGAAGCTGTTTTCGCAGATGTTGCAACACATGATCAACCGCTCGCTGGAGGCACAGATGCAGGCGCATGTGGGCCATGCGCCGCATGAACGCGCAGGCGGCAACGTGCGCAATGGCAAAAGCCGCAAGACGGTGCAAAGCGCGGTGGGCGACTTGCAGATTGAGACCCCGCGCGACCGCGCGTGCACATTCGCTCCACAGTGGGTGAAGAAGCGCCAAGTGCGACTGGCGGGGATGGAGGAGAAGATTCTGGCGTTGTATGCGCGCGGCATGACCACACGCGACATCGAGTCGGCGCTGGTGGACTTGTATGGGGTGGAGATATCGCATGCCTTGATCGCGCAGATGACCGACGCGGTGCTGGAGGAGGCGCGGGCCTGGCAATCGCGACCGCTGGAGACGATCTATCCGATCGTGTGGTTGGACGGGATCGTGGTGAAGGTGCAGCACAACAAGCAGGTCATCAACAAGGCCGCGCACGTGGTGCTGGGGGTCAACTTGCGGGGGGAGAAGGAGGTGCTTGGTCTGTGGTTGGCTGAGCACAAGGGAGGGGGCCAAATTCTGGCTGTCCGTGTTGACCGAACTACGTCATCGCGGCGTGCGGGACATCTACATCGCCTGCATGGATGGCTTGAAGGGCCTACCCGAGGCGGTGCAAGCGGTGTTTCCGCACACGCTCATGCAACTGTGCATCGTGCACCTGGTGCGTGCCAGCTTGCGCTACGTCAACGCTGGCGACAGCAAGGCGGTCGTGGCCGCGCTCAAGCGCTGACCTCCCCCCTATAATTTGGGCCGGCCAGAACCAGAAAATTCGGCGACACTTAGGCCTAAGGAGGCCCGTCGCCATGAAGAAGTCAAGGGCCAAATTCTGGCTGTCCGTGTTGACCGAACTACGTCATCGCGGCGTGCGGGACATCTACATCGCCTGCATGGATGGCTTGAAGGGCCTACCCGAGGCGGTGCAAGCGGTGTTTCCGCACACGCTCATGCAACTGTGCATCGTGCACCTGGTGCGTGCCAGCTTGCGCTACGTCAACGCTGGCGACAGCAAGGCGGTCGTGGCCGCGCTCAAGCGCTGACCTCCCCCCTATAATTTGGGCCGGCCAGAACCAGAAAATTCGGCGACACTTAGGCCTAAGGAGGCCCGTCGCCATGAAGAAGTCAAAGTTC